>JAEYZK010000369.1 GCA_023428085.1 Pseudomonadota bacterium
GGAGCGCGCGGATGGCCTCGACCCGCGCCGCGCGGCGCGCGTCGGTGTCGAGGCCCATCGACGAGAGCAGCGCCAGGTAGCCCTCGCGGAAGCGCGCGCGGTCGGCGGGGCTCGCGTCGTGCTCGAGGACGTTCTGGGCGAGGCTCCGGAGGAAGAGGAGCCGATCCATCGCCTCGCGCGGGTGCGCCGCGACCACCTCGCCGACGCCCCCGAGCGCGAGCGTCCGCGCCTCGCGCGCCACGTGGTAGTCGAGGCCGAACGGCGTGCGCCGGACCTCGACCGCGGCGTCGTACGCGCGCTCCAGCTCGGCGTACGCGCGCTCGACGTCGGCGCGCTCCAGCCCGGCGCTGCCCACCGCGCCGAGGAGCTCCTCGGCGAGCTCGGGCCGGCCGTGGCGGCGGAGGACCTCCCCGGCCCGCACGAGCCCCCACCGCGTCGTGGGCGCGACGAGGGCGGCGGTCGCGGGTGCGACCGCCGCGTTCGCCACGGCGACGCCGAGCCCCGCCGCGCGCGAGACGAGCGGGTCGAAGCGGTTCGCCGTCGCGCCGCTCGCGGCGAAGTCGCAGAACCGGCCGGCGAGGGCCAGCGCGCCCTCCACGCGCCGCCGGACGTGCGCCCGCCGCGGGAACTCCGCCCCCACGGCGGCGGCGATCCCCGCGAGCCGGCCCGCGGGGTCGGCGAGGAGCACCGGCGCGGCGAGGGTCGGGGCGAGGTACGCGTCCCCGAGGACGCTCGCGGCGCTCGCGACGCGCTCCCAGGGGAAGAACGCGCGCTCGACGACGACGCCGCGGTACGCGAGCTTCAGGACGGCGAAGCGGCCCTCCGGCTCGGCCACGGTGTCCGGCACCGCCGCGTCGACGACGATCCAGACGTCGAGGTCCGAGGTCTCCGGGTGCGGGTCGTCCGGCGCGCGCGCGCGGGCCGAGCCCGCCAGCACCGCCCCCACGAGCTCCGGGATCGACGCCGCCTCCGCGCGGATCCACTCCGCGGCCACGAGCCTCGCCTCGCGCGTCGTGAGCATCCGCTCCCCCGTTCGCCGCGTCGGTTCGACTGCGAGTTCATGCTACCGCGTTGCCGAGGCGGAGGGCGCCCGTTATGAGGGCCGCTCACCTCTCACGGAGCCGGAGATGCTCGCCATGCCCATCCTCGCCGCCCTGCTCGGCGCCGCCCCCCTCAAGGCGGGCGACCGCGCGCCCGACTTCACGCTCCCCGACATCGACGGGAAGCCGGTCTCCCTCTCGAAGCTGCTCGAGAAGGGGCCCGTCATCCTCGCCTTCTACCCGAAGGCGTTCACCCCCGGGTGCAACCAGCAGAACTCGAACTTCCGGGATCGGTTCTCGGAGGTGACCGAGAAGGGTGCGCAGGTGGTGGGTATCTCGGTGGACAGTGTGGATACGCAGCGCAAGTTCAAGACCGAGTACCAGCTCCCGTACACGCTGCTCTCCGACGAGGGCGGGAAGGTCTCCGAGCTGTATTCGGGTACGGTGCCCCTCGTGGGCGTCGCGAAGCGCGCGAACGTGGTCATCGGCCAGGACGGGATCGTGACCTCGGTCGTCGAGGGCAAGGACGCCGTCGACCCGACGTCGGCGATCCAGCAGTGCCCGCTGCGGAAGGCGTCCTGACCCGGGGCGGCGCCGCCGCTACGCGGCGCCGTCCTCGACGAGCACGCGCCGCACCACCGCCTCGCCACCGGCCGCGGAGAGCCGCTCGCCCGCGCGCCAGTGCGCCCGGCGCAGGGAGCCGAGGCCGATCCGCCCCTCGGGCGTCTCGGCGGCGCTCGTCACCGTGCCGACCTCCGCGCCGTCCGCGAGGAGCGGTGTGCCTGGCCCCGCGCCCGGGGGCAGCGTGAGCTGGACGAGGCCGCGCTGGAGCTGGCCGCGGACGGTCGCGCGGACGACGATCTCCTGGCCGAGGTAGCAACCCTTGGTGAACGAGATCGCGGCGCGCGTGAGCCCCGCCTCCATCGGCAAGCGCGCCGCCGGGCCGCCCACCTCCACGCCGAAGCGGGCGACGCCGCCCAGGACGCGGAGCGCCTCCAGCTCCTCCGCGCCGACGTCTGGGATCCCCTCCGCGACGAGCGCCGCGCGCAGCTCCTCCGCCGCGCCGGAGGGCAGCCAGAGGTCCAGGGCCGGCGCGCCGCGGCGCTCGTTCCGGACGCGCAGCGCGCCCGCGGCACGCCCCCCGAGCCGGCCCGGCCCTTCGGGCCCGAGCACCGGGAGCGCGCGGAGCTCGGGTACGGGCTCGATCACCACGTCGTCCATGATGACGAACCGCTCGAGGTGCGCGCGCGCCGCGGCGGCCGCGGCCGGATCGACCGCGAGGAGCAGGTCGTCCTCGCGCGCGAGGACGTGGCCCTCGGCGAGGAGGTGCCCCTTCGCGTCGAGGAAGGCCGTGTAGGCCGCGTCCCCCGGCGCGAGCCGCGCGAGGTCCTGCGTGGACATGCGGTGCAGGTACGACCGCGCGTCCCTCCCGGAGAAGCGGAGGAACCCGGGCGTGAGCACCGGGCCGACGGCTGCCTGCGCACGGACGGCCTGGAGATGGGCGAGGGTGAGCACGCAGTGGTACTAGCGCGGCCAGGGCCGCCCGGCACGCCAGTCCGGTGCAGCGTCCTGCGCAGCGCGACGGCGCGGCTCCGGAGCGTTCGGCCGGATTCCCCTCAGCGACCGGCGGGTTCGCACGCACCGTGAGATGGGCCGTTGACCCCCCCGCTCGAAGGTGGCATGAGCACAGTCTTCACCAGTTGTGAGCGCCAACGAGCCCGCGTCGGCAGCCCGTGCTGCCGTGTGCTTCCTCGCGCTCCCCCCGAAGGCGGCGGCCTCGTGTCCGCCGAGGAGAGACCATGACCCTGCACCACTCTGCCATGCTGCGCGTCCTGCTGCTCGGGGCGGCGCTGGCCGCTTGCGGCCAGCCGGAAGGCGCGGCCTCCGGCTCCGCGCCCGCGAACCTCACCACCAACGGCGTCGACGCCACGATGACCGTCGACTCGTGGGGCGCCGGCTACTGCGCGAACATCGCGCTCGCCAACACCAGCACCGCCCCCGTCACGAGCTGGACGCTCGTGGTGGCGCTCAACGGAACCACGCTCAACAACCTCTGGGGCGGCACCTCCAGCGCGAGCGGCGGTCAGCTCACCATCCGGCCCGTCGACTACAACACCAACATCGCCCCCGGCGCGACGGTGACGCTCGGGTTCTGCGGGACCGGCAGCGGCACGCCGGCGCTCTCGACGCTCACCGTCGTCGGCGGCGGGACCGGGCCCACGACGCAGACCCTGACCCTGAGCAAGGTCGGGTCGGGCACGGTCACGTCCGCGCCCGCCGGCATCGACTGCGGGAGCACCTGCAGCGCGAGCTTCAGCACGGGCGCGGTGGTGACCCTGACGGCGACCCCCGCGAGCGGCGCCATCTTCAACGGCTGGAGCGGCGCCTGCACCGGCACCGGGGCGTGCGCGGTCACCATGTCTGCGGCGCAGACGGTCGTGGCCACCTTCGGCCCAGGGAACCCCGGGTACACCCTCACCGTCGTCAAGGCGGGCACGGGCGCCGGGACCGTCACCGGATCGGGCATCGACTGCGGCTCCACCTGCAGCGCCACCTACCCTCCCGGCACCAGCGTGACCCTGGGCGCGGCGGCGGCGAGCGGCTCGACCTTCGGCGGCTGGAGCAGCACCTGCGCCGGCTTCGCCTCCGGCGCCCTCACGATGAACGCCTCGTGCACCGTGACCGCCACCTTCACCCAGAACGTGGATCCGGGCACCGCCCTCTCCGTCAACGTCGGCGGCGCCGCCGCCGGGACCTTCGTCGCCGATCAGTACTTCACCGGCGGCAGCACCTACTCGACCACCAGCGCCATCGACACGACGCAGATCACCGGCACGGCGCCGCCGCAGGCGGTGCTCCAGACCGAGCGGTACGGTGAGTTCACCTACACCATCCCGAACCGCACGCCGGGCAGCGCGCAGACGGTGACGCTGTACTTCCAGGAGAGCTACTGGACGGCGGCCGGGCAGCGGACGTTCAACGTGGCCATCAACGGCGCCACCGTGCTGACCGCCTTCGACATCTTCGCGGCCGCGGGCGGCGCCACCAAGGCGATCGCCCGGACCTTCAACACCACCGCCAGCGCGTCCGGCCAGGTCGTGATCGCCTTCACCAAGGGCGGCGGCCCCGACAACCCGAAGGTCTGCGGCATCTCCGTCGCCGGCGGCAGCGTCACCACCTTCCCGCTGACCGTGACCCGGGCGGGCAACGGCGCCGGCACCGTCACCTCCGCGCCGGCCGGCGTGAGCTGCGGCGCGACCTGCAGCGCCAGCTTCGCGAGCGGCGCGGCCGTGACCCTGAGCGCGGCGGCGGCGAGCGGCTCCACCTTCGCCGGCTGGAGCGGCGCGGGCTGCAGCGGCACGTCCACCTGCACCGTCTCGATGACCACCGCGCAGGCGGTGACCGCCACCTTCACCACCCAGGTGACGACCTACGCCCTCACCGTCGCGAAGGCCGGCACCGGCGTCGGCACGGTGACCTCGAGCCCCTCCGGCGTCAACTGCGGCGCGACCTGCGCCGCGAGCTTCGCCAGCGGCACCACCGTCACGCTCTCGGCCGCCGCGGCGAGCGGGAGCACCTTCGGCGGCTGGACCAACGGCTGCACCGGCAGCGCGGCGACGTGCGTCGTCTCGATGACGGCCGCCCGGACGGTCACCGCCACCTTCAACGGCAGCGGGGACACCCGGCCGAGCGCCGGCTGCGGCAAGACCCGCACGCTGCAGAACGGGACGATCAGCATCCAGAGCAACGGCACCCGCACGTACGTGCTGCGCGCGCCCGACAACTACAGCAACACGCGGCCGTACCGGCTGGTCATGGCCTACCACTGGCTGAACGGCAGCGCGCAGAACGTGGTGAGCGGGAACTACTACGGGCTGCTGCCGCTCTCCAACAACAGCACCATCTTCGTGGCGCCGCAGGGGCTGAACGCGGGCTGGGCCAACTCCAACGGCCAGGACGTCGCCTTCACCGACGCCATGCTCAACCAGCTCCAGAGCGAGCTCTGCATCGACCAGAGCCGGATCTTCGCGACCGGGTTCAGCTACGGCGCGGGCATGTCCTACGCCCTCGCCTGCCAGCGGGCGAACGTGTTCCGCGGCGTCGCCCTCTACGCCGGAGCGCAGCTCAGCGGGTGCGTCGGCGGCACGTCGCCCATCGCGTACTTCGCGGTGCACGGGATGGCCGACAGCGTCCTCAACATCTCGCAGGGGCGGACGCTGCGCGATCGCTTCGTGAGGAACAACGGCTGCACGGCGCAGAACCCGCCCGAGCCCGCGGCGGGCAGCGGGACCCACATCTGCACCTCGTACCAGGGCTGCTCCGCCGGTCACCCCGTCCGGTGGTGCGCGCACACCGGCGATCACAACCCGAGCGAGGTCGATCGCGGTCAGTCCTCGAGCTGGGTCCCGCCGGAGGCGTGGAACTTCATCAGCCAGTTCTGAGTCGGCGCTCGCGCTCGACCGAACGTCGAGACCGCGCTCCAGGTGGGACGCCGGCTCCGGCCGGCGTCCCACCGTCGTTTCAGGGGCGCGGTGAGCGCTCCGCCACCGGATTCCGCAGCACCCCGATCCCCCCCACCTCGACCTCCACCACGTCGCCCGGCCGCAGCACGCCGACGCCCTCGGGCGTTCCGGTCGAGACGAGATCCCCCGGCAAGAGCGTCATCACGCTCGAGATGAACGCGACGAGCGCGTACGGGTCCACCACCATGTCGCGCGTCGAGCCGCGCTGGCGCTCGGCGCCGTTCACGCGGCACACGACCGAGGCGTCGAGCGGGTCGAAGGCGGTCTCGACCACCGGGCCCACCGGGCAGAAGGTGTCGAAGCTCTTCGAGCGCGTGAAGTGCTTCTCCTCGCGCTGGATGTCACGCGCCGTGACGTCGTTCACGCAGGTGAAGCCGAAGATCCCGCGCCGCGCCTCGGCGGCGGTGACCGCGGTGAGCGCGCGCCCGATGACGACCGCGAGCTCCGCCTCGTGGTGCACCTCCCTGGAGGCGGCCGGGCAGCGGATCGGCTCGAGGGGCCCGACGATCGCCGTCGGGGGCTTGAGGAACAGGAGCGGGGTCGGCGGCACCTCGCTGCCGAGCTCCTTCGCGTGCGCCGCGTAGTTCTTCCCCACGCAGACGATCTTGGACGGCTCGACGGGCGCGAGGAGCTGCACCTCGGCGACCGGCACCGGCGCGCCCTCGGCGAGCCCGCCCGCCCAGGGCGCCGCGCCGAGCGGGCGCACGGTGTCCCCCTCGATCATCCCGTACCGATCGGCGCCGTGGCGCCGGAACCGACAGATCCTCATGGCGTCGTTCCCTCCAGCTGCGCGACCGCCCACACCGCCGCCGCGCGGATCCCCGGGTGCGGGCTCTCGAGGTGGGCGCGCACGGCCTCGAGGCAGCGCCGGTCGCGCTGGAGCCCGGCCTGCAGGATCCCGTTCCGCACGAGCCCGTCGTGGCGCGCGCGCGCCAGGGCCGTCCCATGATACCGGCGCCGGTACTCGGGCTCGGTCATCGTGACGAGCGGCAGGAGGTCGAGGCCGGACTGGCCGGGGAGCGGGACGAGCTCGGGGTCGGCGGAGGCGTCGAGGCCGTGGTTCCACGGGCAGCTCGTCTGGCAGTCGTCGCAGCCGAACGCCCACCGGCCCATGCGCCCCGCGACGTCGGCGGGGATGTCTCCGCGCCGCTCGATGGTCCAGAACGAGAGGCACCGGCGTGCGTCCACGAGGCCCGGCTCCGGGATGGCGCCGGTCGGGCACGCGGAGAGGCAGGCGCTGCAGCTCCCGCACCGCTCGGGGTGGGGCGCGTCGGGGGTGAGCGCGCGATCGACGAGGACCGCGGCGAGGATCACCCAGCTCCCGTGCTCGGGCGTGATGAGGCAGCCGTTCTTGCCCACCCAGCCGAGCCCCGCGCGCTGGGCCCACGCCTTCTCCATCACCGGGCCGATGTCGCTGCCGGCCCAGAAGCGCGCCCCGGGATCGAGCGCGGCGAGCGCGGCGAGGAGCGGGCGCAGCTTCCGCTTCACGACGCCGTGGTAGTCCCGCCCGCGCGCGTACCGCGCCACCTCGCCCTCGCCCGCGCGCGGCGGCGCGCCCTCCCCCGCGCCGTACGAGAGCGCGAGCGCGACGACGCTCCTGGCGCCCGGCAGCACCCGCCCCGGATCGAGCCGCTCCGCCCGCTGCGTGCGGAGCCAGGCCATGTCCGCCTCGGCCCCGCGCTCCAGCATCCGATCGAGCGGCCCCGGGTCGAGCGGCTCGGCCCGCGCGATGCCGCACTTCGAGAACCCGGCCCGGCGGGCGGCGGACTTCACGGCGGCGGCGTCGAGCGGCACGCCCGGGTTGTAGCAGGCCCGGCCCGCCCCCGCCCGTGCCCCTCACGCCTGCGCCGGGAGCGCGACCGCCACGCCCTCCGTCCCGACGGTGCGCCGGGTGCCGTAGAGCTCGACCTCGACCGCGGGGCCGCGGACGACCTGGAGCTCCACCTGCTCCCGGCTCACGCGCGCCTCGAGCACCGCCCCCCGGTAGCAGACCCGGAACCGGTACGACCGCCAGGGGGCGGGGATGCGAGGATCGAAGGCGAGCACTTCACCGTCCGTGCGCATCCCTCCGAAGCCGAAGATCATGCTCGCCCAGACCCCGGCCGCCGAGGTGACGTGGCACCCCTGCTCCGTGTTGCGGTTGTAGTTGTCGAGGTCCATCCGCGCGCCGTACGAGAAGAACGTGTAGGCCTCGTCCAGCTTGCCCAGCTCCGCCGCCAGGATGGCGTGCAGCGACGGCGACAGCGACGACTCGTGGATGGTGCGGGCCTCGTAGAACTCGTAGTTCGCGAGCTTCTCCCGGCGCGGGTAGTCGCGGCCGTAGAAGTACATGAGGTTCAGGACGTCGGGCTGCTTGACGATGTCGTGCCGGAAGATCTTCACGTACGCCCAGTGCTTGTAGATGGGGATCTGCTCGGGCGGGAACGTCTCCAGATCGACGTGCGGCAGGTCGAAGTAGCCGGCGTGCTGCTCGTACACGCCGGTCCGTTCGTCCTTCGGGACCCGCATCTTGGCCGCCATCTCCCGCCAGCGCCCCGGCTCCTCCGGTTTGAGCCCGACCTTCTCGACGGCGGCCCGGTGGAGCGCGGGCGCCTCCCGCTGCACCTCGGCCAGCACCTCGAGCGTGAACTCGAAGGTCTTCTTGGCCATCACGTTCGTGTAGCAGTTGTGGTTCACCATCATGTGGAACTCGTCCGGCCCCATGACGCCGTAGAACCCGAAGTCCCCGTGCAGCGGGCTCCACCCGCCGGCGCTGGCCAGGAAGCGGCTGATCTGCAGGAGGAGCTCGATCCCCTCGCGGTACAGGAACTCCTTGTCCTGCAGGATCCGATCGTGGTGCCAGATCGCGTAGGAGATGCCCAGGTCGGCGTGGATCTCGAGGTCCACGTGCTGCCACGTGCCGCTGTCCTCCATCCCGGTGATGGTGGCGAACGGGAACCGGGCCCCCTCGCAGTCGAGCTGCCGCGCGCGCTCCAGCGCCTGGGCGAGCCGGCGGTGGCGGTAGAGCAGGAGGTTCCGCGCCTTCTCCGGGTTCACGAACATCATCAGGCGGTGGCTGTAGATCTCGCTGTCCCAGAACACCCACCCGAAGTACACCTCGCCCGTCATCCCCTTGCAGAGCGCGTTCAGGTCCGCGTCCTCGCCCTGGTACGTCTGGTAGGTCTGGAAGCAGGAGAACCGCAGCCCCTGGAGCGCCGCCGGGTCGCCCTCGATGTCGGCGCCGAGCACGTCCCAGACCTCCGCCCACGCCGCGGTGTGCTCCGCCAGGGCGCCGTCGAAGGTCGCGGCGGCGTGCCGGCGGGCGAGCGCGACGCCCTCCGCCCAGAGCCCGTCGGCGTCCTCGGTCCTCCGCCACGCGTGCACGACCACCCGGTCGAGCCGCGTCGCGACGCCCTCACGGACGGAGAGGTCGAGGTCCACGCCGATGAACTTGTCGCGCTCGACCGGCGCGGTCCGGAGCGGCTGGTCGGAGTCGAGGCGCATGCTCGAGAACAGCCGGTGCCCGCTGCGCAGCGTGCGCGCCTGGATCGCCCACCCGTCCCCCGCCGCGCCCTTGCGATCGCAGCGCCAGAAGTTGATGTGCTGCGCGCGCTCCACGCTCGACCCCGTCTGATCCCACCCGGCGCCGATCTCGTAGTGGGTGTCGAAGTCGAGGCCGCAGCAGACCTGGACGGTCCCGGAGAAGTTGAGCGGCTCGAGGAGGATGCGCTGGCACCCGCGCCGCGTGCTGCGGAGATCGGTGAACCGCGCGAACGTCAGCTTCAGGCGCTTGCCGCTCCCCGTCTCCCAGACGAGCGCGCGGGTGAGGAGGCCCCGGCGCATGTCCAGCGTCCGCTTGAACCCGGAGAACCTGGACCGCGCCAGATCCAGCTGCTCGCCGTCCACGCGCAGGCGCGTGTACAGCCAGTCCACCGCGTTGACCATGGCCGCGCCCTGGGTGACGAACCCCTTGAAGACCTGGTCGTGGCGGATGTCCATCATCTCGTACAGGTGGTTGAAGTAGCTGCCCAGCAGGTGGTCGCCGCCGTAGCCCTCCTCGAAGTAGCCGCGCACCCCCATGAACTCGTTCCCGAGCGAGAAGATGGACTCGGACACGCGCTGGTAGGCGGGATCGAAGCCCTCCTCGACGATGGTCCAGGGGTCACCCTCGAAGTGGGCGATCGGGGTCTTGGACAGGTGCATGAGCTCAGGTCCTCTCGTTCATCCGGGCGAGCACGTCGTCGAGCGTCCCGCGGAACGGGCCGGGCGCCTCCATCTTGATGGAGACCAGGGCGGCGGCGAACCGCAGCGACGCGGGGACGTCGTGATCGAGGCGGCGGGCGAGGTAGGCCGCGAAGGCGGTGTCGCCGCGCCCGGTCCGCCCCACCACGCTGCGGTTCGTGAACCGCTCGTGGAAGGTCCGGCCGCCGGCGCGCGCCAGCACGCCGTCGGCGCGGGTGATGACCACCTCCGGGCAGCCCCACCCCTCGATGATCCGCGCCGCCGCCTCGAGGTCGTCGGTGCCGGTCAGGATCCGGGCCTCGACCACGTCCAGCTTCACCCGCTCGACGTGGCGCACGATCTCCTGCTTTCCGGGGACGTCGCGGAAGGCGATCCGCCCCGTGCCCGGCTGCACCTGCCGCACGAAGCTCTGCAGATCGATCGAGAGGCGGAGCCCCCGGGCCGCGAGCCCGCGGAGGAAGGCGAGGTCGAACTCCTGGTCGCTGATGCCCGCGAGGTGGACCTGGCGCGCCGCCAGGGGCGGCACGTCCTCGAGCGTGAACCGCCCGGCGCTGGCGAGCTGGTAGAGCTCCCGCTCGTCCACGTCCGGGCTCGGGTGGACGACCTTCATGTACGTGGTCTGCTCGACCGGCACGACGTGCAGCGCGACCCCGCTCCAGCGCAGCTCCTCCACCACCCGATCGTCCCGCGGCGACGCCCGCGTGACCACGGCGACCGCCCTCCCCACCCGGGCGGCGGCCAGCGCGCCGCAGAGCACGGCGCTGCCGGGCGCCACGCGCGGCGGCTCCTGGTACCCGATCACCTCGTCGTAGCAGGCGTGCCCGACGAAGACGAGGTCCTGCGGCGTGTCTCGGAGCTCCACGCGAACCCTCCTGGGCAGAGGTGGAAACGGGACCGGCCTCACCCCTTCACGGCGCCGGCGAACGCGCCGCGGGTGACGAAGCGCTGCGACACGAGGAAGACGATCACCACCGGGACGATCATGATGAGCCCGGCCAGCGCCGCGTCGGCCTGCTGGAAGCTGACGGCCCCCGGGGTCGGGTTGAAGCCGGGCTTGATGGCGGCGGTGCTGGAGATGACCGTCTGCACGCCCACGGGGAGGTTGAACAGGGCGTCGTCGTTCAGCATCACGTACGGCAGGAAGAAGTTGTTCCAGTTGACCGTGAAGCTGATGAAGGCGAGCAGGCCCACGAGCGGCTTCGCCAGGGGGACGCCGACGTGCCAGAAGATGCCGGCGTCCGAGCAGCCGTCCATCCGCGCCGCGTCGAGCAGGTCCCGCGGCAGGCTCGACCCGTAGTACACGTAGGCCAGGTACACGCCGAAGGGGAAGAAGCACGCCGGCAGGATGACGGACCAGGACGTGTTGATGAGGCCGAAGAGGTTCAGCTCCAGGAAGAGCGGGAGCACCAGGGCCGACGCGGGCAGGAGCATGCCGATGAGCGTGGACCAGAGCAGCAGGGTCCGCCCGGGGAAGCGCGCGACCGCCAGCGCGTAGCCCGCGGGGAGGCTGATCCCGAGCCCCGCCGCGAGCGACGCGCCCACGTAGAGGATCGAGTTCCGCAGCCAGACCCAGATCGCGCCGTCCTGGTACGTGGTGATGTTGTGCCAGGCCTTCGCGTAGCGCTCCCACGTCCCGAAGGCCAGCGGGTGCAGCTGGTAGAGCTGCGTGGGATCCTTCGACGGCGCCACCAGGAGCCAGAGCATGGGCAGGGCGAAGTAGGCCGCGAAGACCAGGAGCGCCGCCGCGCGGAAGGCGGCGCCCGCGATCCCCAGATCGCCGGCGGCGAGCAGGCGGGCCGCCCGGCCGCGGCGCGGCCCCGAATACGCGATGTCCACAGGTACCCTCCTCGATCGCTGCGTCGTGGGCGGCTCAGCCCTGGATGTCGAAGAACCCGGTGACCTTGATCACCACCCAGGCCGCGGCCAGGCCGACGAGCAGCATCAGCAGCGACAGCGCCGCGGCGGCGCCGAAGTTCCCGAGCTCGAAGGCGAAGGCGTACGCGAGCTGGTTGGGCGCGTACTGGCGCGGCACGTTGGCGTTGATCCAGGTGGTGGTGAACAGCTGCGGCTCCACGAACAGCTGCACGTTGCCGGCGAAGACGAGGATGAACTGGTAGATGATGTACGGCTTGATGAGCGGCAGCTTGATGTAGAGGGCCTTCTGCCAGGCGTTGCAGCCGTCGAGGGTGGCGGCCTCCATCACCTCCGACGAGAGGCCCTCGAGCGCGCCGAACTGGATGGCGATCCACATCCCGGCGCCGGAGAAGAACCCCATGACCGTGAAGAGGACGGCCAGGTTCCCCGGGTGGACGACGTCGTCGAAACGGGAGAACCCGGCGGCGCGCAGGACCCCGCCGAACGGGCTGAGGTCCGGCGTACACATGAAGATGGCGAGGAGGACGAGGGCAGGCCCCGTCACGGCGCCCGGGATGAAGAAGACGGTCCGGAGCATCGAGGAGATCCGGCCCGGCCGCATGTGGAGCAGGAGCGCGATGATCACCACCAGCGCGATCCCCAGCGGCACCGAGACGAGCAGGAACACGCCGATGTTGCCGAGCGTGGAGCCGAACCGGAAGTCCGTGAACGCCGCGCCGTAGTTGCGCAGCCCCGCGGCGAGGTAGCGGGGCACCCCGTCCTCGAACCGCGAGAAGCTGATGAGCACCGCGTAGAGCCCCGGCCCCACCCCGAACGCGAGCAGGGCCAGGACGTACGGCAGGACGAAGAAGTACGCGGTGAGGTGACGGCGCCAGCCTCCGGGGCGGACGGCGGGGCCGGGCTTCGCGAGGGTCACGGGCGCTCCTTTGTCGCGGTCCGCTCGAGGGGACGCCCCGGCGCAGGACGCCGTGCCCCTCGAGGCGGACGCGCGCGGTGCCGCTTCGAGCGGCCGCCGCAGGCTACTTCTTCACCTCGACGACGTAGCCCGCCGTCTCGGCGAGCGGCGCGAACTGCTCGGCCACCCTGGGCAGCGCGGACTCGACGGTCGCCTTGTTCTTCTGGGCCTCCTTGACCACCTGCGTGAGCGGGCCGATGAGGTCGAAGCGCGGCCACTTGTCGAGCGGCGTGATCATGTCGGCCGCGGCCTTCATCACCGGGTACGGATCATGCGCGAAGAGCGGATCGCTCGACACCTGCTTCTGCCAGAGCGGCATGATGGGCCGGTACGCCGGGTAGTTGGGCATCGTGGACCAGAGCTCCGGGGCCGTGGTCAGCCAGGTGATGAGCTGCGTCGCCAGCTTCGGGCTCTTCGTGTGGCGGGAGACCATCCACGCCGCGCCGCCCTGGGTCGCGGTCAGCGCCTGCGCGTCGGCGGCCCACTTGAGCGGCGGCGCCACGCCCAGCTGGTGCTCGGCGGTCTTGAAGTAGGTGCTGTCCGGCTTGCCCCCGAACACGCCCCACGCCCAGGAGGCCATCGGCACCATCAGCACCTTGCCCTCGTTCTGCTTGGTGACGAAGGTCGGGTCGAAGAAGTCGGTGTTCCACAGCGTCCCGTTCGCCAGCATGTGGTCCACCAGCTTGGCCGCCCGCAGGCAGCGCGCGTCGGTCACGTCGATCCGGAGGGTGTTCTCGTTCAAGAGCTCGTGGGTCGGGCAGCCGCTCGCCGCGAAGTACGAGAGGAAGGTCCAGCCGTCTCCCCAGGTGCCGAGCAGGTACCCCGGGTGCTCCTTGGCCACCTTGTCGCTCAGCTCCCGGAGCTCCTCGTACGTGGCGGGCACCTCGTAGCCGAACTTCTCGAACAGCGGCCTGTTGTAGTAGACGACGAACTGCGCCAGGTCGTTGCGCAGGCAGTAGATCTTGTCACCGAAGGTGCACCCGCTCATGCCGGCGAAGCCCTTCAGCACCGCCGCGGGGACGTGCGGCCGCAGGTCCAGCGGGAACCGGTGCGCCGCGTCCGCGACCCGGCCGACGAGCCGCGGCTCGGCGAAGACCACGTCCGGCCAGCCCTGGTTGGTGTTGTTGAAGAGGAGCACCTTGGCCGGGAGCTGCTCCCGGTCCACCACCACCGCCTTGATGAGCTTGGCCTTGTCCGGGAACGCCTTCTTGTAGGCGTCGATCATGGGCATGCGCGGCTGATCGATCCAGACGACGATCGGCTTGTCGGCCGCGGCGGCCGATCCGACCGCGACGAGGAAGGGCAGAAGCAACAGAGCTGCGAATCTCGCGACGCGAACCATTGTTCCTCCTCCTTGCTGTGAGCTGCCAGGTCCCCCGAGACGTGCGGCGCGGCTAACGGCACCTCCCTTCGGACCGGGAAGGGAGGTCGTCGGACCCATCGGCGCGGGCCAGGAGCCCGCCGGGGATCCACCCGCGGTGCGCCTCGAGCAGCTCGTCCACGAGCGCGTGGATCTCGTCGAGATCCAGCTCGGCCGCGGTGTGCGGGTCCAGCATGGCGGCGTGGTAGACGTGATCGCGGCGCCGCTCCAGGATGGCGCGCACCGTCAGCTCCTGGACGTTCACGTTGGTCCGGATGAGCGCCGTGAGCTGGGGCGGGAGGCGGCCGACGCGCACCGGCTGGACGCCGTTGCGGTCGACGAGGCACGGCACCTCCACGACGCAGTCCCGCGGCAGGTCGTCGATGAGCCCGTCGTTGACCACGTTGCCGTAGACCCGGGCCGGCCGGCCCGTCTCCACCGCGGCGATGATCTCCGCCGCGTACTCGACGCTCCGCTCGACCTCCAGGGGGATCGCGGGGTCCGCGAGCCGCGCGCGCAGCTCGCGCCACCCGGCGATCTGCTCCTCGCACCGGCGGGGATACTCGTCGAGCGGGATCTGGAAGCGGTCGATCAGGTCCGCGCGGCCGCGCTTGATGAACCAGGGGACGTACTCGCTGAAGTGCTCGCTCGACTCGGTCGGGAAGTACCCGAACCGCCGCAGCACCTCGTACCGCACCCGGTTCGTGGCCGGGACCCGGCCCTCCGCGATCACCCGGCGGAGGCGCGGGGAGAGATCCTCCCCGCGGTGCGCGATGCGCAGGAAGAAGGCGAGGTGGTTGATGCCGCCGACGAGGTAGTCGAGCTCCTCCGGCGGCACGCCCACGTCCTCCGCCAGGGTCCGGGCCGTGAGCGGGATGCTGTGGCACAGGCCCACCGTGCGGATCCGCGTGGCGCTGGAGAGCGCCCAGCAGTTCATCGCCATCGGGTTCACGTAGTTGAGGTGCAGCACCCCCGGGCAGAGCCGCTCCATGTCGCGCGCCATCTCGAGGAGCACCGGGACGGTCCGCAGCGCCCGCATGATGCCGCCGACGCCGAGCGTGTCGCCGATGGTCTGGCGCAGCCCGTGGCGGCGCGGGATCTCGAAGTCCGTGACGGTGCAGGGCTCGTAGCCGCCCACCTGGATCATGTTGAGGGCGTAGTCCGCCCCGTCGAGCGCGCGCGCCCGGTCGGTCGTGCTCTCGATCGACGGGGACGCGGCGAGCGCGGCCGCCACGCGGCGCGCCACCTGCTCCGAGTCCCGCAGCCGCTCCGGGTCGATGTCGAACAGGGTCAGGCGGCAGCGCGCCAGCTCCCCGACGGACAGGAGATCGCCCAGCAGGTTCTTGGCGAACACCGTGCTCCCCGCGCCGATCATCACGATCTTGGGCTGTCTCATGGCTGTGATCTCGCGGCGCCGCGTTCGACGGCGCGCCCCGGGGCGACGGCCCGTCCACGCTCCTTCTCCGGCGGTGTCGGCTCTTCGAACCGGTTCGACGCTAGCACGTCCGCACGGACCGGGCGACCTCATCCGGCGTGCCCGGCCGGGGCATGCCCCGCGCCCCTGGGCTCCCGCGGGTCCGCCGGCGCAGGCCGCGGCCGCCGCGGACCGCGCGCCGCGGAAGGGATGCGGCCGTGGCATACTCCCGCGGCGATGCCCGCCCAGCGATCCCGGCCATCTCCGCCCTCCGACGCGCGCAGCACCCGCCTGAACATCGGCGAGATCGCGCGCCGGGTCGGGGTGGCGCGGAGCACGGTCTCCTACGCGCTCAGCGGGAGGAGGTCCATCTCGGAGGAGCTGCGCGCCCGGATCCTCCGCGTCGTCGAGGAGCTCGGGTACCGGCCGAACGCGAGCGCGCGGGCGCTGGCCGAGGGCCGGAGCCGGACGGTGGGCCTCGTCATCCCGCCCCCGACGCGCCGCCTCCTCGAGTCGCAGCTCGCCTTCGTGGCCGCGGTGAGCGAGCTCGTGAGCGCGGCCGACCTGGACCTGCTCCTCTCGCCCAGCACCGGCGATCACGACCGCTCCTTCCAGCGCATGCTGAGCGGCCGGCGCGTGGACGGCGTCCTGATGATGGAGGTCCGGCTGCGCGACGAGCGCATCGTCGCCCTCGAGCGCAGCCGGATCCCGTTCGTGTTGATCGGCCGCCCCGCGGATCCGCGCGGCCTGTTCTGGGCGGACGTCGACTACGGCGTCGTCGTCGAGCGCTGCGTCGAGCAGCTCGCGGAGCTCGGTCACCGCCGGATCGCGCTCCTCAACCGCCCCGCCGAGATGCTCGCCGCCGGCTACGGCGTCGCGCGCCGCGCGGCCGAGGGCTTCGCGGCGGCGGCGGCGCGCCGGGGCGTGCGCCCGCACGCGTTCTGCTGCCCCGACGACGCGGCCGGGGGAGAGGCCACCATCCAGCGCATCCTCGGCGCGCGCCCGCGCATCACGGCGGCGGTGACGATCAACGACGCCGCGCTCGCGGGGGTGGCCCGGGCCCTCGATCGCGCGCACGTCCGCGTGCCGCAGGACTTCTCGCTCGTGGGCGTCGTCGGGGAGCGCTGGGCGGAGGACTTCCACCCCGCGTTGACCGCGGCGGTGATCTCGCCCATGGACCTGATGCGCGGCGCGTTCGAGATGCTGCTGGAGCGCATGGCGGATCCCCGCGCGCCCGCGCGACACTTCCTCCACGCGCCGCCCATCCAGCAGGGCGCGAGCACCGGCCCCGCGCCGGCGCCCGCGCCCCGGGCCCGCACGCGCGGCCGCCCCCCGGCCGGTCGGTGAGCCCCAGTCGGATCCTCCGCGCGTCGCGCCTGCCAAAAACTGGCGATATCGATCTCCCGCCCTACCATGCGGGTCATGGCGCGTCGGTTGGATCTGCGGTCGTGGGATGGGCTGCCGGGGACGGCGGCACGGGGGCAGGGGTGGGCGCTGGTCCAGGGGGACTGCGTGGCGGCGCTGGAGAGCCTGCCGCCGCAGTCGATCGACGTGGCCTTCGCCGATCCGCCGTACCACCTCTCGAACGGCGGGACGACCTGCCAGAGCGGCCGCCGCGCCCGCGTGGACAAGGGCGCGTGGGACGCCTCCAGCGGCGTCGCCGAGGACCACGCCTTCCAGGCGCGCTGGCTCCAGGCCGTCCGGCGCGCGCTCAAGCCGAGCGGCACGATCTGGGTCTCGGGCACGCAGCACGTCATCTTCTCCATCGGCTACGCCATGCAGGAGCTGGGCTACCACCTGCTCAACACCGTCACCTGGTACAAGCCCAACGCCTCGCCCAACCTCGCCTGCCGCTTCTTCACGCACTCGACCGAGATCCTGCTCTGGGCGAGTCCGCAGAAGGCGCGACCGCTGCCGCACCGGTTCAACTACCAGGAGATGAAGACGCGCAACGGCGGCAAGCAGATGCGCGACCTCTGGGAGATCGCGGAGCGCCCGGAGCCCGGCGGCGAGCAGGTCGTCTGGTCCATCCCGACCCCGGGCCCGCGCGAGAAGTCGCACGGCCGCCACCCCACGCAGAAGCCGCTCGCGCTCCTCGAGCGCGCGCTCGCCGCGAGCTCGTCGCCCGGCGACCTCGTCCTCGACCCGTTCTCCGGCTCCGGCACCACCGGCGTCGCCGCCCTGCGCGCCGGCTGCCGGTTCCTGGGCATGGAGCGCGATCCCGCGTACGTGGAGCTCGCCGCCCGCCGGCTCCGCGACGAGGAGCAGTGACGAGCGCCCGCTCGCGCTGTCCCTGAGCCAGCCGGCGCGCCCTGCGCTCCTCGCGACGTACGCGCGGACGGGCGCTGTCGGCGTCGGACGCCGTCGCCACGTTGAGGCCATGAGCGCGCTCGCCGTCCTCTCGGCCGTGTCGCTGGCGTCCATCGCCGCTCCCGAGCCGTGCCACGTCGTCACTCCGCGCGCCATCCTGCGCTGCGATGCCTCGCCCGAGGAGCTCCGCGCCGCGGCCGCGCCGCCGCCGGCGAAGCCGGGGCCCCGGGTGGACGCCCCGCGCGACGTCCCCCCGCCGAGCGAGGCGGCGCGCGGGTCCGCCGCCGGTCCGACGGAGGCGGGACC
>JAEYZK010000392.1 GCA_023428085.1 Pseudomonadota bacterium
CGCCCCGCCCGGCGTCCTCGCGCCCGCGCGCCGCGCGGACGCGCCGCCCGCCGGCGACCTTCGGCGCGGCCGCGAGCACGTCCTCGCCGGTGCAGCGATCGCAGGCGTCGCCGCAGCCCTGGGCCACCTCGCCGAAGTGGCCGACGAGCCGCTCGTGCCGGCAGCCGTCCCCGTCCGCGAACCGGTACAGCGCCCGGACCTGCCGGCGCTGCCACTCGGCCACCTCCGGCTCCGCGTCGTCCAGCAGCCGGTCCCAGCTCATCACGTCCGCCCACGAGTAGAGGAGGACGCACGTGCTCGGCTTCCCGTCGCGGCCGGCGCGGCCGATCTCCTGGTAGTACGCCTCGATCGAGCGGGGCAGATCGCGGTGGATCACGAACCGGATGTCGGGCTTGTCGATCCCCATGCCGAAGGCGACCGTCGCCACCACCACCTCGATCGCGCCCGCCTGGAAGGCGTCCTGGACGCGGCTCCGCACCTCCGGCTCGAGGCCGGCGTGGTACGCCTCGGCGCGGATCCCGTGGGCCTGCAGGAGCTCGGCGGTCTCCTCGACCGAGCGGCGCGACTGCGCGTAGACGATCCCGCTCTGCCCGCGGTGCGCCTTGACGAGCCGGAGGACGACCTCGCGCCCGCGGACCCCGTCGCCCTTCTTGAGGGCGTGCAGGCCCAGGTTCCGGCGGAGGAACGAGCCGCGCACGATCAGCGGATCGGCCATCCCGAGCTGCGCGGCGATGTCGTGCGTGACCTCGCGCGTGGCGGTGGCGGTGAGCGCGAGCACCGGGACCCGGAAGCGCGCCTTGAGGCCGGCGAGGTTCCGGTAGGCGGGGCGGAAGTCGTGGCCCCAGTGGCTGATGCAGTGGGCCTCGTCCACCGCGATGAGCCGGAGGCTCGCGCCCTCGATCGCGCCGCCCACCGACGCCTCGAGCCCCTCGGGCGCGGCGTACACGAGCTCGAGCTCG
This sequence comes from Pseudomonadota bacterium, assembly GCA_023428085.1. Lineage (GTDB taxonomy): Bacteria > Myxococcota > Myxococcia > Myxococcales > Anaeromyxobacteraceae > Anaeromyxobacter. The sequence goes on from JAEYZK010000392.1 coordinate 960, forward strand.
CCCGCGCGGAGCGCCCGCACGCGCTCCCGCCGCTCCTCGGGCGCGAGGCTCGAGTTGAGGAACGCGGCCCGGAGCCCGACGCGCTCCATCGCGTCCACCTGGTCCTTCATGAGCGCGATGAGGGGCGAGAGGACGAGGGTGGTCCCGCCGAGGAGCCGCGCGGGGATCTGGTACGTGAGCGACTTGCCCGCGCCGGTCGGCATGATGCCGACGCAGTCGCGCCCCGCCAGCACGGCCTCGATGATCGGCTCCTGGCCGGGCCGGAAGCTCGGGTGCCCGAACACCTCGCGCAGCACGCGGCGCGCCGCCGCGGGGCCGGGGGGACGGTCCAGCTCCTGCGCGAGCGCGCGGAGCCGGCCGACCACCTCCGTGCCGAAGAGGAGCGGCGCCTCGCGCCAGCGCGCGCGGAGGCGGTGGAGGCGCCGTCCGCAGTCGGCGCGGAGCGCGGGGTCCTCATGATCGCCGCCGCCCCAGGCCGCCGCGAGCGCCTCGACCTCGGCGAGGAGCTGGTGGATCTCGCCGGGTTCGCCGCTCAACGCGAGACCTTGGCGTCCTCGATGATCACCGGGTACGGCGCGCCGCCCATCCCGATGTCCTGATCGACGGCGACCGTGCCGTTCACCGTGACCACCTCGCCCTTCTTCGCGGTGTCCTGCGTGGTGACGGTCACGTCGTTGTCCTTGCCGGCGGTCCCGGTCCCGTCCCGGAGGTGGAGCCAGTTCTTCCCCATGATGCCGGGGTTGTACTTCACCACCTTGCCCCGCACGGTCACGCTCTTGCCCTTCAGGCGCGCGCGCTCGGCGAAGACCTCGGCCACGGTCCGCGCGTCCTTGCCGCTGGCCTTCTCGACCTTCACCTCCCCCTCGTCCGGGCCCGCGGACATCGCGGCGCCGTGCGGCGGGGCCTCGGGCGCGGCGCCCATGGGATCGCCGCCGGCCATGCCCGGCGCGCCGTCGAGCGGGGGGTGGTTGGGGGGGAGCGCGGCGTCCTGCGACGGCGCGGGGGCGGGGGCGGGCGCGGAGCCGGTCACGGGGGCTGCCACGACGGGCTCGTCCTTGCGGCTGCAGGACGCGAGCGCCACGAGGGCGAGGAGCACGGGGGTCGAGCGGAGCATCGTTGAGTCCTCCAGGGGCGCGGATGATAGTCCGAGGACGGGTCGGGATCGAGGCGCGGCGAACTGGACTCCCGCCCGGGCCCGCGCGCGGCGACGGGCGCGGCCTCGTTCACGGGGTCATCCGCGGAGCCGGTAGCCGGACCGGAGCAGGAGCCACGCGGCGCTCACCGCCGCCACGGCCAGGCTGGCGAGCAGGAGCCCGCCCACCCACGGAGAGGCGTCGGAGACGCCGAGCATCCCGAACCGCACCAGGTCCACGACGTAGAAGACCGGGTTCGCGTGGGTGAACCCGCGGAGCGGCGGGGGCAGCATCGCCACCGAGTAGAAGACCCCGCCGAGGAAGGTGAGCGGCGTGATGATGAAGGTGGGGATGAAGTTCACCTGCTCGAAGCTGGTCGCCCAGATCGCCGTGATGAACCCGAGGGACCCGAAGGTGATGGCCGCGAGGACGAGCACGAGGAGCGCGAGCGCGGGGTGGGCGACCGAGAACCCCCCGAAGAGCCCGGCCACGCCCCAGGTCACGAACCCGACGGCGAGGCCGCGGACCACCGACGCGCCCACGAACCCGGCCAGCACCTCGGCGTGGGTGAGCGGCGACACGAGCAGGTCCACGACCGTGCCCTGGAGCTTCATGACGAACAGGGAGGACGAGGAGTTGAGGTAGGCGTTCGAGAGGACGCCGAGCGTGACCAGGCCGGGGACGATGAACCGGGCGTACGGCACGCCGTCGACCATCCGGAGCCGCGCGCCCAGCGCCCAGCCGAACACGACGAAGTAGAGCGTGGTCGTGACCACCGGCGAGAGCAGCGTCTGCCCCGGCACGCGGAGGAACCGGCGGACCTCCTTCACGAACAGCGTCCGGAGCCCGAACGAGATCACGGGGTCTCCCGGGCCCGCGGGGCGGGCGCGTCGTCGGCCGCGGCCCGCACGAGCCGTACGAACACGTCCTCGAGCGTCGTCCGGTGGGTCTCCACGTCGCGCACCGCCACCCCGGCCGCCGCCGCCGCCGCGAGGAACGGCCCGAACGCCTCGCCCCCGGGGACCTCCACCGACACCGCGGCGCCCCCGTCCTCGAGCCGGGCCCCGAGCGCGGCGAGCGGCGGCGGGACCGCGGCGAGCGGCCGATCGAGGGCGAGGCGCAGCGTCTTCGCCCCGTGGCGCCGGAGCAGCGCGCGCGTGTCCTCGACGAGCACGAGCCGGCCGCGGTCGATGACGCCGATGCGGTCGGCCAGCTCCTCCGCCTCCTCGAGGTAGTGCGTCGTGAGGACGACGGTCGTCCCGCGGTCGCGGAGCCTGCGGACGTAGCGCCAGAGTCCGCGGCGCAGCTCCACGTCCACGCCCGCGGTCGGCTCGTCGAGGAACAGCACGCGCGGCTCGTGCACGAGCGCCTTGGCGATGAGGAGCCGGCGCTTCATGCCGCCAGAGAGGCCGCGCGTGGGGACCGCGCGCTTGTCGAGGAGCTCCAGCGCCGTGAGGAGCTCGACGAGCCGCGCGTCCGTGAGCCGCACGCCGAAGTACCCGGCCTGGAACCGCAGCGACTCCTCGATGGTGAAGAACGGGTCGAAGTTGATCTCCTGGGGGACGAGCCCGAGCACGCGGCGGGTGAACGCGTAGTCGCGCACCACGTCGCGCCCCAGCACCCGCACCGTGCCCGCGGTCGCGCGCACGAGCCCCGCGACGATGGAGATGAGCGTGGTCTTGCCGGCGCCGTTCGGGCCGAGCAGGCCGAAGATCTCACCGGCGCGGATGTCGAGGTCCACGCCCGCGAGCGCGGCCACCCGGCCGTACCGCTTCTCCAGCCCTCGCACCTCGACGACCGGCTCCATGCGGGCCCGCAATGTAGCGCACCGGGCGGGCGCGTGCTCGGCCGGCGTCGCGAGGGCGGCGCGAGGGCGCAGCTTCGGCGGTGGGGGCCGGGCCAGCCCCGCGAGATCGTTCAGAGCGTCTTCGTGCCGGCCTGCTGCAGGTGCTGCGCGTCGCCGAGCGCCTTCAGCACGACCTCGCGCTCCGGGAGGTCGCCCGGGTAGTAGAGCAGCGTGAACCCGACCATGAGCTCGCCGACGATGGCGACGCCCTGGACCATCATCGGGTGCTCGCCTGCGCCCGGCGAGCGGTTCGTCGCCTTGAACCAGAAGACCTTGTTGCGGGCGCCGCTGTACTCCTCGACCGGGATGTCCTGCTCGACGGTCTGGCCGTGGAGGCGGACGCGCATCCACATGGCCGCCTCCTTGCCGTCGCGCTTCTCCACCGGGACCCACGCGGGCGTGGCGAGGAGCACGAACCGGTTCCCCTTGGCGGGGTCGAGGCGGAGGGTCTCGGCGCCGCCCTGCGGCGTGGACTCCGTGGAGAAGCGCCAGGCGGACGGCAGCGCGATCGCGAACTCCCCGTGCTCGGGGACCTGCACGCTCCGCCGGGTGTCCTCCGCGAGCGCGAGGGCGGGGAGCGCGAGCGCCACGAGGGCGAGAACGGACGAGGTCGGCAGGGCCTTGCGGGACATCCAGAGCCTCCTGAATTCCAGTCTAGCCGCGCTCACAGGGTCGTGCACCGGCTGGTCATGCGCCAGGCGCGCCCGAGCCGCCGGACCTCGCCGCCCACCCGCACCGTGGTGCGGAGCGGGAGGTCGGCGCTCGAGGCGCCCACCTGCACCTCGAACTCCCCGGGCTCGATCCGCCGGGTGCCGTCGCTCCCCGTGAAGTGGAGCATGTCCACGGGGACGGTCATCTCCACCTGGGCGGACTGCCCCGCGGCGAGCGGCACCCGGCCGAACGCCTTGAGCTGCCGGACCGGCTGGACCATCGACGCGAGCAGGTCGCGGACGTAGAGCTGCGGGACGGCGATCCCCGCGCGCCCGCCGACGTTCGCGACGGTGAAGCGGACGCGGAGCTCTCCCGTCTCGGTGTCGACGGGGCCCGGTGCGACGGACAGGTCCCGGAACTCGAACCGCGTGTACGAGAGGCCGTGGCCGAACGGGTAGCGGCTACCGAAGTGGAACGCGATCGGCGTCCCGGCGCTCTTGAGCTTGTGATCGTACGTGTAGGGCGCGGCCCCGACGTTCTTCGGGAAGGAGACGGTGAGCCGGCCGGACGGCTCGACGGCGCCCGTCAGCACCTCGGCGATCGCGGCGCCGCCCTCCTGCCCGCCCTGGAACGCCCAGACGAACGCGGCGACCTTGGCCTCGAGCCCGCCGAGCCCGTAGGGTCGGCCGCCCGTCATCACCACCACCACCGGCTTCCCCGTGGCGACGACCGCCTCGAGGAGCTCCCGCTGGACGCCCGGCAGCTCGAGGCTGTCGGCGTCCGAGCCCTCGCCGATGGTCCCGGTCTGGAACAGCCCGGCGAGGTCGCCGACGAAGACGACGGCGACGTCCGCCCCCTTCGCGCAGGCGACCGCCTCGGGGATGAGCGCGCGCGACGTCGAGACGGGCGAGGTGCGCTCGAGCTTCGCGCCGAGGTCCACGTCGCCGGGGAACACCGGCGCGCCGGCCTCGCGCTTCTCGAGGATGTGGCACCCCTTCGCGTACGCCACCCGCTCCTTCCCGAGCGCCCGCTCGAGCCCCGCGCGCGGGGTCACGACGCCCGCGGCGGCGGCGTCCTTCCCGGAGATGATGAGGTGGACGGGGAAGCTGTAGCCGCACAGCAGGGCGAGCGGATCGTCGGCGGTGGGGCCGATCACCGCCACCTTCTGCTTGCGCGCAGGGGCGAGCGGGAGCGCGTCGCGGTTCTCGAGGACGACGATCGACTGCCGCGCCACCTCCCGCGCGAGCTCGATCGTCGCCGGCGCCTGGAGCTCGATCGCCCCCTCGTCGGCGTACGGGCGCTCGAAGACGCCGACCCGCAGCTTCTCCGTGAGGACGCGGAGGACGGTCGCGTCGATCTCGTCCATCGTGACGAGCCCGCGCTCGAGCGCCGTCCGGAGCGACGGGAAGCAGTCGTCGCCCGGCGTCTCGACGTCCAGGCCCGCCCGGAGGGCGAGCGCCGCCGCCTCCGCCCGGTCCGCGGCGACGCCGTGGTGCTGGTACAGGAGGCTCACGCCGATGTAGTCGGCGACGACGAGGCCGTCGAACCCCCAGCGTTCGCGGAGCACCTCCGTGAGGAGGTGGCGCGAGGCGTGGACCGGCTCGCCGTCGATGTCGTGGTAGGCCGGCATCACCGAGCCGGCGTTCCCCTCCTTCACGGCCATCTCGAACGGGAGCAGGAAGACGTCGTTGAGCTCGCGCCAGCCGAGGTGCACGGGCGCGTGGTTGCGCCCCCCCTCGCTGAAGGAGTGGCCGGCGTAGTGCTTCAGCGTCGCGAGGAGGTCCCGCTTCTCGCCCTGGAGCCCCTTCACGTAGCTCGTGCCCAGCACGCCCACGAGGTAGGGGTCCTCGCCGAACGTCTCCTCCGTGCGGCCCCAGCGGACGTCGCGCGAGACGTCGAGCACCGGCGCGAGCCCCTGGTGGCAACCGACGCTCCGGGCCTCCCGGCCGATGGCGCGGGCGGCGCGCTCCACCAGCTCCGGGTTCCACGTCGCGCCGTAGGCGAGCGACGACGGGAAGAGCGTCGCGCCCTGCACCATGAGCCCGACGAGCACCTCCTCGTGCGCGAGGGCCGGGATCTTGAGCCGCGTCTCCTCGACGAGGAACTTCTGCAGCCGGTTGAGGGCCCGGACGCCCTGCCTCGGTTCGACGGCGTGGCTGCCGAGCGGGCGCGCGATCTGGCCCAGGCCGTGCGACAGCATCCTCGTGAGCTTGGTCGGATCGCTCGCCCCCGCGAACGCGTCGTCGCGGACGCGGTGCCGGCCGTCCTCGGACAGGAGCAGCCAGAACGAGTGGAGCTGGGCGAGCTTCTCGTCGAGCGTCATGCGGGCGAGGAGATCGCGGGCGCGGTCGGCGACGGAGCGGGAGGGATCCAGGTACGGAGCGGACATGGCGGGGCATTCTAGTCCGGAACGCGGGGCCGCGCCTCCGGCGATCTGAAACGATCTCACGCGGCGAAATGCGTCCGCCCGCCCCGGACGAACCGGGACGGGCGGAGGGTCGTCCGCGACTCGTGCGGGGGCGGACGGGGTGCTACTCCTCGTCCTTCTTCCCGAGCAGCGCCGCGATCTTCGGCCCGCCCTGCGCCGCGCCCAGGGCGCGGAGCGCGTCGAGGTGGTGGACGAGCAGGTCGCGGTTGTCGCTCACCGAGAGGTTCTGCATCTCGAGGGCGCCGATCCGGTCCTCGGGCGTGAAGGCGGGCTCCGCGACGCGCTCCATCGACAGCTTGTCGGGCGCGTAGCTCATGTACTGGGCCTTCGTCGCGAGGATCGTCCAGTCGTCGCCGCGGCGCAGCTCCAGGGTCACGGTCCCGGTCACCGCCGGCGCGACCCAGCGGGTGAGCGCGTCGCGCAGCATCAGCGCCTCGGCGTCGTACCACTTGCCCTCGTAGAGCAGGCGGCCGAGGCGGCGCCCCAGGGTGAAGTAGAGATCGAGCGTGTTCTCGTTGTGGATCGCCGAGAGGAGCCGCTCGTAGGCGACGTGGAGCAGCGCCATGCCCGGCGCCTCGTAGATCCCGCGGCTCTTCGCGTCGATCACGCGGTTCTCGATCTGATCGCTCATGCCGAGGCCGTGGCGGCCGCCGATGCGGTTGGCCTCGAGGAACAGGTCCACCACCGTCGGGAACCGCTTGCCGGAGAGCTCCACCGGCTGGCCCTGCTCGAAGGCGACCGTGATCTCCTCCGGCTCGACCTTCACCTCGGGCTTCCAGTGGGCGACGCCCATGATCGGCTCGACGATCCGCATGCCCACGTCGAGCCGCTCGAGGTCCTTGGCCTCGTGCGTCGCGCCGAGCGCGTTCGAGTCCGTGGAGTAGGCCTTCTCCTTGCCCATCTTGTACGGGAGCTTGCGCGCCTCGAGGTACTCGCTCATCTCCTTGCGGCCGCCGAACGCGGTCACGAAGGCCTGGTCGAGCCACGGCTTGTAGATCTTGAGGTGGGGGTCGACGAGGATGCCGTAGCGGTAGAACCGCTGGATGTCGTTCCCCTTGTGCGTCGAGCCGTCGCCGAAGACGTGCACGCCGTCCTCGCGCATCGCGCGGACGATGGCGGTGGTGGTGACGGCGCGGCCGAGGGGCGTCGTGTTGTAGTAGCGCTTGCCGCCGGACGAGAGGTGGAACGCGTTGCACTGGATCGCGGCGATCCCCTCGCGGATGAGGGCGTCGCGGCAGTCCACGAGCTTCGCCGAGACGGCGCCGTGCTGGAGCGCGACGGGCGGGATGTCGGCGGGGTTCTTCTCGTCGGGCTGCGCGAGGTCGGCGGTGTAGCAGTGCACCGACATGCCCCGCTCGGCCATCCAGGCCACCGCGGCGCGGGTGTCGAGGCCGCCGCTGAAGGCGATGCCGATGGCGGTGCCCTTCTCCGGGAGAGACTTGTAGATGCGGCTCATGGGAGAGGGCACGTAGCAGAAATCCCGGCGGGCTTCCAGCCTCGGGTTCGTTCGGGGCATCCTCACCTCCCGGCCCCGACTCCCGGCCCAGGAGGAACCGATGAAGAGGCTCCCGACCGCCCTGCTCCTCGCGGCGCTCGCCGGCGCGGCCGCCGCCCAGGCGCCCCGCCCGGCCGCGCGCGAGGAGTTCTTCCGCCGGCTCGTCTCCGCCGCGGTCGCCCGGGCCGAGGTGCAGGTCCGCTACGTGCCCGACTACGTCCGGATCCCCTACCCCGGCGGCGACGTCCCGGCCGACACGGGGGTCTGCACGGACGAGATCGTCCGCGTCTACCGGGAGGTCGGCGTCGATCTGCAGAAGGAGCTGCACGAGGACCTCGTCGCCCACTTCTCCGCCTACCCGAGCAAGCTCCGCCGGCCGGACCCGAACATCGATCACCGCCGCGTCCCGATGCTCATGAGGTTCTTCGAGCGCAGGGGCGCGTCGCGACCGATCACGTCCAACCCGGCCGACTACCAGCCCGGGGACGTGGTCGCGTGGGACCTCGTCGCCGGGCACGTGGGGATCGTGATCGACCAGAAGGATCCCACCGGCACGCGCCCCCTCATCCTGCACAACGTCGGCCGCGGCCCGAAGATCGAGGACGCGCTCTTCTCGTGGCGCATCATCGGGCACTACCGCTGGGCGGGGCCTCCCCGCGATGGACCCCGCCGCGGGCGGCCGTGAGCGGCGCCCACGCGCCGCCAGGCGCGAGCGCCAGCGCCGCTGGCCCGCGCCTTGCTGGCCCGGGACGCATGACCGACCTGCACGTGTCCCTCCCCGACGTGCGCGCCCGGGCGCGCGCGGCGTTCCTGGGGCTCGCCCTGGGGGACGCGCTCGGCGCGAGCGTCGAGTTCATGACCCCGCGCGAGATCGCCGCGGCGCACGGGGTGCTGCGCGAGGTCGTGGGCGGCGGCTGGCTGCGCCTGCGCCGCGGCGAGGTCACCGACGACACCGAGCTTTCGCTCTGCCTGGCCCGGAGCCTGGTCGCGCGCGGCGGGCTGGACCTGGCCGACGTGGCGGCGCGGTTCGCCGCGTGGCTCCGGGCCGGACCGCGGGACGCCGGGAACACCGTCCGGCGGGGCATCCGGCGGTGGCTCCTCGACGGGTCGCTCTCCGGACCGCCCAGCGAGGGGGACGGCGGGAACGGCGCGGCGATGCGGCTGGTCCCGCTCGCGCTCGCCACCCTGGGCGACGAGGCGCGGCTCGCGGCGGGGGCGCTCGCGCAGGCCCACCTCACCCACCACCACCCGCTCTCCGACGCCGCGTGTGTCCACCTGGGCCGCCTCGTCCAGCTCGCGAGCCTGGGGCGCTCGCGCGGCACGCTCCTCCGCGAGACCGAGGCCTGGCTCGCGCGCTTCCCGACCTTCGGGTTCGCGCCCTACCGCGGGCTCGCCACCGGGTACGTCGTGGACACCATGCAGACCGTGCTCCACTTCTTCTTCTCGACCCGCGGCTTCGAGGAGTGCCTCGTGGCCGTCGTCAACCAGGGCGGCGACGCCGACACCACGGGCGCCATCGCCGGCGCGCTGGCGGGCGCGTACTACGGCCCCCGCGAGCTCCCCGCCCGCTGGCTCCGCGCCCTGGACCGGCGCGTCCGGGACGAGATCGAGGCGCTGGTGGAGCCGCTGCTCGCCCTCTCCGCCCTCTTCACGCGAGGACCCGCTTCACCCTGAGCTGCCCGCCGATCACGAGGTGCTCCCGCTCACCCCGCAGGATCGAGCGCGGGAGCAGGTGGCCGGCGAAGAAGAGGCGCGGGATCCCGACGCGCGCCTCGAGGACCACGTCGCCGAACTCCCAGGCCCGCTCCCGGTCGTCGGTGAACGAGCACAGGTTGTTGAGCCGCACGACCCACTCCCTGGGCCCGAGCCGCTCGACGATCTCGTGCGCGCCCAGGTCGTTCTGGCCGCGCCAGAGCGTCAGCCAGCGCGCGCCGCGGAGGCGGCGCGCGAGCTCGTACTGCGTGAACGCGTACACGAGGTCGAGCTGCGCGTCGATGAGGCTCGTGTACGCGTGGCCGCGCGTGCGATCGGCCACGTACGCGGCCCAGGGCCCGTCGTCGGGGCCGGCGAGCGGCGCCCGGTGGAAGGTGGGCGGGATGCCCATGCGGCTCTCGACCCACCCCTTCAGCACCGCCCCCTCGACCGAGCTCGCGTCGTGGCCCCACCCGCGCAGGAACCGGACGTACCCGTTGCGCAGGCTGCGCCGGGCGGACGCAGTCGCCTGCTCCTGCCAGTGGTGGAGCTGGAACCGGACCGAGACCCAGTCGTCGAACCTGCGCCCGCGTTCGTCGGGGTCGTCGATCCCGTCGAGCATCCGGAACAGGCCGGCGCTGGCCTCGCGCACGCCCTGCAGCTCGAGCGGCGTCGGATCGTCGTCGAAGTGGTGCGACGCGATCACCCAGGGCGGCAGGTTGCAGCGATTGAGAGAGGTGGGAGTCATGTCGCCTGCCCGTGAACTGCGCACACGGGACCCCGCCGGAGGCCAAAATCCGTTCACCTCGGGGAGCCCGGCGGCCGATCCGCCGCTCCCATCCCCTTGATGCAAGCGGCGTGGGAACCCGCGCGACCCCTGGCACCGGCCTTGCTCGACCGTGGGCGGGGAATGGATCTGCGCACTCCTGCCACGGCGCTCCAGGCGCTCCACGACATCGAGCGCATCCTCTCGATGGCGGCGGATCCGACCAAGGGGTTCACGACGGCGCTGCAGGTCCTGCGCAGCCACCTCGGCCTGGAGAACGGGACGGTCTCCCTGTTCGACCCGGTCACCGGAGAGGTGTTCATCGAGGCCGCGCCCGAGATGCTCGACTCCGAACGGATCCTCGGGCGCGTCCGGCCGGGCGAAGGGATCATCGGCCGCGTCTTCCGGGACGGCTGCCCGATCGTCATCCCCGACATCCTCGAGGAGCCGCGGTTCCTGAACCGCACCGGGAGCTGGCAGCACCTCGACACCGATCGCCGGGCGATGTACGCGCTGCCGCTGCGCGAGGGGCGGGCCACCCTGGGCGTGCTCACGGCGGAGCGGCGCTGGGCCGCGGGGCCGTTCTCCTTCGAGCTCGACCAGCAGGTGCTCTCGGTCGTCGCGGGGCTGGTCGCGGTGCGGATCCGGCTCGACCAGCTCGAGGGTTCCCGGCTCCGGACGGATGGCGGGGTGGCGCTCCCCCCCGGGCTCGGCCCCGACCCGGCGCGGTTCCGCGCCGCGATCGGCCGGAGCCCGGCGTGGCGCGCGGTGCTCGACGTCATCGCCCAGGTGGCGCCCAGCCGCGCCACCGTCCTGCTCCGCGGCGAGAGCGGCACGGGGAAGGAGGTGGTGGCGCGCGCGCTCCACGACGCGAGCCAGCGCGCCGCGCGCCCGTTCGTGGCCGTGAACTGCGCGGCCTTGCCCGAGGCGCTGCTGGAGTCGGCGCTGTTCGGCCACGAGAAGGGCGCGTTCACCGGAGCCCACGAGAAGCAGCCGGGCCGGTTCGAGGCGGCCGACGGCGGCACGCTGTTCCTCGACGAGATCGGCGAGCTGCCGTTGCCGGCGCAGGTGAAGCTCCTGCGCGCCATCCAGGAGCGTCAGTTCGAGCGCGTCGGCGGGCGCAGGACGATCACCGTGGACGTGCGGCTGGTCGCCGCCACCAACCGGGATCTCGAGGCTGCGGTGCGCGACGGGCAGTTCCGGCTCGACCTGTATCACCGGCTCCAGGTGGTCGAGGTGGTCCTCCCCCCGCTCCGCACCCGGCCCGAGGACGTCCCGCTGCTCGCGGCACACTTCCTGGCGCAGCTTTCGGAGGAGCACGGCCGGACCGTCTCGCTCACCGGTGACGCGATGGAGGCGCTCGCCCGGGCCCCCTGGCCCGGCAACGTCCGCCAGCTCCGGAACGTGCTCGAGCGGCTGGTGGTCTCGCACCCGTCCTCGCACGTCACCGCCGCGGATCTCGATCCGCTGCTCCCGCGCGCGCCGGAGCCCGACGCCCTCCTCGATCCCGCGTGCGTCCCGGGCGCGACGGCTCCGCTCGCGGGCAACGAGCTCGTGCCGCCCCGGAACGGGCCCGTCCCCGATCCGCCCGCGCCCGACGAGCGGACCCAGGTGATCGAGGCGCTCCAGCGCGCCGGCCACGTCCAGGCCCGCGCGGCCCGCCTCCTGGGGATGACCGTGCGCCAGCTCCGCTACCGGATCGCGAAGCACGGGATCGTGGTCGAGCGGTTCTGAAGCGCCGTGGGCCGCGGGCGCGGAGAGGAACGCGGCGCGCGGCCCCTTTCGATCGTGAGGACCCGAATGCTCACCATCCGTCCCGCTCGCCCGCAGGACCTCGACGCCCTGGTCGGCCTCCTCGGGGCGCTGTTCTCGCTCGAGGCCGACTTCCGGCCCGACGCGCGCCGGCAGCGCCGCGGGCTGGAGCGCATGATGGAGGACCCCGCGCGGCGGCTGGTGCTCGTGGCCGAGCGGGACGGGACCGTGATCGGGATGGTCACGGTCCAGCTCGTCGTGTCGACGGCGGAGGGCGGGGACGCCGGCCTCGTCGAGGACCTGATCGTCGCCGCCCCGCACCGCGGCGCGGGCGTGGGCCGCCGGCTCCTCGCGGCGGCGGACGAGTGGGCGTGGACGCGGGGGGCGACGCGCCTCCAGCTCCTCGCGGATCGGGAGAACGCGCTCGCCCTCGGGTTCTACGCCGCGGTCGGCTGGGGCCCCACGCGGCTCGTCTGCCTGCGCCGCGGCGGCGTCCGGTGAGCGCGCGCGGGCGGGCTTCCCCGCGGTCCTTGCGCCGGTTGTCAGGTTCCTTCCCTGCGCGCTGGCAGCTTTCGAACGCCGGCGCGCTCCGTCCTGCGACCGGCGCGCCCGATCGGGCGCGCCGGCGCTCCACCGGCGCGGCGCCCGCGCGCAGCCGGGCCCGTTCCACGGACGGTACGGCCCTTGCTCTCTCCTCTCGCGTGACCCACGCAGGGCCGCAGCGAGGCCCGGAGGAGAGCGGCGCGATGAGGCAGATTGCGATCTACGGCAAGGGCGGCATCGGGAAGTCGACCACCACGCAGAACACGGTGGCCGGCCTCGCGTCGCTGGGGAAGAAGGTGATGATCGTCGGCTGCGACCCCAAGGCCGACTCCACCCGGCTCATGCTCCACGCCAAGGCGCAGAGCACGGTGATGGACCTGGTCCGCGAGCGCGGCACGGTCGAGGACCTCGAGATCGGCGACGTCCTCAAGGTCGGGTACGGCGGCGTGAAGTGCGTCGAGTCGGGCGGCCCCGAGCCGGGGGTCGGCTGCGCCGGCCGCGGCGTCATCACCGCCATCAACTTCCTGGAGGAGAACGGCGCCTACACCCCCGACCTGGACTTCGTCTTCTACGACGTGCTGGGCGACGTGGTCTGCGGCGGGTTCGCCATGCCCATCCGCGAGAACAAGGCGGAGGAGATCTACATCGTGGTCTCCGGCGAGATGATGGCCATGTACGCGGCCAACAACATCTCCCGCGGCATCCTCAAGTACGCCACCTCCGGCAAGGTCCGCCTGGGTGGCCTGATCTGCAACTCCCGCAACACCGACCGTGAAGCAGATCTCATCGAGGCGCTGGCCAAGAAGCTGGGCACGCAGATGATCCACTTCGTCCCCCGGGACAACGAGGTGCAGCGCGCCGAGCTGCGCCGCATGACGGTGATCGAGTACTCGCCGCAGCACCGGCAGGCCGACGAGTACCGCCAGCTCGCGCAGAAGATCGCCGACAACGACATGCTGGTGATCCCGAAGCCGCTGTCCATGGACGAGCTCGAAGGCCTGCTCATGGAGTTCGGCATCATCGCGGACGACGAGAACGTGGGCGTGGCGGCGGCGGCCCCGGTCGCGGCCGCCTGAGGAAGGGAGCGGATCATGTCTGCCGAGACGAAGAAGGTCCCCGGGATCACCCGGGAGTCGACCCAGAAGATGATCGACGAGGCCCTCGAGGCCTACCCGGAGAAGGGCCGGAAGAAGCGGGCGCCGCACCTGGCGCCCAACGACCCGAACGGCGGTGCCTGCGTGAAGTCGAACCGCAAGACCGTCCCGGGCGTCATGAGCGCGCGCGGCTGTGCCTACGCGGGCGCCAAGGGGGTGGTGTGGGGCCCCATCGGCGACATGATCCACCTCTCCCACGGTCCCGTGGGTTGCGGCTGGTACTCGTGGGGCACCCGCCGCAACCTCGTCTCCGGGAAGAACGGCGTCTCCAGCTTCGCCATGCAGTTCACCTCCGACTTCCAGGAGAAGGACATCGTCTATGGCGGGGACAAGAAGCTGACCGCCCTCCTCGAGGAGGCGAAGGAGCTGTTCCCGCTGGCCAAGGGCATCTCGGTCCTGTCCGAGTGCCCGGTGGGCCTCATCGGCGACGACATCAACGCCGTCGCCAGGAAGATGGCCGCCGCGCTGGACCTGCCGGTCATCCCTTGCAACTGCGAGGGCTTCCGGGGCGTATCGCAGTCGCTCGGCCACCACATCTCGAACGACACCATCCGCGACTACATCATCGAGACGCGGACGTTCGCCGAGGAGCCGGGGCCGTACGACATCGCCCTCATCGGCGAGTACAACATCGGCGGCGACGCCTGGTCGACGAAGCCGCTGCTCGAGGAGTGCGGGCTCAACGTGAAGACGGTGTGGACGGGCGACGGCCACCTCGAGGACATCGCCGCCACGCACCAGGTGAAGCTCTCGGTCATCCACTGCTACCGCTCCATGAACTACATGGCCCGGTTCATGGAGGAGAAGTACGGGATCCCGTGGATCGAGCTGAACTTCTTCGGGCCCACGAAGATCAGGGAGAGCCTCCGCAAGCTCGCCGAGCGGTTCGACGACCGGATCAAGGAGAACGTCGAGAAGGTCATCGCGAAGTACGACCCGCAGATGCAGCGGGTGGTCGAGACGTACCGCCCCCGGCTCGAGGGCAAGAAGGTGATGCTCTACGTCGGCGGCCTCCGCCCGCGCCACACCGTGGGCGCGTACGAGGACCTCGGCATGGCGGTGGTCGGCTCCGGCTACGAGTTCGCCCACTCCGACGACTACGAGCGGACGAGCCCGGAGATGCCCGAGGCGACCGTCATCTACGACGACGCCTCCGAGCTGGAGATGGAGAAGTTCGCCCACGAGCTCAAGCCCGATCTCGTCGGCAGCGGCATCAAGGAGAAGTACGTCTTCCAGAAGATGGGCGTGCCCTTCCGGCAGATGCACAGCTGGGACTACTCCGGCCCGTACCACGGCTACAAAGGGTTCCCGACCTTCGCGCGGGACATCGACATGGCCGTGAACAGCCCGACCTGGGCGCTGGTGAAGTCGCCGTTCTGAGCAGTCCAACCCCCGCGCGCGGCTCGACAGGCTCGCCACGCGCGGAGCGCACGACCAGGCCGCTCGCCCTGAGCCTGTCGAAGGGCGAGCGGGATCGACAGTGCGAGCCATGGCGAGGCGGCGCCTCGCGCAGGAGACGTGCATGCCCAACAACCTCGGACTCACCGTGAAGCCGGTCACCCCCATCACGCCCGAGGAGGAGGCGCGGGTGGCGGAGTGGATCAACACTCCGGAGTACCGGGAGTTGAACTTCGCCCGCCAGGCGCTGGTCATCAACCCCGCCCACGCCTGTCAGCCGCTGGGCGCGGAGCTGGCCGCCCACGGGTTCGAGGCGACCATGCCCTACGTGCACGGCTCCCAGGGCTGCGCCTCGTACTACCGGTCGACGCTCAACCGGCACTTCCGCGAGCCGGCGCCCGCGGTCTCCTCGGCCATGACCGAGGACGGCGCGGTGTTCGGCGGGCAGAACAACCTGCACGAGGGGCTGGAGAACGCCTACGCGCTCTACAGGCCCAAGATGATCGCCGTCTTCACCTCCTGCATGCCCGAGATCATCGGCGACGACCTCACCGCCTTCCTGCGGAACGCCAGGACCAAGGGCGTCATCCCCAAGGAGCTGCCCGTCCCGTTCGCCAACACGCCCAGCTTCAACGGGTCGCACATCCACGGCTACGACGCCATGGTGCTTGCCATCCTGCAGACCCTCACCGAGGGCAAGCGGATCGAGGGGCGCTGCACCGGGAAGCTCAACCTCCTGGCCGGCTTCGACACGAACACCGGCAACTACCGCGAGTACAAGCGCATCCTCGAGGCCTTCGGGGTCCCCTACACCTTCCTCGCGGACATCGGCGACACGTTCGACTCGCCCAGCGACGGCACGTACCGCATCTACCCGGGCGGCACGCCGCTCGCCGAGGCCGCCGACTCCGTCAACGGCAAGGCCACCGTGGTCCTGGGCCCGTACTCCACGGCCAAGACCTACGCCTGGATGAAGGACGAGTTCGCGGGCGCGCACGCGGCCCTGCCCTTCCCGATGGGCATCGGCCGGACCGACGCCTTCCTGCTCAAGATCTCGGAGCTCATGGAGCGGCCGGTGCCGGAGTCGCTCAAGGCCGAGCGCGGCCGCGCGGTGGACGCCATGACCGACGCGCAGCAGTACATGCACGGCAAGCGCTTCGCCGTGTACGGCGACGCCGACCTGCTCGTCGGCTACGTGGCCTTCCTGCTGGAGATGGGCGCGGTGCCGGCCCACATCCTCGCCAGCAAGGGCTCCAAGAAGCTGGAGAGGGACCTGCAGGCGCTGCTCGACGCCTCGCCGTTCGGCGCCGGCTGCAAGATCTACATGAACCGCGACCTCTGGCACCTGCGCAGCCTGATCATGACCGAGCCGGTGGACGCGATGATCGGGGACACGCACGGCAAGTTCGCGGCCCGCGACGCGAGGATCCCCCTCTTCCGCTTCGGGTTCCCCATCTTCGACCGCGTGCACAAGCACCGCGTGCCCATCGCCGGCTACCAGGGCGTCATCAACATGGTCACCGAGATCTGCAACAAGTTCCTCGACCTCAAGGACGACACCGCCGACGACCGGCACTTCGAGATGATGGGTTGACCCATCGTCAAGGAACGCTCCATGCCCCGCCCGGACTGGTTCGACGCCCCCGAGTGCGACACCCACGAGAAGGGTGCGCCCAGGTTCTGCAAGCGCTCGGAGCCGGGCGAGGGCACGGAGCGGAGCTGCGCCTTCGACGGCGCGCGGGTGGTGCTCATGCCCATCACCGACGCCATCCACCTCGTCCACGGCCCCATCGCCTGCGCCGGCAACTCCTGGGACAACCGCGGCGCCCGCTCGAGCGGCTCCCAGCTCTACCGCCGCGGCTTCACCACCGAGGTGCTCCACAACGACGTGGTGTTCGGCGGCGAGGGGAAGCTCCGCCGGGCGATCCTCGACCTCTCCGCGCGCTACGCCGGCGAGGCGAGGGCGATCTTCGTCTACGCCACCTGCGTCACCGCCATGACCGGCGACGACGTCGAGGCGGTGTGCAAGGCGGTCTCCGCCGAGGTGCCGATCCCCGTCATCCCGGTGAACACGCCGGGGTTCGTCGGCGACAAGAACATCGGCAACCGGCTCGCGGGCGAGCTCCTGCTCGAGCACGTCATCGGCACCGCGGAGCCGGAGGTCCGGACCGACCACGACGTGAACCTCATCGGCGAGTACAACATCGCCGGCGACCTGTGGGGGATGCTGCCGCTCTTCGAGCGGCTCGGCATCCGCATCCTCTCCTGCATCAGCGGCGACGCGCGATTCGACGACCTCCGGTACGCGCACCGCGCCCGGCTCAACGTCATCGTCTGCTCGAAGAGCCTCACGAACCTCGCGAAGAAGATGCGGAAGCGCTGGGGCATCCCGTACCTCGAGGAGTCGTTCTACGGGCTGACCGACACCGCGCGGGCGCTGCGCGACATCGCCCGGGAGCTGGACGCCCTGCGGGGCCCCGACGAGCACGGGATGCGCGACCGCGTGGAGGCGCTCGTCGCGGAGGAGGAGGCGCGCTGCCGGAGCCGGATCGCGCCGCACCGGGCGCGCCTCGCGGGGAAGCGGGCGGTGCTCTTCACGGGCGGCGTCAAGACCTGGTCGATGGTCAACGCGCTCCGCGAGCTCGGGGTCGAGGTCCTGGCCGCGGGCACGCAGAACTCGACGCTCGAGGACTTCCACCGGATGAAGGCGCTCCTCCACCGGGACGCCCGGATCATCGAGGACACCTCGACGAAGGGCCTGCTGGGCGTCGTGCGCGAGAAGCTGCCGGACCTCATCGTGGCGGGCGGCAAGACCAAGTTCTTCGCGCTCAAGACGCGCACGCCGTTCCTGGACATCAACCACGGCCGCTCGTTCCCGTACGCGGGCTACGAGGGCATGGTCACCTTCGCGCGGCAGCTCGATCTGACGGTGAACAGCCCGATCTGGCCGGCGCTCTCGTCGGCCGCGCCCTGGGACCGGCCGGCGGAGGCGCGCGCGGCGGCGCTGGCCGCGGCGCGCGGCCACGGCGAGGCGCTGCGCGCCGAGGACCTGGCGTTGTCGCGGGTGAAGGTCCCCGACAAGCCCGCGACCGTCAACCCGCAGAAGAACTCGCCCGCGCTGGGCGCCACCCTCGCCTTCCTCGGCGTCGACCGGATGCTGGGCTTGCTCCACGGCGCCCAGGGCTGCTCGACCTTCATCCGCCTGCAGCTCTCGCGGCACTTCAAGGAGTCCATCCCGCTCAACTCCACCGCCATGACCGAGGACGCGGCGGTGTTCGGCGGCTGGGAGAACCTGAAGCAGGGCGTGCGCCGGGTCGTGGAGAAGTTCCGTCCGGGCGTGGTGGGGGTCATGACCTCCGGCCTCACCGAGACCATGGGCGACGACGTCCGCAGCGCCCTCGTCCAGCTCCGGCGCGACAGCCCGGAGCTCGAGGGCACGCCGGTGATCTGGGCCTCGACGCCCGACTACCTGGGGTCCCTGCAGGAAGGGTACGCGGCCGCGGTCGAGGCGCTGGTCGGCCTGGCCGAAGGCGGGGAGCGGCTCCCCCGCCAGCTCAACCTGCTCCCGGGCGCGCACCTCACGCCGGCCGACGTGGAGGAGCTGAAGAGCCTCGTGGCCGCCTTCGGCTTCACCCCGCTGACGATCCCCGATCTCTCGAACGCGCTCGACGGCTACCTCGACGCCCAGGTGACGCCGCTCGCCGAGGGGGGCGTCACGCTCGACGCCCTCCGCACGGCGGGTCGCAGCGCCGCCACGATCTACGTGGGCGACTCGCTCGCCCGCGCCGCCCGCACGCTGGAGCAGGCGCACGGGGTCCCGGCGCTGGGGTTCACCTCCGCGACCGGGCTCGAGGCGGTGGACGCGCTGGTGGCCACCCTCTCGGCCCTCGCCGGCCGGCCGCCGCCGCCCGAGCTGCGCCGCTGGCGGGGCCGGCTGCTCGACGCCATGGCCGACGCGCACTACCAGTTCGGCGACAAGCGCGTGGCCGTGGCGCTGGAGGCGGACAACCTGAAGTCGATGGTCCCCTTCCTCGCCGGCATGGGCTGCGAGATCCAGGCGGCGATCGCCGCCACCCGCACCCGCGGCCTCGGCGCCCTCCCGTGCGAGAACGTGTTCGTCGGCGACCTGGAGGATCTCGAGGCCGCCGCCGCCGGAGCCGACCTCCTCGTGGCCAACTCCAACGGCCGCCAGACGGCGAGCCGGGCCAAGGTGAAGGCCCACCTCCGCGCCGGCCTGCCGGTCTTCGACCGCCTGGGCGCCCACCAGAAGAACTGGGTGGGCTACCGCGGGACGCTCCACCTGGTCTTCGAGGTGGCCAACCTGCTCCAGGCAGGCGCCTCGGAGGCCGAGAAGCTGGCGCACAACTGAAGGAGGACGCATGCGGGTCGCGTTCACGAGCACCGATGGCGACAAGGTGGACGAGCACTTCGGACAGGCGACGCACTTCCACGTCTGGGAGATCGCGGCCGAGAAGGCGGAGTACGTGGGGATCGTCGGGGCGTTCGGCGGGCAGGGGAAGGCGCACGACCACGGCGCCGACCACGTCCCCGGCCTCGGCCATGCGGCCCACGCCGACGAGGACGACCGGATCAAGGCCCGCGCCGACGCCATCGAGGGCTGCACGCTCGTCTACACGCTGCAGATCGGCGGCCCGGCCGCGGCCAAGCTGATCGCCCGGCGCATCCACCCCATGAAGACCGGGACCGAGATCCCCGTCTCCGCGGCGGTGGAGAAGCTCCAGGCCGTCCTGCGCGGGAAGCCGCCCCCCTGGCTGCGGAAGGCGATGGGGCTGCCGCCGGAGGCGGCCACGAGCGGCGAGGACGAGGACGCCTGACCAGCGGGCTCGGGCCGATCACGGGTTCACCAGCAGAGAGGAGCGAGCGGAATGGCCTACATCACCGGCTTCACCCGAGGCAAGAAGGAGTACACCCCACGGTTCGTCAAGGCCGTGGACGACGAGAAGTGCATCGGCTGCGGCCGGTGCATGAAGATCTGCGCCCACGGCGTGCTCGCCCCCAAGGAGGTGGACGAGGAGGACTCGGCGAAGATGTTCGCCTCCGTCACGAACCCCGAGGACTGCATCGGCTGCGAGGCCTGCGGCCGGACCTGCAAGAAGGGCGCGTTCAGCTTCGAGCCCGTGGTGGCCTGACCGGAGGGAGCCATGCGCAGCGATCGCGAGCCCCTGGACCTCTCCGCCCCCGAGCCCGCTCCGTCGCGCTCGGAGCAGGCCGCGAACTGCGCGTTCACCTCCGGCTGTGCGGATCCGGCGGCGGCGCTCCTCCCGCCCGGCGCCGCCGCCCAGGCGCGCAACCACCCGTGTTACAGCGAGGAGGCGCACCACCACTTCGCGCGCCTCCACCTCGCGGTCGCCCCGGCGTGCAACCTCCAGTGCCATTACTGCAACCGGAAGTACGACTGCGCCAGCGAGAGCCGTCCCGGCGTGACGAGCGCCTGCCTGACCCCCGGGCAGGCGGCGGATCGGGTCCGGGCGGTGGCGGCCGACGTGCCGGAGCTCGCGGTCGTGGGGATCGCCGGGCCGGGGGACCCGCTCGCCAACCCCGCCGCCACGTTCGCCACGCTCGAAGGCGTGCGGAAGGCGGCCCCCGATCTCGCGCTCTGCCTCTCGACGAACGGCCTCGCCCTCCCCGACCACGTCGAGCGGCTCGTCGCCCTCGGGGTCCGGCACGTCACCGTGACCGTCAACATGACGGACCCCGCCGTCGGGGAGCGCATCTACCCCTGGATCCTGTGGAACGGCAGGAAGGTCCGGGGCGCCGAGGCCTCGCGCATCCTCTCCGGGCGCCAGCTCCTCGGGATCGCGCGCCTCGCCGAGCGCGGCGTGCTCGTGAAGGTGAACTCCGTCGTCATCCCCGGCGTCAACGACGAACACCTGCCGACGGTGGTGCGCCGGGTGCGCGCGCTCGGGGCGTTCACGGTCAACCTCGTGCCGCTGATCTCGGCCCCCGAGCACGGGACGCACTACGGCCTCACCGGCCAGCGCGAACCCACCCCCGCGGAGCTCGAGCGGCTCCAGGCCGCGTGCGCCGTGGACGCGCGCCTCATGCGGCACTGCCGCCAGTGCCGCGCAGACGCGGTCGGCCGCATCGGCGCCGATCGCTCCGCCGCCTTCGAGGTGCGCGCCGCCGCTCCCCCCGGGCCAGCCCGCGACGCGTCCGAGCTCCGCGCGGAGCACCGCGGGGCGGTCGAGGCCGCCCGGGCCCGCGC
>JAEYZK010000414.1 GCA_023428085.1 Pseudomonadota bacterium
GGCGTGGCCGGCGCCCTCGACCAGCTGGAGGTCCGCCTCCGGCCAGGCCCTGTGCAGGTCCCAGGCGGAGACGGCCGGCGTGGCGATGTCGTAGCGGCCCTGGATGATCACGCCGGGGATCGACTGCAGCCTGTGGGCGTCACGGATGAGCTGCCCCTCCTCCATCCAGCCGGCGTGGACGAAGTAGTGGTTCTCGATCCGGGCGAAGGCGAGGGCGAAGGCGTCGCCGGCGTGCATCGCCGACATCGCCGGGTTCGGCATCAGCGTGATCGTCTCGCCTTCCCAGACGCTCCACGCCTTCGCCGCCGCGAGCTGGGCGGCGCGGTCCCGACCGCCGGGGTTCGCAGGGCCCGACGGGGACCGCAGCCGGGCCTCCACGCGGAGCTCGTCGCCGACGGCGACCGGCCAGGCGAGCGGCGCCGCGGTGACCTCGACCCTGGCCCCGTCCGGCATCGCGATCCGGAGGCGCACGTCCTCGCCCCAGGCGGCCGGCGGATCGACGACCACGCCCTCGACCGGCACCGGCTCGGCGGGCGGCGCGCCGGGGATCGCACGCGCGTGGGCCGCTGCGAGCCAGCCCGCTGCCAGGAACGCGATGGGCCGGAGGCGCGGGAGCGCGACGAGGAGGAGCACGCCCGCCAGCCAGGCCGGCGCGGTGAAGGGCTGGATCCCCGCGGCCACCCCCGCCAGGAAGCCGGCGGCGGGCCAGACGAGCGGACGCCCTTGCGTCATCTCGCCTCCGGCACCACGGAAGGGGCGGCTCGAAAGGTTCCGATTTCGCCAGTGTTATTGAACGGGTCGGAGACTTGTGATAGCCTCCCCCGACTAGGCTCCCGCCCGGCCTGCGTCCCGCAGGGCGCGTCGGCCAGGGCGGTGGAGCGGAGGTAGGAATGTCGGCAATCCAGGCGAGTCAGGCAGTCCCCAACTTCAAGGTCGGGGACAAGGCAGTGTACCCCGGTCAGGGCGTCGGCGAGGTCATGGGCATCGAGCACAAGGAGGTGGCCGGTCAGCGCCAGTCCTTCTACGTGCTCCGGATCCTCGAGAACGGGATGAAGATCATGATCCCGATGAACAAGGTCGGCTCGGTCGGCCTGCGTGAGATCATCGGGGAGAAGGAAGTGCGGCGCGTCTACGGGATCCTCCGGGAGAAGGAGGTCTCGGTGGACTCCACCACCTGGAACCGCCGGTACCGGGAGTACATGGACAAGATCAAGACGGGCAGCGTCTTCGAGATCGCCGAGGTGCTGCGCGACCTGTACCTGCTCCGCTCCGACAAGGACCTGTCGTTCGGCGAGCGCAAGATGCTCGACACCGCGCGCTCGCTCCTCATCAAGGAGCTCGCGATCGCCAAGGCGTGCGACGAGCAGGACGTCGAGGACGACCTCAAGAAGATCTTCAACTGCTGATCGCGAGCCCTCCGCGCGCACCCGCGCGACGGAGCAAGGCCATGGACCGCCGCGCGGACCTCCGTCCGGGCGGCGGTCGCGCGTCTGGCGGCTGGGATGGGCGGGAGCACCGAAAAGTTCGAGCACGCCGGGGTGGGTAGCAGGTAGGGTGCCAGCCGAGGTGGGGGCGGGCCCGTGGGGCTCGAGAGCGGGCGCGGGCTCGTTCACGGGAGGGTGGATGATCGACGGCGAGCGCGTGACGGCGATCCTGGCGGCGGGCGGATCGGGCCAGCGCGCGGGGACGGCCAAGCAGTGGCTCACCCTCGGCGGCGAGACGGTCCTCCGGCGGGCTGCCCGGGCGATGGCCGCGTGCCCCGAGGTGGACGCGCTCGTCGCGGTCGTGCCCCCCGGGGAAGAGCAGCGGGGCGCGGCGGAGCTCGCGGGCCTGGGCAAGCCGGGCCACGCGGTGCCCGGCGGGGCTGCCCGCGCCGACTCGGTCCGGAACGGCCTCGGCGCCGCGTCGGACGCGGCGGTCGTGCTCGTCCACGACGCCGCCCGCCCGTTCGCGACGCCCGGGCTCGCCTCGCGCGTGGCGCGCGCCGCCGCCCTCGACGGCGCGGCCCTCGCGGCCCTGGCCGTGTCCGACACCGTGAAGCAGCAGGACGGCGAGGCGCTGCGGGTCGCGGCGACGCTCGATCGGAGCCGGCTCTGGCTCGCCCAGACGCCGCAGGGCTTCCGGCGGGATCTCCTCCTCCGCGCCTACGCGCAGGCGGGGCCGGCGGCGTCGCGCGCGACCGACGAGTGCCTCCTCGTCGAGCAGATGGGCGCGCCGGTCACCCTCGTCCCCGGCGAGCCGGGGAACTTCAAGATCACCGGCCCGGACGACGTCGCGCGGGCGCGCGCCCGCGTCGAGGTTCCCGTGGCCGTCGGCGTCGGCTACGACACGCACCGGTTCGCCGCGGGGCGGAAGCTCGTCCTCGGCGGCGTCGAGTTCGAGGGCGACGGCCTCCTCGGTCACTCCGACGCCGACGCCTGCGCGCACGCCATCGGCGACGCGATCCTGGGGGCCGCCGGGCTCGGCGACCTGGGGCGCCACTTCCCGGACACGGACCCCCGGTGGAAGGGCGTGTCGTCCCTCGTCCTGCTGGAGGAGATCGCGCGGCGCGCCGCGGAGCGTGGCTTCCGCGTCGGCAACGCGGACGTGACGCTGGCCGCGCGCCGGCCGAAGATCGCCCCGCGGGCCGAGGAGATGCGGGCCCGCCTCGCCGGGGCGCTGGGGATCGCGCCCGGCCAGGTGAACGTGAAGGCGACCACCGGCGAGGGGATGGGGTTCGTGGGGCGGGGAGAGGGGATCGCCGCGCATGCGGTGGTGGTCCTCCACCGGAGCGAGCGATGAGCGACGAGGACCGGAAGCGCGACGATCAGTTCTTCGACGGGCGGTCCGCGCCCGTGCCGCCGCCGCGCCGCGAGCGGGCGGCGCTCGCGCGCTCGCCGGTCTTCGCGGTGCTGACCGCGTTCCTCGCGAGCTGGCTCCTCGCCTCGCTCTGGCCCGACGTCGCCTACTTCTTCTCGTCGCGGGATCCGATCGACCTCGGCGGCCCGGGCGCGTACCGGCTCGAGCGGGCGCGCGAGAACCGGCTCGTGCAGATCCGGGGGCCGCTCGACGCGAGCTCCGTCCCGGTCCTGCAGCGCGGCGCCCCCCGCACGGTGGGGCGCGTCGGGGGCACGAACCTCGTCGTGGACCGTCCCGGGCGCTCCGGGCCGGCGATCTACGAGGGCCGGCTCCTGCCCGCCGGGCGGCGGGCCGACTACCAGCCGATCGTGGACGAGCTGCGGTCCCGCGGCGCCCCGGTCGGCGACGGCTGGCAGGTGCTGCGGGACGGCGAGCGCCCGCGCCGCGCCGGGCTGCCGGTGATCGGGTCGGCCCTCCTCCTCGGCGTCCTCGCCATCAACCTGCGGGCCCTCGTCCGGGCCCTCTTCCTCAGGCCGCGGGAGCGGAGATGAGCATCCAGGTCCACGACACCCTCGCCGGCGCGAAGCGCGAGCTCGTGCCCCTCACCCCGGGCAAGCTGGGCGTCTACGTCTGCGGCCCGACGGTCTACGACTTCGCCCACCTCGGCCACGCCCGCTGCTACGTGGCCTGGGACGTGGCCGTGCGCCACCTCCGGGCGCGCGGGTACGAGGTGAAGTTCGTCCGGAACGTCACCGACGTCGACGACAAGATCATCGCGCGCGCGAACGAGCGGGGCGAGGACCCGTCCGCGCTCGCGGCGCGGTTCACGGCCGCGTTCGACGAGGACATGGACGCCCTCGGCAACCTCCGCCCGGACGTCACGCCCACGGTCACCGGGCACATGCCGCAGATCGTCGCGCTCATCGAGGCGCTCGTGCGGAAGGGCCACGCCTACGCGCCCGGCAACGGCGACGTCTACTACGCCGTCCGCTCGTTCGCGGAGTACGGCCGCCTCGCGCGGCGCAACCTCGACGACCTCCAGGCCGGCGCCCGGGTCGAGCCGGGTGACGCGAAGCGCGACCCGCTCGACTTCGCGCTCTGGAAGGCGGCCAAGCCCGGCGAGCCCAGCTGGCCCTCGCCCTGGGGCCCGGGACGCCCGGGCTGGCACATCGAGTGCTCGGCCATGACCCGCGAGCACCTCGGGCCGCGCTTCGACGTGCACGCCGGCGGCAAGGACCTCGTCTTCCCGCACCACACCAACGAGATCGCGCAGTCCGCGGCGGCGACGAGCGACAGCCCGCGCGCCGACGACTTCGCCCGGTACTGGCTCCACAACGGGTTCGTCCAGATCGACGACGAGAAGATGTCGAAGTCGCTGGGCAACTTCTTCACCGTGCGTGACGTGCTCGCGCGGTTCGACGCCGAGGGCCTCCGCTTCTTCCTGCTCGGGACGCACTACCGGCGCGACTTCAACTTCTCGGACGTGGTCCTCGCCGAGGCCGAGCGGCGGGTGCGGTCGCTCTACGAGACGCTGGAGAAGGCGGACCGCCTCTCGGCGGGAGCGGCGGCGCCCGCGCCCGCGGGTCCGCTGGTGGACCAGGCGCTCCAGGCCCTCGACGACGACTTCAACACCCCCCAGGTGCTCGCGCTGCTCGCCGAGGCCTTCACGGCCGCGAACGCGGTGGCGGACAGGAAGGGGAAGAAGACGCCCGAGGACAGGGCCCAGCTCGCGGCCTTCGCCCGCGACGTGCGCGCGGTCGGGCGGGTGCTGGGGATCCTGGGGCGGGAGCCGGCGGCGGCGCTCCGGGCCATCCGGGAGAAGGCCGCGGCGCGGCGCGGGATCGACCCGGCGGCGGTGGAGGCGCGGATCGCGGAGCGCGCCGCGGCGCGCGCCGCGAAGGACTACGCGCGCGGCGACGAGATCCGCGACGCGCTCCTCGGCCAGGGGGTCGCGATCATGGACGGGGCGGGGGGGACCAGCTGGACCGTGGAGTGAACGTCACTCCTCGAGCTTCGGCTGCGGGCCCGGGATGATGCCCGCGATGTCCGGGTCCTCGCCCGGCGCGAGCGGACGATCGCCGCGCTCCGCCTTCTCACGCCGGCGCTGCTCCTTCTTCTCCTCCTTCTTCGCCTGGTGATCGCGGCGGGCAGCTTCCTTCTGCCGCTTGGTCGCTCCGGGGTTGAAGGCCATGCGTCCTCCTCCTGGTGGGCTTCGAAAGGCTGGGCGTCGAAAACACGAAGGCCCGGCCGAGTCAGGCCGGGCCCCCTTCGTGAACAGGCTCGTCGCGGCTACGAAGGCCGGACGTTCGCAGCCTGGAGGCCCTTCGGCCCCTTCTTGATCTCGAACTCGACCCGCTGCCCTTCCTGCAGGCTGCGGAACCCCTCCGCCTGGATCGCGGTGTGGTGGACGAACACGTCCTCGCCACCGCCGTCCTGAGAGATGAAGCCAAAGCCCTTCGCGTCGTTGAACCACTTCACCGTGCCACTCGGCATCTGCACACTTCTTTCGTGTTCGGCGGGAGTGCTTTCCCAGCCGGACCCAGCCGCCACCTCGTGGCGCGGGACGCCGGGAAATTAGTCGGGTGGAGCCAAAAAGTCGAGCGGGTTCGTGCGATTCTCCGGGACGTACACTCGCCCCCGGGCGGGGCCGGGCAGGCCGGGGCCCGCCCGCTCGACCGGAGGAAGGAACGGATGCCGACCTCGGGTGAACCGCTGCGGGTGCCGCGCGAGGCGGCGGGGGAGCGGCTCGACCGATTCCTCGCGCGGGAGCTCGCACTCACCGTGGATCGCGCGCGGGCGCTGATCGCCGGCGGGCGCGTCCGCATCCGCGGCAAGGCGTGCGCGCCGGCGCGGAAGCTCTTCGGCGGCGAGGAGGTCGTCGTCGAGCGGCCTGCGCCCGCCGCGGCGCCGGCCCTCGGGCCGGAGCTCCCCGTGCTCTACGACGACGCCGACTGCCTCGCGGTGGACAAGCCCGCGGGGCTCCCGGTGGAGCCGGCCGGTCCCTCCTCCGCGGCGGTGGTCACCGCCGCGCGCCGGCTGGGGCCGTTCGACGTGGACGGCGCGGCGAGCCCGGGGCTGCCGCACCGGCTGGATCGCGACACCACGGGGGCGCTGCTGCTCGCCCGCCACGACCGGGCGCTGGCCGCGCTCCGGGCGGCGTTCGAGCGGGGCGCGGTCGAGAAGCGCTACCTCGTGCTCGTCGCCGGCGCGCCGCCCGCGGAGGGCACGCTCGACACTCCGTACGGGCGCGACCCTGCCGATCCCCGCCGGTTCACCACGCGTGTACGGTCGGCCCGCCGCGCGCGGCTCGAGTTCCAGGTCCAGGCGCGGCTCGCAGCGGCGGCGCTCCTCTCGGTGCGCCTCCTCACCGGCCGGACGCACCAGATCCGGGTGCAGCTGGCCGACGCCGGCTGGCCGGTGCTCGGCGACGAGGTCTACGGCGTCGCGTCGGCGGCCGTCGCCCGCCAGGCGCTGCACGCGGAGCGGCTCGCCTTCCCGCGGCCCGCCGACGGGGGCCGGGTCGAGGTCGTCGCCGCGCTCCCCGCGGATCTCCGCCAGGCGGTCGCCCGCCTCTCCGCCCGGTGAGCCGCGCGCCCGGGGCGGGGGCGTGGCCGTCCCGCGGACCGCCGGATACGGATCCCCACCGGTGCCGGGAACGCGGGAGATCGGCGGGAGCGGGGAGGGGCGGCTCGCGCGCTTGCGGCGCGTGCTCCTGCCCGGCGAACCGCGGGGCGCGGGCCGCCGGCGCCTGCTCCGGCTCGGGGGCGTCGCCCTGCTCGGCGCCTTCGCCGTCCTCGCGGCGCGGAGCGTGGACCTCGCCGCCGTCGGGGCCGCGCTCGCCGCGGCCGACGCGCGGCTCGTGGTCGCCGCCATGGCCGGGAACCTCCTCTCCCTCGCCGCGCACGCGGGCCGCTGGGTGGCGCTCGTGCCGCGCGCGGCCGGTCGGCCGCAGTTCCGCGACGCGTTCGCGGCGATGAACGCGGGGTTCGCGGTGTCGATCGTGGTGCCGGCGCGCGCGGGGGACGTGGTCCGCGCGTGGATCCTGGCGCGCCGGACCGGGACGTCCACGGCGACCGGGGTGGCGGTGACCGGCCTCGACTACGTGGTGGGCGCCGCGACGCTCGTGCCGCTCGGCGCGCTCCTCGCGCTCGCCGCCCCGGTCCCGCCCTGGGTGCGGCACGCGCTGCTCGCCTTCGCGGCGGCGTCCGCGGTGGGGATCGGCCTCGCCGCGTGGCTCCGCCCGCGTGGCGCGCAGGCCGCGGCGGGCGCAGGGGGGCTCGTCGCGCACCTCCGCGCCGGCCTCGCCGCCAGCGGGGATCCCGCGGCCCTCGGCACCGCCGCGGCGTGGGGCTTCGCAGGGTGGGCGGCGGAGCTGCTCATCGCCCACCTCTCGCTCGCTGCGCTCGGGCTGCCGGCGGATCTGGTGCGCTCGTCCCTCGTGGTCCTCGCCGCGACGGCCGGCGGGATCGTCGCCTTCTCTCCCGGCGCCGCGGGCCCCTTCGAGCTCGCGATCGTGCTCGCGCTCGCCGGGACCGGCATCGAGCGCGCGCCCGCGCTCGCGGCCGCGCTCCTGTACCACGTCGTCCACCTCGCGCCCGTCGCGGTCCTCGGGGGCCTCGCGCTCGTCCGGGAGCTGCGGGGGGAGCCGGCCGGGCGTTCCCCTTGAGGTGCGGTGCGGTGCGGCGGGCTCCTGCGCGCCGACGTGCCCGCCGGCCTCGCAGCACCCCGGCGGGGCGATGGCGGGGCGAACGGCGGTGGGCGCGAGGTCAGAGCCACCCGTTACACTCGATCGGATGGCGTTCGACCTTCAGAGCGAGTTCAAGCCCACCGGGGATCAGCCGCGGGCCATCGGGGAGCTGACCGAGGGCCTGCTCCGCGGCGATCGGCACCAGGTGCTCCTGGGAGTGACCGGCTCGGGCAAGACCTTCAGCATCGCCAACGTGGTCGCGCGCGTGAAGCGGCCCACGCTGGTCATGGCCCACAACAAGACGCTCGCGGCCCAGCTGTACGGGGAGTTCAAGGAGCTCTTCCCCACCGCCGCCGTCCACTACTTCGTCTCGTACTACGACTACTACCAGCCCGAGGCGTACGTCCCCTCGACCGACACGTACATCGAGAAGGACTCGTCCATCAACGACGAGATCGACCGCATGCGCCACGCGGCGACGCACGCGCTCCTGACCCGCAACGACGTCCTCATCGTCGCGTCCGTGTCGTGTATCTACGGCCTCGGCACCGCCGAGGCGTACTACGGCCTCCTCCAGCAGATCGAGAAGGGCCAGGAGTTCCTGCGCGACCGGTTCATCCGCTCGCTGATCGACATCCAGTACGAGCGCAACGACCTCGACTTCCACCGCGGCACCTTCCGCGTGCGCGGCGACACGATCGAGATCTTCCCGCCGTACGAGGAGGATCGGGCGGTCCGGATCGAGTTCTTCGGCGACACCGTCGAGAGCATCCACGAGTTCGACCCGCTGCGCGGCGGTACGCTCGCAGAGCTCGACAAGGTCGCGATCTTCCCCAACAGCCACTACGTCTCGGCCCCGGAGACGCGGGCCCGCGCCATCTCCGGGATCCGCGAGGAGCTGCGCGAGCGGCTCCAGGAGCTCCGCGGCCAGGAGAAGCTCCTCGAGGCGCAGCGGCTCGAGCAGCGCACGATGTTCGACCTCGAGATGCTCGAGCAGATGGGGTTCTGCCCGGGCATCGAGAACTACTCGCGCTGGCTCTCCGGGCGGAAGGCGGGCGACCCGCCGCCGTGCCTCCTCGACTACTTCCCGAAGAACTTCCTCACCGTCGTGGACGAGTGTCACCAGACCATCCCGCAGATCGGCGCGATGTACCGCGGGGACCGGGCGCGGAAGGAGACGCTCGTCGAGTTCGGGTTCCGGCTGCCGTCGGCGCTCGACAACCGGCCCCTCAAGTTCGAGGAGTGGGAGCGGCTCGTCCACCAGGCGGTCTACGTCAGCGCGACGCCGGCCGAGTACGAGCTCACGAAGGCCCAGGGCGTCGTGGTGGAGCAGATCATCCGGCCCACGGGGCTCATCGATCCCGAGGTCGAGGTCCGGCCGGTGGGGTCGCAGGTGGACGATCTCCTCGGCGAGGTCCGCAAGCGCACCGAGGCCGGCGAGCGGGTGCTCGTCACCACGCTCACGAAGCGGATGGCCGAGGATCTCACCGAGTACTTCACCGACGTGGGCGTCCGGTGCCGGTACCTGCACTCGGACATCGACACGCTCGAGCGGAGCGCGCTCATCCGCGACCTTCGCAGGGGCGAGTTCGACGTCCTCGTCGGCATCAACCTGCTGCGCGAGGGGCTCGACATCCCCGAGGTCTCGCTCGTCGCCGTGCTCGACGCGGACAAGGAGGGGTTCCTCCGCAGCCAGGTCTCGCTCATCCAGACCATCGGCCGCGCCGCGCGGAACGTGAACGGCCGGGTGATCCTGTACGCGGACACGATCACGGAGTCGATGAGGAAGGCGATCGACGAGACGGACCGCCGCCGCGAGATCCAGGCCCTCTACAACGCCGAGCACGGGATCACCCCGCAGACCGTGAAGCGGAACATCAGCGACCTCCAGATGGCGGTGGTCGAGGCCGACTACCTGACGGTGCCGCTCGCCGCCGAGGAGGGCGCGGAGTACAAGCCGGAGCAGCTCCCGGCGATCCTGGCCTCGCTCGAGGCGGACATGAAGGAGGCGGCGAAGGCGCTGGAGTTCGAGAAGGCCGCCCAGCTCCGCGACCGGATCCTGGCGCTCAAGAACGTGCAGCTCGGGATCCCGGCGGGCGCCGCGGGGATGAAGGGCGTGCTCGGGAGCGG
>JAEYZK010000432.1 GCA_023428085.1 Pseudomonadota bacterium
CGTCAGCCTCGAGCTGCTGTCGGACGCGCAGCAAGCGCTGGAGCTGCTCCAGGCGGCGCTGGACGAGGAGGGCGGGCTGAAGGCGGAGATGTGAGGATCGGTTGTCAGTGATCGGTTGTCAGTGATCGGTTGTCAGTGATCAGTCTTCAGGACCGACAACTGACAACTGACAACTGACAACCGACCTCACCGCTTCTCCTCCGCCTCTTCCCACTCCCGCTCCGCCACGAGCTCGCCGAGCTCACGGAGCACGAGGGACTCGTCCCCGACGTTGACCTCCAGGATCCGGCGGAGGTGCTGCACGGACTCGAGGTCGAGCTCGTCGCAGCGGACGCCGATCTGGTTCCCGCGCTGGTGGACGACGTCGCCGTCCATCCGGATCCGGGCGCCGCTGCCGGGGTCGAGGTCGATCGTCACCGCACAAGTGCTCCCCTTCGGCGGCGCGACGCCGGACGACAGCTCGATGAGCGCGCCCTTCAGCGAGACGTTCAGGAGCGCGCACGGGAGCCGCTCCCCGTTCACCTCGAGGAACGCCGGGACCTGGAACGGGATCCGGGTGAACCGACGCTGCTTCGGCCACTCCGCCATTGGCGGCCTCTCTCGCTGGGGGAGCCCGACGGCCGGGCTCCCCCGGATCCTACCGTGCGCCCATCGTCGGGCGGTAGCCCGGCAGGCTCCGCGGAGAGGTCAACCCGGACCGGGCGCGTGTGCCTCCGCGTCTCCGCGGTACGGGGGGAGGTCCTGACGTCCCCGCAGGGCCAGGGACTGCGTGCGCCGAGCGCGGGGCTGGTACGTGCGGAGGACCTCCTCGAGCTCCCGGCGCGGGGTGGGCGGCGTCTCGAGCCCGTACCCGAGCCGGATCATGACCTGGGGGAGCCCGGCCTCCCCGATCGCGTCGCGGAGGCGCGCGCGCAGCCCCGGCACCTCGATCGCCTGGTTCAGGTAGGACGCGGTGAGGCCCGCGGCCGTGGCGCGGAGCAGCACGCGCTGGAGCGCCTCTCCGGCGGCGACCCAATCCTCCTTCCCGTCGCGCCGCGTCGAGAACACGAGCAGCGCACGCGTCGTGCGCGCCCGGCGGCGATCGCGCTCGGCCTCGACCCGCGCGGGGTTGCGGAAGCGGAACAGGACCGGCTGGAGCAGCGCCGCCAGATCCGACAGCCCCTGCGCGGCCGCCGGCATGCCGTCCTTGCGGGCGCTCGCGCTGCTGTGCGTCCACGCGGCGAGCTCCGCCCGCCAGCGCGGGTTGGACCACTGGACCCGGTCGCCCTCGCTCACGAGCTCGGCGACGAGCGGGCGCTGATGATCCTCGACCGGCCGGACGGCCACTCCCTCCCGCCGCGCCTCGCGGACGAGCTGGGCGACGAGGCCCTCCGGAGGCTCCCGCCCATCGAGGGGCAGGCGGTTCGTCCGCCGCCGCGGGATCGCCTGGAACAGCTCCTCGACCTCGGGCCGGATCGAGCGGCGCTCCTCGAGCCGGACGCGCGCCACGAGCCCATCACGCCGGTGGCCGGGCGGGATCTCCACCGAGGTCTCCCACCCGAAGTGACCGGCGGCGACGACCAGGTTGGCGAGCGACGCGCCGCACGACATGAGCAGCTCGCGCCCGTCGGGATCCGTTACCGGGAGCGCGCGCGACGGGTCGGCGTACAGGCGCAGCTCGTCGCCCTCGATCTCGAAGAGCCACGGCTGCGTGTTGTGCCGCGAGGGCGCGAGCACCGCCCAGGAGACCAGCACGCGCAGGCGGCCCGCGGGGGTCGTCGGATCCGCGAAGTCCAGCTCCGCCGGTCTTCCTGTCGGCTCGAATGCCATGGTGGGATCCCCGGGCAGGGCGTGCAGCCTCCACGCCGGGTGTGAAGTAGACCTCGGGCGGCGCCGGTGGGAGTCTCCGGTCGGGTTCGAGGGACGCCTCGCGCCGGCGGCGAGCCCCGACGCCAGGGCGGACGCAGGCTCAAGCCCAGGAAAACGCATGCCAGACGTCTTGCTCGAGCTCTTCGTGGTCCTCGCCCTCGTCCTCGCGAACGGGGTGTTCTCCGGCGCGGAGATCGCCGTCATCTCGCTGCGCCGGAGCCGGATCTCCCAGCTCGTCGAGGAGGGGCGGCGCGGGGCGCGGGCGCTGCGCGAGCTGCGCGATCAGCCGGAGCCCTTCATCGCCACCGTCCAGACCGGGATCTCGGTCGTCGGCGCCACCGCGGCCGCGTTCGGCGGCGCCGAGCTCTCGGGACGGCTCTCCCCGCTGGTGGCGGCCATCCCCGGCCTCGAGCGCTGGGCCGCCAGCATCGCGTTCACCCTGGTCGTGGCGCTCGTCTCGTACCTCTCGCTCGTGCTCGGCGAGCTCGTGCCCAAGTCGCTCGCGCTGCGCGGCGCCGAGCGGTACGCGCTCCTCGTCGCGGCGCCGCTGCTGCTCCTCTCGCGGCTCGTGCGGCCGCTCGTCTGGTTCCTCACCCGCAGCTCGAACCTCGTGCTCCGCCCGTTCGGCGACCGGACCACGTTCACCGAGACCCGGCTCTCCGCCGAGGAGCTCGAGCAGCTCGTCGAGGAGGCGGGCAAGTCCGGCTCGATCGACCCCCCCACCGCCGAGATCGCCTCGCGCGCGCTCGCCTTCCGCGACCTCACGGCCGCGGACGTGATGGTGCCCCGGAACCGGATCGTCGCCCTGCCGCTCGACGCGCCGCAGGAGGACCTGAAGCGCCTGCTGCTCGAGGAGGGCCGCTCGCGCATGCCCGTCTACGCGGGCGCGCTCGACGAGATCGTCGGCTACGTGATGGCGAAGGACCTCGCGGCGATGGCGTGGGACCGCCACCTCCTCGTGTTGCCCGATCTGCTCCGCCCGGTGCGCTTCGTGCCGGAGACCGCCCGCGCGGTGCAGGTGCTGCGGGACATGCAGCGCGATCGCCAGCAGCTCGCCGTCGTCGTGGACGAGCACGGCGGCGTCTCGGGCATGCTCACGCTCGAGGATCTGGTCGAGGAGCTCGTCGGCGACATCCTCGGCGAGGCCGAGGAGCCGCTCGACGCGATCCAGCGCGAGCCGTCCGGGACGGCGATCGTCCGCGGCGACGTCCCGGTGCGCGACGTCAACCGGGCGCTGGACCTCGGCCTGCCGGAGGGCGAGGACTACACCACCGTCGCGGGCCTCTGCGTGAGCCTCGCCGGCGCCGTGCCCGAGCGCGGCACCCGGCTCCCGCTCCCGGACGGCACGGTGATCGAGGTGATGGAAGCGTCCCCGCGTGTCGTGCGGCGCGTACGGATCCGGCCGCCGGAGGCGGGGCAGGCGGAGGCGTGAGGGGGGAGGGGGCCC
>JAEYZK010000435.1 GCA_023428085.1 Pseudomonadota bacterium
CGTCAGCCTCGAGCTGCTGTCGGACGCGCAGCAAGCGCTGGAGCTGCTCCAGGCGGCGCTGGACGAGGAGGGCGGGCTGAAGGCGGAGATGTGAGGATCGGTTGTCAGTGATCGGTTGTCAGTGATCAGTTGTCGGTGATCAGTTGTCGGTACTGACCACTGACTACTGACTACTGACCACTGACTACTGACTACTGACTACTGACCACTGACTACTGACCACTGACCACTGACCACTGACCACTGACCACTGACTACTG
Source organism: Pseudomonadota bacterium (assembly GCA_023428085.1). Classification (GTDB taxonomy): domain Bacteria; phylum Myxococcota; class Myxococcia; order Myxococcales; family Anaeromyxobacteraceae; genus Anaeromyxobacter. Next base: position 261 of record JAEYZK010000435.1, read on the forward strand.
ACCCCCATACATCCCGTCCAGCACGTCCCGATACTTCGCCTCGATCGCCCGCCGCTTGAGCTTCTGCGACGGGGTGACCTCGCCCGCGGCCTCGGTGAACTCGGCCGGGAGCACCCGGAACTTCTTCACCGTCGCGAACCGCGGGAGCGCCGCGTTCACCTGGTCGAGGCCGCGCTGGATCTCGGCGGCGAGCGCGGGCAGGCGGGCGAGGGCGGCGAGGTCGCCCGGCTCGACGGCGCGGGACGCCGCCCACGCGCGGGCGGCCTCCGCGTCGAGCGTGACGAGCGCGGTCACGTAGCTGCGCCGGTCCCCGTGGACGAGCGCCTGGGAGACGAGCGGGCACGCCAGCTTGATGCGGGCCTCGAGCTCGGCCGGGGCGACGTACTTCCCGCCCGAGGTCTTGATGAGGTCCTTCTTCCGGTCGGTGATGGCGAGGTAGCCGTCCGCGTCGATGTGCCCGACGTCGCCGGTGTGGAGCCACCCGTCGGCGTCGAGCGCGTCGGCCGTCTGGTCGGGGAGGCCGCGGTACCCGCGCATCAGCCAGGGGCCGCGGACGAGGATCTCGCCGTCCTCGGCGAGCTTCGTCTCGATGCCGGGGAGCGGTCGCCCCACGGTGCCGATCCGGCGCGCGCCGGGCAGGTTGCAGTGCGTGGCGGCCGAGGTCTCGGTGAGGCCGTAGCCCTCGAGGATGACGATCCCCATCGCGTCGAAGAACTCGGCCACCTCGCGCGCGAGCGGCGCCGAGCCCGAGACGAAGAACTGGAGCCGCCCGCCGAACAGGGCGCGGATGCGCTGGAAGACCAGCCGGTCCGCGAGCGCGCGCTGGGCGGCGAGCACCGGCCCGATCGGCCGTCCTTCGCGCGCAGTGCGGCTGGCGGCGAGCCCGACGTCGAGCGCCCAGCGGAACAGGCGCGCCTTCACCGCCCCGCCCGCGCGCGCCCCCGCGAGCACCTTCGCGTGGACCTTCTCGAAGATCCGCGGCACCGCGCACACGAAGGTCGGCCGGAGCTTGCCGAGGTTCTCGACGATCGCCTCGATGCGGCCGTCCACCGCGGTCGGGAACCCCAGGCGCAGCTGCGCCGTGCCGATCATCTTCCCGAACGAGTGCGCGAGCGGCAGCCAGAAGAACTGGGAGCAGCCGGGGTGGTCGAGGATGCCGGACACCTCGACCGCCAGGGACTGCGAGACCCAGCAGGCGTGCGTGAGCTCGACCCCCTTCGGCCGCCCGGTGGTGCCCGAGGTGTAGAGCAGCGTCGCGAGGGCGTCGGCGCGGACCGCGCCCGCCGCCTCCTCGAAGGCGCCCGGGTGCGCGGCGTCGTGGGCGCGCCCCTCGGCCTCGAAGTCGGCGAAGGACACCACCCATCCGTCGGGGACGGGGCCGCCCGGCCCCGGGCGCGCGGCCGCGCCGCCGTCGAAGACCACCACCTTCTTCAGCCCCGGGAGCTCGGCCCGCCGCGCGGCGAGCTTCGCCACCTGCTCCTCCGTGTCCACGAAGGCGACCACCGCACCGGAGTCCGCGAGGATGTACGCGCACTCCTCCGCGGTCGAGCTCGGGTAGATGGCGCTCGTGCAGGCGCCGGCGCACAGGATGCCGTAGTCGGCGATCACCCACTCGATGCGCGTCGCGGAGAGGATGGCGCAGACCTGCTCGGGCTGGACGCCGAGCTTGCGCAGCCCGCCGGCCACGGCGCGGACGCGGGCCTCGGTCTCGGCCCAGGTGAGGCTCTGCCACCCGCCGTCCTTCGGGTGGCGGAAGGCCTCCGCCGCCGGGGTCCGTCCGACGCGCGTGAGGAAGAGATCGGGGACGGTCTTCGAGGTCAGGTCGGACATGGGCGTCGCTCCTCGAACGGGGCGCGAGGCGACTCTATACGATGCGCAACCTTCCGGATCCGCTCCCCCGGACCCGATCCGGGGTCCGGACTTCGCGTCCGTCATAACGGACGATCATTCCTGCTGAACGAACGCTTGACAGCTCACGCGTCCGCTGAATAGGATTTCATTCCAACGAAACGGATTCCGCCCGCGCCGCCGCGGGACAGACAGAGGACCCCATGGCCATCCCCCCGAACCGCAAGCTCCGCTTCGAGACGCTCCAGGTCCACGCCGGGCAGGAGCCGGCCCCGGGCACCAACGCCCGCGCGGTGCCGATCTACCAGACCACCTCGTACACCTTCGACTCGGCCGAGCACGGGGCGAACCTCTTCGCGCTCAAGGAGTTCGGGAACATCTACACGCGGATCATGAACCCGACCACGGACGTCTTCGAGAAGCGGGTGGCCGCGCTCGAGGGCGGCGTGGCCGCGCTCGCGACGTCGTCGGGGCAGGCGGCCCAGTTCCTCACCATCGCGAACATCGCGCAGGCGGGCGACAACATCGTCTCCTCGAGCCTCCTCTACGGCGGCACGTACAACCAGTTCAAGGTGACCATCCCGCGCCTCGGGATCGGGGTGAAGCTGGTGGAGGGCGCCGATCCGGCCAAGCTCGCCGCCGCGGTGGACGGCAAGACGAAGGCGCTCTACGTCGAGTCGATCACCAACCCGTCCGGCGACGTCCCGGACCTCGAGGCGCTCGCCAAGATCGCCCACGACGCCGGCATCCCGCTCATCGTGGACAACACCTTCGGCGCCTGCGGGTACCTCCTCCGGCCCATCGACCACGGCGCGGACATCGTGGTCGAGTCGGCCACGAAGTGGATCGGCGGCCACGGCACGTCGATCGGCGGCGTGATCGTGGACTCCGGCAAGTTCGACTGGGCGAAGAGCGGCAAGTTCCCGTTCTTCACGCAGCCCTCCCCCGGCTACCACGGCCTCGTCTTCAACGACGTCTTCGGGCCCAAGGGGCCGTTCGGGAACATCCAGTTCATCATCCGCGCCCGCGTCGAGGGGCTCCGCGACCTCGGCCCGGCGCCCTCGCCCTTCAACTCGTTCCTGCTCCTCCAGGGGCTCGAGACGCTCTCGCTGCGCGTGCAGCGCCAGGTGGACAACACCCTCGCGCTCGCGAAGTGGCTCAAGTCGCACCCGCAGGTGGCCTGGGTGAACTACACCGGCCTCGAGGACCACCCCTCCCACGCGCGCGCCCGCAAGTACCTGAAGAACGGGTTCGGGGCGGTGTTCACCTTCGGCATCAAGGGCGGCTACGAGGCCGGCAAGAAGTTCATCAACGGCGTGAAGCTCGCCTCGCACCTCGCCAACGTCGGCGACGCGAAGACGCTCGTCATCCACCCCGCGTCCACGACGCACCAGCAGCTCAGCGACGACGAGCAGCGCGCCTCGGGCGTGAGCCCGGACCTCATCCGCGTGTCGCTCGGCATCGAGCACATCGACGACGTGAAGGAGGACTTCGAGGAGGCGTTCCAGGCCGCGAAGTGATCTGGCGAGCGAAGGGGCAGGCGGTATAGCCTGCCCCGGAGCGAGCGGGGGCCTTGGGGGGCCGAGCCTCTCCGGCCCCCAGCAAGATCACGACCGTTCACGGAAGGACCCTGACGTGCCCGTCAACATCCCCCACGCGCTGCCGGCCCGGACGACGCTCGAGTCCGAGAACGTCTTCGTGATGTCCGAGTCGCGCGCGGTGCACCAGGACATCCGCCCGCTCCAGATCGCGATCGTCAACCTGATGCCGACGAAGATCGCGACCGAGACGCAGCTGCTGCGGCTCCTCTCGAACACGCCGCTGCAGGTCCGCATCGCGCTCGTGCGGATGGACTCGCACGACTCCCGGAACACCGCCCGGGAGCACCTGGCGAGCTTCTACACGACCTTCGACCAGATCCAGGACCGGAAGTTCGACGGCCTCGTGGTCACCGGCGCGCCGGTCGAGCTCCTCCCGTTCGAGGAGGTGGACTACTGGTCGGAGCTCCGGCGGGTGATGGACTGGAGCGCGGAGCACGCCTTCTCCACGCTCCACGTCTGCTGGGGGGCGCAGGCCGGGCTGTACCACCACTACGGCATCCAGAAGTACCCGCTCCCGCAGAAGATGTTCGGCGTGTTCCCGCACCGCGTGCTCGAGCCGCACTCCGAGATCCTCCGCGGGTTCGACGAGGTGTTCCCCGCGCCGCACTCGCGCCACACCGAGATCCGCCCGGACGAGGTCCACCGGACCCGCGGCCTCAAGGTGCTGGCGGAGTCCGACGAGGCGGGCGTCTACCTCGTCGCGAGCGACGACGGGCGGCAGGTGTTCGTCACCGGGCACCCGGAGTACGACCGCGACACGCTCAAGCTCGAGTACGACCGCGACGTCGCGAAGGGCCTGCCCATCGCCGTCCCCCGGAACTACTACCCGGACGACGATCCGCGCCGGCCGCCGCGGATGACCTGGCGGTCGCACGCGTTCCTGCTGTACGCCAACTGGCTCAACTACTGCGTGTACCAGCGCACGCCGTTCGACGTGCAGGCGATCCCGGCGGAGCCGGCGAAGCCGGAGGACTGAAGCCCGGTCGCCGCGCTTCAGCCGGCGAGGATCCGGTCGATCTCCGCCAGCTCCTCCGCGGAGAGGTCGAGCCGCGCGAGCGCGCCGACGTCGTCCTCCACCTGCGACGGCCGCGAGGCGCCGATGAGGGCCGAGGTGACCGGCGCCCGGCGCAGGGTCCACGCGAGCGCGAGCTGCGCCAGCGTCTGGCCGCGCCGCTTCGCGACGCCGTCGAGCGCCCGCGTCTTCGCGAGCACCGCCTCGGTCACGTCGGCGGGCCGGAGGAACCGGGGATCGTGGCCGGCGCGGGAGTCGGTGGGGATGCCCGCGAAGTACCGGTCGGTGAGGAGCCCCTTCGCGAGCGGCGAGTACGGGATGCAGCCCACGCCCTCGCGCTCGAGCAGCGGGAAGAGCTCGGGCTCGGGCCACCGGTCGAGCATGCTGTACCGCGGCTGGTGGACGAGGCAGGGCGTGCCGAGCGCGCGGAGGAGCTCGATCGCCCGCGCCGCCTCCGGGGCCGCGTAGTTCGAGAGGCCGACGTACAGCGCCTTCCCGGCGTGCACCGCGTGCGCGAGCGCGCCCATCGTCTCCTCGAGCGGCGTCTCCGGGTCGGGGCGGTGGTGGTAGAAGAGATCGACGTAGGGCAGCCCGAGCCGCGCGAGCGACTGGTCGAGCGACGCGAGCAGGTACTTCCGCGAGCCGAAGTTGCCGTAGGGCCCGGCCCACATGTCGTAGCCGGCCTTGGTCGAGACGAACAGCTCGTCGCGGTGCGCGGCCAGGTCCTCGCGCACGATCCGGCCGAACGTCTCCTCCGCCGCGCCGGGGGGCGGGCCGTAGTTGTTGGCGAGATCGAAGTGGGTGACGCCGAGGTCGAACGCGCGCAGGACGATGGCCCGCGCGTTCGCGTGCGGGTCCACCGCGCCGAAGTTGTGCCAGAGGCCGAGCGACACGAGCGGCAGCCGGACGCCGGAGCGCCCGCACCGCCGGTAGAATGCGTCGCGGTCGTAGCGGGTCGGCGCGGGCACGTGCATCCCCGGAATCTACTCCAGGTCCGGGAGGAAGCTCGTGCCCACCGGGGAAGGGACGCCGAAGAACTGCGCGACGCTCGCGCCCAGGTCGGCGAAGGTCGCGCGGGTCCCGAGGGAGCCGCCGCCGCGCCCCGGCGCGTGCACGAGGAGGGGCACGTACTCGCGCGAGTGATCGGTGGACGGCGTCGTCGGGTCGCAGCCGTGGTCGGCGGTCAGGGCGGCGAGCTCGCCAGGGCGGAGCTTGCCCAGGATCCGGGGGAGCGCGCGATCGAGCTCCTCCAGGGCCCGCCCGTAGCCGACGGGATCGTTCCGGTGCCCGTACAGCGAGTCGAAGTCCACCAGGTTGACGAACAGGAGGCCGTGCTCCACGCGGTCGAGCAGCGCCTCGGTCCTGCGGAGCCCGTCGGCGTTCCCCTCGGTGTGGAGCTCGTCCGTGATCCCCTTGCGGTCGAACACGTCCGGGATCTTCCCCACGCCGAACACCGGCACGCCGGCCCCGACCAGCGTCTCGAGCACCGTGGGCCCGGGCGCGGCGAGGGCGAAGTCCTTGCGGTTGTACGTGCGGCGGTACTGGCCCGGCGGGCCCACGAACGGGCGCGCGATGACGCGCGCCACGCGGAACGGGTCGAGCAGCCGCCGCGCGGCGCGGCACCACGCGTACAGCGTGTCGAGCGGCACCGTCTCCTCGTGCGCCGCGATCTGGAACACCGAGTCCGCCGAGGTGTACACGATCGGCTTGCCGGTGCGCTGGTGCTCGGGCCCGAGCTCCTCGATGATCACCGTGCCGCTCGCCGCCTTGTTGCCGAGCACGCCCGGGACGCCCGTCTCGCGGACCCAGGGCTCGAGGATCTCCGGCGGGAAGCCCTGCGGGTAGAGCGCGAGCCCCTCGCGCAGGACGATCCCCATCATCTCCCAGTGGCCGGTGATCGTGTCCTTCCCCTGGGACCGCTCGGCCATCCTGCCGGCGAACGCCGCCGGGGCGGGATCCGGCGGGACGCCGGCGATGGCCGTGAGCCCGCCCAGCCCCATGCGGCCCATCACCGGCAGCGCCAGGCCGCCCACCGCGCGGCTCGTGTTCCCGATCGTGTCGGAGCGTTCGTCCTCGTCGCCGTAGAGGCGGGCGTCGGGGAGCGGGCCGCAGCCGGCGCTGTCGGCGACGAGGATGAGGAAGCGCTTCTTCTCCATGAAGCGATTGTAGCCCGCTACCGCGCTTCCAGCAGGAGCGGCACCGACACGTCCACCGGCGGGCCCTCGAACGCGGGGAAGACGAGGCGCCGCCCCGCGGTGGACAGGCAGCGGCCGAGCCCGCCCGCCGAGACGTCGGCCTCCGCGATCCACGCCGACGACACGGCGCCGGTGTTCTCGACCGTGAGGAGCAGCGTCGCGTGCTCCTGCCGCCCCCGCTGCGCGTTGCGGCTGATGCAGCCGGAGAACGCGCCCTGGCTCTCCGCGACCACGCGCTCGACCGCGGCGGGATCGAGCGAACGGGCGGTGTCGAGGTCGAGCGCCTCGACCGGCTCCGGGGGCGCGGCGCTGTCCTTCTTGCGGTTCAGGAGGTCGAGGAGCTTGCGATCCTTCCGCGAGAGCGCGGGGGTGTCCTTCTTGCGCACGCGCCCCACCGTGACCGTGCCGGGCTCGAAGCGGGCGCGCGAGACGCTGGGCGCGGACTCCGCCGCCTTCGCGGGCGCGGCGACCGGCGCGGGGACCGGCGGCGCGGAGGGGTCGGCGTGCGCCGCGGAGGGCTCCGCTGGTGTCGCGGAGGGCTCCCCTGCTG
>JAEYZK010000442.1 GCA_023428085.1 Pseudomonadota bacterium
CCCTCACGCCACCCGCAGCTTCTCGACGAGTGCCGCGTCGCCGCCCCGGCGGAACGCCTCGAGCGCCTCGTCCGCCGGGCTCCGGCCGCTCTCGGCGCGGGCGCGGAGCGGCGCGAGCCACACCCGCTCGTCCTCGCCGCGCTGGCCGCAGCAGTGCTGCCGGCAGAGCCCGCGCGCCGCGACCTCCACCACCTCGCGCGCGAGCTGCGCGAGCGTCCGCCCGTCGGGGAGCCGCGCCGTGAGCCCCTGCTGCCCGGCGTCGCGCATGAGGGCGCGCCGCGCCGGGATCGGGAGCGCCCGGACGAGCTCCCACGCCTCCGCGCGCGCCTCGGCGTCGTAGAGGATGCCCTTCCAGAACGCGACGAGCGCCTTCGTGTGGACCGCGTCGTTCGCGTCGGCGGCGCGCAGCTCCACGACGCCCTTCACCCGCACCTCGGGGAACAGCGTCGTGAGGTGGTCGTTCCAGTCCGTGAGCGTCGCGCGCTCGCCGGCGAGCCCCTCGGCGAGGAAGGCGCGGAACGTCCGCCCGCCGGTGTCGAGGTACTCGCCGCGGCGGCGGAGGAAGATCATCGGCACGTCGAGGGCCCACTCGACGTACGCGCGGTACGGGTCCTCGAGGAAGCCCGGCGCGAAGGCGAAGGCGAGGAGCCCGGAGCGGGCGGGATCGACCTCCTCCCACACCTTCACGCGGTAGCTCTTCCACCCGGAGTCACGGCCGTCCACGATCGGCGCGTTCGCGAGGAGCGCGGTGACCGCCGGCTGCACCGCGAGCGCGACCCGGAGCTTCTCGGCCATGTCGCGCGGCGAGGAGAAGTCGTACGAGACCTGGCCGGAGCCGGTCATCGCCATCATGTCCGGCGCGAGCCGCCCCCGCGCCGAGAGGTAGGGCCGCATCACGAGGTACCGCTTCTTCGGCATCCACGGCGTCGTCGCCGGCGTGCCCCACGGCCGGTAGCCGGCGGCCAGGAACGCGATCCCGAGCTCCTCGGCGATCTCGCGCGACTGCTCGAGGTGGCGGTCGAGCTCCGCCGCGACGACGTGGACGTCGGCGAACGGGCTGCCGGAGAGCTCGATCTGCCCGCCCGGCTCGATCGAGACCGTGAGCATCCCGCGCTGCGCGGCGATGATGTCCCCGTCCTCCACGAACGGTGCGTACCCGTAGCGGCGCGTGAAGGCGCGCAGCACCGCCGAGACGCCGCGCGGCCCTTCGTACGGGAGCGGCGCCGTCCCGCCGCCGAGCACGCCGAGCTTCTCGAGCTCGAGGCCGACCTTCCAGGCGTCGCGGGGGCGCTCGCGCTCGGAGAACCAGCGGAGCAGGTCGTCGACGCCGCGCACGACCGGCGCGGCTTCGCTGCGGGCGTCGAGGGACATCGGGGCTCGAATCTACCCGCCGCGTGTCCGCGGCGCTACCCTTCCGAGGCGCCCGGCGGCCGCAGGCCACGAGGCACCCGAGATCCGCCGGTCCGCCGCGGGCCCGCCCGGGACCCCCGTGGGCGGCCCCGGAGCTGTACCCTCTGCCCCCGCCGCGCGGAGGCCGCGCGGCTTCCCCGGAGGAGCTCGATGCCCGACCTGCCCCTGCACCCCGCCATCGTCCACATCCCGATCGGCCTCGCGCTCGCCATGCCGTTCGTCGCGATCGCGCTCGCGGTCGCCGTCTGGAAGGGGATGCTCCCCCGCAGGACGCTCGCGGTCGTCGTCGGCCTGCAGCTGCTCCTCGCCGGCGCCGCAGTCGCGGCGGGGCAGACCGGCGACGGCGACGAGGACGCCGCCGAGCGCGTGGCGCCGCGCGCCGCCGTCCACGATCACGAGGAGGCCGGCGAGCGCGTCATCTGGAGCTCGTTCGTCGTGCTCGCGCTGTCGGCCGCGGCCGCGTTCCTGCCGACCCGCCGGGTGGCGCTCCTCGCGGCGCTCACCGCGGCCGGGTCCGTCGTCGTGGCCGCGTTCGCGGTGGACGCGGGCCGCAAGGGCGGGGAGCTCGTGTTCCGGCACGGCGCCGGCAGGGTCGGGGCGGGCCCGCAGGCCACCCCCAGCGGTGCCACCTCGGCGACCCCGGACGACCTCGACGACCACTAGGCGTGCGCCGCCGGCGTGCCACCCGCCCGGACCCGGGCATAGCCCCTCGCCAGCTCCGGTTCACTCGAGGCGAGAGGAATGGGCCGGGCGGGCCGTTCTGCTTGCGCGATCCCGGCGCGCCGCCCTATCCTCCGACAACGTGTAGGTTTTTCTTTTTGCCTCCCCGCTCCCTCTCCCTGTCCCCAGGCACGACATGACCCGCCCCTTCCGGCTTTTCGGCTCCCTCCTGGCCGCCCTCGTGCTCTCCGCCGCGGTCGGCGCGAGCCACGCGGCCTCGCGGACCGAGGCGACGGCGCCGGCCGCGAGCGCGGCGCCGGCCGCGACGCCCGAGCGGTCCGTCGCGCGCGCGGCGGTGGGGACGAGGTCGGCGAAGAAGCCCGGCGGCGACTACCCGCTCTCGAAGGTCCCGGTCGCCTCGACGGTGATCATGAAGCTCAAGGATCACTACCTCGACCCGTCGCGGTTCCGGCCGAAGGAGATGCTCGTCGCCTCGCTCAAGCGCGTCGAGCGGAAGGTGGCCGAGGTGATGGTCCAGGGCGACGCGAAGTCGCCCAGGCTGACCCTCACCGTCGGCGCCGCGCAGCGCGAGCTCGACATCTCCGGCGTGAACTCGATCTGGAACATCCGCGAGAAGCTCGGCGAGGCCATGGGGTTCGTGCAGGAGCACCTCATCGCCGAGCAGGACCTGCGGGAGATCGAGTACGAGGCGGTCAACGGGATGCTCTCCACGCTCGACCCGCACACGATCCTCCTGGATCCGAAGGCGGCGGGCGAGATGAAGGTCCGCATCCGCGGCGAGTTCGGCGGCGTGGGGTTCGTCATCGGCCTGCGCAACGGCGACCTCACGGTGGTGAAGGTGCTGAAGGGCACCCCCGCCCAGCGGGCCGGCATCAAGGCCAAGGACACGATCACCCGCATCGACGACCAGTCCACGGTCAACCTCGATCTCCAGGAGGCGGTCGATCGCCTGCGCGGCCCCGTGGGGACCAAGGTGAACGTGACGGTGGCGCGGCCGGGCGCCGAGCCGAAGCGGCTCCAGGTGACCCGCGAGATGATCAACATCGAGACCGTCACGCACGCGCGCCTCCTGCCGGGCGACGTGGCGTACGTCCGCCTCTCGGAGTTCTCGGGCCACACGTTCCGCGACCTCCGCAACAGCCTCCGGGCGCTGAACGCCCAGCGCGAGCGGAGCGGGCGGTTCTCCGGGATCGTCCTCGACCTGCGGAGCAACCCCGGCGGCCTGCTCGAGCAGGCGGTCCAGGTCTCGGACCTCTTCCTCTCGGACGGCGAGATCGTGAAGCAGGTCGGGCAGGGCGAGCGGCCCGCGCTCGCGGTCCAGGCGGCGAGCGAGGCCCGCAACGACCCTGCGAACGACATCGTCAACGTCCCGCTCGTCGTCATCGTGAACAGCAACTCCGCCTCGGCGAGCGAGATCGTCGCCGGCGCGCTCAAGAACAACGACCGCGCGCTGGTGATCGGCCGCCAGACGTTCGGCAAGGGGTCCGTGCAGCAGCTCCTCGACGTCGCCGACCCCGACCTCGAGCGGCCGGATCCGCCCCAGCTCAAGTTCACCATCGCCCAGTACCTCACCCCGGGTGACGTCTCCATCCAGGAGACCGGCATCACCCCGGACGTCCTGCTCGTCCCGGGCCGCGCCTTCAAGGAGCAGGTGAACGTCTTCGCGCCGCCGCGCTCGATGCGGGAGATGGACCTCGAGCACCACCTCGCGAACGCCGGGCAGGACAAGGCGACGAGCCCCGCCCGCAAGCCGCCCACCGCCGAGCGCCCCGCGCTCGAGCTGCACTACCTGCTCGACGAGAAGGAGGACGCCGTCGCCCGCCGCCTGAAGCGCGAGGCCGCGGATCCGAACGCCGCCGAGCTGACGCCCGAGGAGCTCGAGGACGAGGACCCCGATCCCGACGCGTTCGTCGAGGACTACCAGATCCGCTTCGCGGGCGAGCTCCTCCGCCGCGCCCCCAACTCCCTCACCCGCACCCAGCTCCTCGAGGCGGCCCGCGGGCTCGTGGCCGAGCGGTCCTCCGAGGAGGCGACCCGGCTGGAGAAGCGGCTCAAGGAGCTGGGCGTGGACTGGAGCGCCGGCGCCGCCGCCGGCGGGACGCCGCGCGCGGTCGTGACCTACGCGCCCCTGCCGCACCGCGAGCAGAAGGCCGGCGACACCGTCCCGTGGACCGTCACGGTCGAGAACCGGGGCGACGCGCCGTTCCGGCGGCTCCGCGCGTGGACGAGCTGCGAGAAGAACCCGTTCCTCGATCGTCGCGAGTTCGTCTTCGGGACCGTGCCGCCGGGCGAGAAGCGGAGCTGGACCGTCCCGGTGAAGCTGCCGCGCGGGCTCGACACGCGCCGCGACGAGGTCGTCTTCAAGTTCGAGGACGAGGCGGGCAAGGCGCCCCCGGACCTCACGACCACCCTCGCCGTGGTCGAGGTGCCGCGGCCGTCGTTCGCCTTCACGGTGCAGGTGGACGACCGCAAGGACGGCAACGGCGACGGCCTCCCGCAGCGCGGCGAGTCCTTCGACGTCCGCGTGGACGTGCGGAACGCCGGGAACGGCGTCTCCGGCGACAAGACCTACGTGCTCCTCAAGAACGAGGGGGACGAGAAGCTGTTCATCACCAAGGGGCGCGACGTGCTCGGCGCGATGAAGCCGGGCGAGGTCCGCTCCGCCCGCATGCAGGTCGAGCTGAAGCGCGGCTCGACCAGCGAGCACCTGCCGATCCGCGTCATGGTCTGGGACGAGAAGACCGACCAGCGCGTGAGCGACGAGCTGCAGCTCCCGGTGGCGAAGGACGCGCCGCCGGCGGCGCCCGCGCGCGGCAGCGTGCGGGTGCGGGTGGGCAAGGCCTCGCTCCGCAGCGGCGCGAGCGCGGCCGCGCCGGTCCTCGCGGTCGCGAACCAGGGCGCGGCCTTCCCCGTCGAGGCCCGCGCCGGCGACTACTACCGGGTGACCTGGAAGAGCGGCCGCACGGCCTTCCTCGCGGCGGGCGACGTCACCGCGTCGCTCGGCGCCGCGAAGGGGGGCGCCGCCGCCGAGGTCTGGCAGCACGACCCGCCCCGCCTCACGTTCACGCCCGACCCCGCCAAGGGCGCCCCCGTCGTGGACGCGGAGACGATCCGCGTGTCCGGCACCGCCTCCATCCCCCCGGGCGCCGCGCCCGGCACCCGCCTGCGCGACCTCTTCATCTACGTGAACGAGCAGAAGGTCTTCTTCAAGGTGCTGCCGGAGGACGCCGGCGCCGCGAAGCTCGAGTTCTCGGCCGACGTGCCGCTCCAGCCCGGCAACAACTCGATCGCGATCTTCGCGCGCGAGACCGAGGACCTCCAGACGGTCCGCAGCATCGTCGTCCATCGCCGCACGCCCGCCGTCGCCGCCGAGGCCAACCGGCCTCCGCAGCCCGAGGAGCGGACGCAGGCGCGGCCCTGAACGGCAGTTCGCGATTCGCGATCACCTGACGGTGCCGCGAATCGCGACAGCCGTTTCGGAGGATCGCACGGGGCGTGCCGCCCCGCCCCGCCGGCGGAGCCCGCAGCTCGATCGACGCCCCACCCC
>JAEYZK010000013.1 GCA_023428085.1 Pseudomonadota bacterium
GCCCTGGTGGGCGCGCGCGCGGCGCGCGGGGCGGCGTGAGGCTTGCGCGGCGGCAAGCGTCAGCGCATCGACGTCCTGCTCGTCGAGCGCGGGCTGGCCGCGTCGCGGACCCGCGCGCAGGCGCTCGTGATGGCCGGCGCCGTCGTGGTGGGCGAGGCGCGCGTGGACAAGGCCGGCGCGCTCGTCGATCCCGCGCTCCCCATCCGCATCAAGGAGGACGCCGCGCCGCGGCGCTGGGTCTCGCGCGGCGCGGAGAAGCTGCTCCGCGCGCTCGAGGTGTTCCCCATCGATCCGCGGGGGAAGACCTGCGCCGATCTCGGCGCCTCGACCGGCGGCTTCACCGACGTGCTCCTCCAGCACGGCGCGGAGAAGGTGTACGCCGTGGACGTCGGCTACGGGCAGCTCCACCCGAAGCTCCGCGGCGACCCGCGCGTCGTGGTCCGCGAGCGCGAGAACGCGCGGGCGCTCACCGCGCAGGCGCTCGGCGAGCCGGTGGAGCTGGTGGTGGGCGACCTCTCGTTCATCTCCCTGCGCCTGGTGCTGCCGGCCGTGCGGGCGATCCTCCGGCCGGGCGGACAGGCGGCGCTGCTCGTGAAGCCGCAGTTCGAGGTCGGCAAGGGCGCGGTGGGGAAGGGCGGCGTCGTGCGCGACGACGCCCAGCGGCGCGCCGCGCTCGAGGCCGTCGCGGCGGCGGCGCGGGAGCTCGGGTTCGAGGTGCTCGGCCACGCCGAGTCGCCGATCGAGGGCCCGGCCGGCAACCGGGAGTGGCTGCTGGGGCTCGCGCTGCCCGCGCGCTGAGCCGTAGTCACCGCAGGTGAATGTAGTCCGATGCACGGCTCCTGGGGCCGCGGGCCTCACCTTGCGTGAACACCCGATCTGGGTATCCTGTGAACGCGGTACACGGACCGCAAACCGACCGAGGTGTTCATGCGTATGACGCGCGGCTTCGCCGTCGTGGGTGGACTGGTGTTTCTCTCGCTCGCCGGGTGCGGGGGCGGGTCGCCCGGGGGCGCGCCCTCGCCGCGGTCCGAGGCGGCGGCGCTCGCCGCGGGGGCGATCCCGATCTACGAGGACGCGCTCGTCTCCGGCTGGGCGGACTGGTCGTGGGGCACGACGCGGAACTTCGGCGCGACCGCGCCGGTGGCGGCGGGGGCCCGCTCGCTCGCCGTGGAGTACCAGGCGTGGGGTGGCCTCTCCTTCCACCGCACCGCAGGCTCGATCTCCGGCCTGTCTGCGCTGGTGCTCTCCGTGTACGGCGGCGCTCCGGGCGGCGACCTGCAGGTGTACGCCACGAACGCGGGCTCGGCGCTCCCCGGCGTCATGCTGGCGCAGCACTGCACCGGGGGGACGATCCCGGCCGGCGCCTGGACGCGCTGCGCGGTGCCCATGTCGGCGCTCGCGCCCGCCGGCACGGCGATCGACGGGATCGCGCTGCGCGAAGTGGCCGGCCTCGCCCGGCGCGTCCATCTCGACGACGTGGGGCTCCTCCCCGCGCCCCCGCCCGCACCGACCGGCCTCGCGGCCGCGACCTCGGGAGGCGCCGTCGCGCTCTCCTGGGCCGCCGCGGCACGCGCGACCGGCTACGACGTCTACCGGAGCACGGCCGCAGCCGGGCCGTTCACCCGCCTCACCGCCGCGGCGCAGGCGGCGACGGCGTACACCGATCGTGGAGTCACCGCCGGTACGACGTACTGGTACCAGGTGACGGCCTCGAACCCGGGCGGGACGAGCGCGCGGAGCGCGGCGGTGAGCGCCGCCGTGCCCGCCGCCCCGGCGCCCGCCGGGACCGTCGTCTTCGCCGACGCGCTGGCCGCCGGCTGGGCGGACTGGTCGTGGGGGACCACGCGGAACTTCGCCGCGACGAGCCCGGTCGCCTCCGGCGCCCGCTCGCTCGCCGTGACGTTCCAGGCGTGGGGCGGGCTCTCCTTCCACCTCGGCGCGGGCGCCCTCTCCGGGGCCTCGGCCCTGACGCTCGCCATCCACGGCGGCGCGGCGGGCGGACGCGACCTCCAGGTCTTCGTCACGCAGGCGGGGTCGGCGCTGCCCGGGGTGATGCTCGCGCAGCACTGCGAGGCGAAGGCCATCCCGGCAGGAACGTGGACTCGATGCGCGGTGCCGATGTCGGCGCTCGCGCCGGCGGGGACCGCGATCGACGGCGTCGTGCTGCGTGAGACGGCGGGCGTCGCTCGGGCCACGATGTACTTCGATGACATCGCCCTGGGCGCCGCGACCGGCGGCGGGACCACCTCCCCGACGATCCCCGCCGCGCCGGCGGGCCTGGCGGCCTCCCCTTCGGCGGGGAGGGTGTCGCTCTCCTGGGGCACGGTCGCCGGCGCGACCGGCTACGACGTGTTCCGGGCGGCGTCCGCCCTCGGCCCGTTCGCGAAGCTCACCGCGGCGCCGCAGGCCGCGACCACCTACGCCGACGGCGCGGTCGCGGCGGGGACGACGTATTGGTACCAGGTCCGGGCGGTGAACGCCGCGGGGACGAGCGCTCCCAGCGCGACCGTCAGCGCCGCGATCCCGGCGGTGCCGGTCTCGGTGGTCGTGAGCCCGGTCGCGACCGTGGTGGACGAGTGCCAGACCGCCCGCTTCACGGCGACGGTCACGGGCTCCGCCGATCCGGCCGTGACCTGGTCCGTCCAGGAGGGGGCCGCCGGCGGGACGATCGACGGGTCGGGCACCTACACCGCGCCGGACGCGGCCGGCACGTTCCACGTCGTCGCGACCAGCCGCGCCGGCGCGGCGCTGGCCGTCGCCACGGTCACCGTCCAGCAGCGCGTCCTGGCCGTCGCCGTGGCCCCGGCCACGACGACCCTCGCCGTGGGTGCGGAGGCGCGGCTCACCGCGAACGTGACGACCACCTGCGGGACGTTCGCCGCGCAGTAGCCGCACGAATATCCCGGGGCGTGGAGCCGGCCCCGGCGTGAGCACGTTCCTCAGCAGCGGCGAGATCGGCCGCATCCTCGGCGTGAGCGTCGCCACCGTGCGGCGCTGGGCCGACGCCGGCCTGCTCCCCGCGCAGCGCACCGCGGGAGGGCACCGGCGGTTCTCGCTCTCGGTCGCCGAGCAGCTCGCGCAGCAGCGCGGCGGGATCGATCGCGGGCTCGACGGCTGGGTCCGCCTGCTCGTGACGCCGGGGGAGGCGCTCGCGGTGGACGCCGCGCTCCTCGGCGAGCGGAGCCGGGGCGGCTCCTGGCTCGCCGTGGCGGAGGCGATCGGCGGGGTGCTCGACGAGCTCGGCGCCCGGTGGCACGCCGGGGAGCTGGGCGTCATCGACGAGCACGTGGCCTCGGCGCGCCTCTCGCGCGCGCTCGCCCGCGCCGCGGACGCGCTGCCCATCCAGCCGGGGGGGCCCCGCGCGCTCCTCGCCACCGCCGAGGGCGAGGCGCACACGCTCGGGCTCGCGCTCGTCGAGCTGTGCGTGCGCGAGCGCGGCTGGTCCGTCGCCTGGATCGGGCGCGACACCTCCACGGAGCACCTCGCCGCGCGCGCGGCGGCCGGCGCCGCCGACCTCCTGGCCGTCTCGGCCAGCGTGTGCCGGCGCCCGGACGAGCTCGCGGCCGCGGCGGACGCGCTCGCCCAGGCGTGCGCGGCGCGGGGCGTGGAGCTCGTCCTCGGCGGGCGCGGGCCGTGGCCGGAGCGGCTCCCGCACGGCGCCCTGGTGCGGACCTTCGCCGGGCTGGGCGCGTGGATGGACTGGATGGAGCGGCGGATGCGGGAGCGCGGGCGCTGAGTTGACGCGGCGCGTCCCCGGGCGCGGCTGTCGAAAAACCCAACGCTGTCAGTCGAGGCTTCGTCCCCGGAAGGGGATCGCGTACCATGCGTGCTCCTCGAAGTTCGCCGCCCGGGAGGGCCCATGTTCGGATTCGCCGACTGGGGCGTGACCGCTGCGTTCCTGCTCACGCTCGCCAGCGCCGCGCTCTGCGTGATCTACGGCCTCGTCCACTGGAACACGGACGACACCCCCATGCCGCCGCCCGTCCACCCCGAGGACGAGCCGGACATCGACGCGGTCTAGGAGCCCGCCATGAACGCCACCGCGCTCGCGATCGTCGTCGTCGTCTACTCGGCCATCATCGCGTACCTGGGCTGGCTCGGGTACCGCAACACCAGGAGCGCCGCCGACTACCTCGTCGGCGGCCGGCAGATCCACCCGGTGTTGATGTCCCTCGCGTACGGCTCCACCTTCATCTCCACGTCCGCGATCGTCGGGTTCGGCGGCGTGGCCGCGCTCTACGGGATGGGCCTCCTCTGGCTCACGGTCGCCAACATCCTCGTCGGGATCTTCATCGCCTTCGTGGTGTTCGGGCGGCCGACGCGGCGCCTCGGCGCCGCGCTCGATGCCCACACCTTCCCCGAGCTCCTGGGACGCCGGTTCCGCTCGCGGTTCATCCAGGGGTTCGCCGGCGGCACCATCGCGCTCCTCATGCCGCTCTACGCCGCCGCGGTGCTCATCGGCGGGGCGCGGTTCCTGGAGGTCCAGCTCGAGCTGAACTACGGCCTCGCGCTGACCATCTTCGCGGTCCTCACCATGGCGTACGTCTTCTTCGGGGGCCTGAAGGGCGTCGTCTACACCGACGCGTTCCAGGCGGTCGTGATGTTCGCCGGCATGGCCTTGCTGCTCGTCGTCGTCTACGCGAAGACCGGCGGCATGGGAGCCCATGCGGCGCTCACCGCGATGGCCGACAAGGTGCCCGAGAACCTCCAGAAGGGCGGGCACCTCGGGTGGACCGCCATGCCCGCCCTCGGCTCTCCCATGTGGTGGAAGCTCGTCTCCACGATCGTGTTCGGGGTCGGGATCGGCGTCCTCGCCCAGCCGCAGCTCACGCTCCGTTTCATGACGGTGAAGAGCGGCCGCGAGCTCCACCGGGCGCTCGTCCCGGGGGGCGTCTTCATCCTCTTCATGACCGGCGTCGCCTTCATCGTCGGCGCGCTCTCGAACGTCTACTTCATGAACCAGAGCGGGAAGGTCGCGCTGGGCATGGTCGTCGACGCGGCGACGGGCAAGCCCAACGTCGACAAGGTCATCCCCACGTTGATCCAGTCGGCGATGCCGCAGTGGTTCGGGTACCTGTTCATGGTGACGCTGCTCGCCGCGGCGATGTCCACGCTCTCGGCCCAGTTCCACGTCATCGGCACCGCCTTCGGCCGAGATCTCTACCAGGAGGTCATCGCGAAGGGGGGCCACCAGGAGCGGACGATCCCCATCGCCAAGGCCGGCGTGCTGATCGGTTTCGTGCTCACCGTCCTGCTCGCGCTCAAGCTGGGCACGGGCATCGTCGCCATCGCCACGGCGCTGTTCTTCGGGATGTGCGCGGCGGCCTTCCTGCCGCTCTTCGCGGCTGCGCTCTTCTGGAAGCGCGCCAACAAGTTCGGCGCGATCGCTGGGATGCTGGCGGGCACCTTCTCGTGGGCGCTCTGGGTGGTGCTGTTCCATGAGAACGAGTCGGCGGCGCTCGGCATCTCGAAGCTGCTCGTCGGCAGGCCGAGCCTCGTCTCGGGCACTACCTGGGCGGTCGTCGATCCGATCATCGTCGCGCTGCCGATCTCGGCGCTCGTGACGATCGTCGCGACCCTGCTCACCCGGCCGGACGCGAAGCGCGAGCAGGCCGGCGAGGGAGCGCCGTCCGTCGCGGCCTGACCGCACTCGACCCGGGCCCGAGGCGGGTCCTCGGGCTCGGGCGCGGAGCCCGGCTCGTTCACCGCTTGTCGCACCCCGGAGGGTGTCAGCGGTCGCTCTACCTCCTTGACGCACCGGATGGCTTCTGCTAGCTATCCGCCGACATTTTCGCGCCCGGGTTCCGCCGGGTTACGAAAGTGGGCTCGTCGCCCACTTTTTCTTTTTTGAAGGGGTCCATGTCGGCCATCGGCCAGGAGCCCATCGCGGAGCAGGTCCGCCGCCTCCTGGAGCCCGTGCTCCAGCGGGACGGGTTCGAGCTCGTCGAGGTGGAGTGGCTCCGCCTCGCGGGCCGCTGGACGCTGCGCGTGTTCATCGACAAGGCGGGCGGGATCGGCATCGACGACTGCCAGGCGGTGAGCCGCACGGTGGAGCCGATCCTGGACGTCGAGGACTTCATCGAGCCCGCCTACGACCTCGAGGTCTCCTCGCCGGGGCTCGACCGGCCCCTGCGCAAGCCGCAGGACTTCGACCGCTACGCCGGCCAGCGCGTGCACGTGAAGGGGTTCGCCCCGATCCCGGACACCGCGCCGGGGCTGCCACCCCGCAAGCACTGGACCGGGACCTTGCGCGGGTTCGCGGACGGCGCCGTCGCCGTGGACGTGGACGGCGTCACGCACCGCATCCCGCTCGACCGCATCGCCAAGGCGCACCTCGAGTACGACGCCGAGGCCGATCTCCGGAGGAAGGACTGACCATGCAGCAGAACGTCAACCTGAACCTCATCCTCGACCAGGTCGCGAAGGACAAGGGCATCGACCGGCCCAAGCTCATCGAGATCCTGGAGGAGGCCATCGGGAGCGCCGCGAAGCGCCACTTCGGCATGGAGCGGAACCTCAAGGCCCGCTACGACGAGGACAAGGGGCAGGTGGACCTGTTCCAGGTCCTGACCATCGTCGCGGATCCGACCGAGGAGAACCCGATCCCCGACCCGGTGAACATGATCCCGGTGTCGGTGGCGCACGACAAGGGCATCGAGGTCGAGCCGGGGGACGAGCTCGACTTCCCCATCTACTACCGGCCGGAGGACGAGGCCGAGGCGCGCGCCCAGGACGAGCAGTGGGGCGATCTCCTCAAGCTCAAGACCTACCGGCGCTCGTTCGGCCGCATCGCCGCCCAGACCGCGAAGCAGGTGATGATCCAGGGCACCCGCGACGCGGAGCGCGAGAACGTCTTCAACGAGTACAAGGATCGCAAGAGCGAGGTCATCACCGGCATCGTCCGGCGCTTCGAGCGCGGCAACGTCATCGTGGACCTGGGCCGCGCCGAGGCCGTGCTGCCGGTCCGCGAGCAGGTGCCGCGCGAGAGCTACCGCGCGGGCGACCGGATCCAGGCCTTCGTGATGGACGTGCTCCGCGAGTCGAAGGGGCCCCAGATCATCCTCTCCCGCGCGTCGGTCGATCTCCTGAAGCGGCTGTTCGAGATGGAGGTCCCGGAGATCGCCGAGGGCGTGGTGGTGATCGAGGCCGCCGCCCGCGAGCCGGGCGGGCGCGCCAAGATCGCGGTCAGCTCGCGCGACTCGGACGTCGATCCGGTCGGCGCCTGCGTCGGCATGAAGGGCAGCCGCGTGCAGGCGGTCGTGCAGGAGCTCCGCGGCGAGAAGATCGACATCGTCCCCTGGGACGAGGACCCGGCGCGGTTCGTCTGCAACGCGCTCGCGCCCGCCGAGGTCTCGCGCGTGCTCCTCGACGAGCAGAACCGGGCGATGGAGATCATCGTCCCGGACGACCAGCTCTCGCTCGCCATCGGCAACAAGGGTCAGAACGCCCGCCTCGCTGCCAAGCTGACCGGCTGGAAGATCGATATCAACCCGGAAAGCGGCAAGATCGAAGAGGCTCCGGAAACGGAAGACGAAGAATAACCGAAACAAGAAGGCGGTGGAACTATGCCAAAGAAGACCCCGATGCGACGCTGTGTCGGCTGCATGGAGATGAAGGAAAAGACTTCACTCGTGCGGGTCGTCCGATCTCCGGAAGGAGAGCTTTCTCTGGACCTGACCGGGAAGAAGCCCGGACGGGGTGCATACATCTGCAGGAACGCAGAGTGCCTCCAGAAAGCGCGTAAGGCCAGACGGCTGGAACGGGAGTTTTCGATGGCGGTCCCCGCGGAACTATATGACCGAATGGAGGCGGACCTGAAAAACGATGAACTCGCAGATCCTTAATATGTTCGGCCTTGCCAGGCGGGCTGGAAAGTTCGCCGGAGGCCACGACGCCGCATTCGAGTCAATCGCCAAAGGAAAAGCAACAATGTGCTTCCTTACGACCGACGCTTCGGAGCGGCTCAAAGAGGAATTCAGAGAGACCGTCCGTTACAAAGGGCGGCAGGTTCCACTAAAGGAACTGGATTGTACGATGAGAGAGATACAGATGGCGACCGGACAAAAATGTGCGGTATTCACACTGACGGACGCCGGATTTGCTTCGAAGCTCCAGGAGCTTCTTTCGAAGGAGGACAAGAATTAATGGTCATCAAATACAGAGTACATGAGGTCGCGAAAGATTTCGACCG
>JAEYZK010000045.1 GCA_023428085.1 Pseudomonadota bacterium
CGCCGGGCCCTCGGCTCGAGGCGCTGCTGCTGTCCGCCCGCGCGCTCGCGGCCGCCGGGAGCCGGGAGGAGGCCGTCCAGAGCCTGCGGGAGGCGCTCGCGCTCGACCCGGGCAACTTCCGGGCCCGCGCGCTCCTGGGGCTGCTCGGGGCGCCGGAGGCCTGAGCCCGGCGGGCGGGCGGTCGCGCGGCCACCGCCGGGTCCCCGGAGCCGCCGGCCTGGATTTCCCTTCGGCCGCCTTTCGCGGCAACATGGTCCCGCATGGCCGGACGCCGTCCCGCGCGGGAACCCGCGCCTCCCTCCCGCATCGTCACCCCCGCCGGCCGGGCGCCTGCGCCTCCGCGCGCCGCACCCGCGCAGCGCGTGGTCGCGCCTGCGCGCGCCGTCGTGCCGGCGCCTGCGGTGCGGGAGATCCGCGGGCCGATGTTCATCGACACCGCGAGCGGCACGTTCGTGGACCGGCGCCCGCCGCCCCCGACCCTCTCGAAGCGGGCGTTCGAGGCGGAGCTCGACCGGCTGGTCCGCGGGTTCGCGCGCAACGAGGAGAACCCGGGCTCCATCTCGAGCGACACCTGCCGGCGGTGCGTCTCCTGCATGTTCTGCGTGGACTGCGAGGAGTGCTACCGCTGCACGCACTGCACGCGCTGCCGCGCCTCCTCCAACCTGACGCACTGCACGGAGTGCGTCGCGCTGCACGACTGCGCGTACTGCGTCCAGAGCGAGAACTGCACGCGATCGAACTACCTCGTCCTCTGCCGCTCCTGCTCCGAGTGCACGTACTGCTTCGGGTGCGTGGGGCTCGCGAAGGTCGACTTCCACATCCTCAACGTGAAGTACACCCGGAGCGAGTACTTCCGCCTCGTGAAGTCCCTCGAGGAGGAGCTCGGGCTGGCGCGGGAATAGCCCCCGCCCACCCGGTGTCCTCCCGCCATGCTCGCCGGCCTCCTCGCCACCCTCCTCCTCGCGGCGCCCGCGGTCGAGCTCGCGCCGCCCGTCGCCCGCCCCGGCGACGCCGTGCTCGTCCGGGTGACCGGCGCCCCGGAGAGCGCCGGCGCGCCGCAGGGCACCGTCGCGGACCGCGCGCTCGTGTTCTGGCGCGCCGGCGACGAGTGGCGGGCGCTCGCGGCGCTCCCGTCCGAGCTCGCCCCGGGCGCGCTCCCGGTGCGCGTCCGCGCCGACGGGAGCGCGCTGGAGGCGGCGATCGACGTCGTCGATCCCGCGTTCCCGGTCCGGACGCTCACGGTGGCGAAGAAGTTCCTCGCGCCCAGGCCGGCCGTGCAGCGCCGGATGGCCGCCGATCGGAAGGCCTTCGCCCGCGCCTTCGCGCACGCGTTCGCGCCGCCCCTCTTCCAGGATCGCTTCGACTGGCCGCGGCGCGCGCCCACCTCGGGCCGCTACGGCGACAAGCGCACGTTCAACGGCACGCGGGCCTCGGTCCACTACGGCCTGGACGTGACCGGCCCGGTCGGCGCGGACATCGCCGCGGCCAACGACGGCGAGGTGGTGCTCGTCCGCGACGCGTACATGTCGGGCCAGACGGTGGTCCTCTGGCACGGCGCGGACGTGTACACGACCTACTTCCACCTGAGCCGGGTGGACGTGAAGGTCGGCCAGCGCCTGCGCCGCGGCGCGGTCCTGGGCGGGCTCGGGGCGAGCGGCCGGGTCACCGGCCCGCACCTGCACTGGGGCGTGAAGGTGAACGGGCTGTACGTGGACCCGGAGTCGATCCTCGGGATCGACTTCGCGGCGGGGACCGCGCCGCCGCGCAGGGCCGGGCCGCCGGCGCCGCCGCCGGAGACGGCGGCCGAGGCGCCGGCGGAGCCGGTCGCTCCCCCGTGACGCGCCGATCGCGGCCGTTCGCCCTGCGCTCAGGGTGAACGGAGCCGACGGGGGGCTCGGGCTGGTTCACGGCGATCGTTTGATGACGTCGAGCATGGGCTGGAACACGCCCGGCGCGGCGGCGAGGATGTCCCCGCTGGCGAGCATCCCGTCGGCGCCCTCGAGGTCGGTGACGATCCCGCCCGCCTCGCGCACCATCAGGATGCCGGCGGCGACGTCCCAGGCGTGGAGCCGCTCCTCCCAGAAGCCGTCGAAGCGGCCCGCCGCGACGTAGGCGAGGTCGAGCGCGGCGCTGCCCAGGCGGCGGATGCTCTGCGCCCGCTCGGTGAAGCTCCCGAACACGCGGAGCGCGTACGCGGCGTTCTGGTGCGAGTCGTAGGCGAACCCCGTGACGAGCAGCGCGTCGCGGAGCTTCGCGCAGCCGGAGACGTGGAGCCGCGCGTCCCCGAGGAACGCACCCCCGCCCCGGGCGGCGGTGAAGAGCTCCCCGCGCAAGGGATCGAGGATGGCCCCGGCGACGAGCCCCGCCCCGTCGGCGACCCCCACCGTGACCGAGAAGTGCGGGATCCCGTGGGCGTAGTTGGTGGTGCCGTCGAGCGGATCGACGTAGAAGCGGAGCTCCGACCCCTCGCGCGCCGCGTGCTCGCCCGACTCCTCCGCCGTGACGGCGGCGGCGGGGAACCGCTCGCGGAGGAAGCCGAGGACCGCCGCCTCGCTGGCCCGGTCGGCGTCGGTCACGAGGTCGATGGACCCCTTGCGCTCGATCGTGCGCGGCTGGCCGAACTTCTCCGCCAGGATCCTTCCGCCGCGGCGCACCGCCTCGACGCACGCGTCCCTCAGCTCCGTCGCCATCCGCATGTCCCTTTCTCCACGACCACCCCGAGCCCGAGCCCGAGCCCGAAAGGATACCCGGCCCGAACCCTCCCCGCACCGGGCGGCGGCGGCGGCACGCGGTCGCGGCGCCCGGAGCGAACGCTTGCTAGACTGCGGCCATGCTCAAGGCCATGGCCGTGCTCCGGTCGCTCTTCCTCGTGTTCATCGTCGGCTACACGGTGCGTGCCATGCCGTGGTTCAACACGGTCTCGCGCACGTTCGACGAACAGTACGCCCGCTGCTCGGCCGCGCTCGACCTCCTCATCCGCGCGGCCTGGTTCGCGGTCGGGTGGATCGCGTTCGAGACGGCGATCGGCTGGTGGATGGCCGTCCGGAGCAGCAGGAAGACTCCAGCCCCGGCCCCGACGCCCACCGGCCCGTAGATCGCGCATGCGCCCTCGCGCCCTCCTGTACCGGGCCCGGAGCTGGCTCCACCGGCGCGAGGTCACCGTCTGGTACGACCCGCGGTACCGGCTCCCCCTCTCCGGCCTCGAGTCCACGGCCGGGATGGAGCCGCGCCGCGCCGACTACGCGATCTGGTGGCTGCGCGAGGCGCGCGCGGTCGCGGCGTCCGCGATCCGCACGCCGCGGCGCGTCTCGTACGAGGACCTCGCGCGCGTCCACACGCCCGAGCTGCTCGAGGCGCTCGGCCGGCCGGAGCGGCTCGCCCACGTGTTCGCCGTCGATCCGTCGGACGTGCCCGTGGACGAGCTCATGATGTCCGTCCGGCTCGCCTGCGGGGCGACGGTCGCCGCCGCGCGCGAGACGCTCCGCACCCGCGCCCCGGCGCTCAACCTGCTGGGCGGCTTCCACCACGCGGGCCCCGGGTCGATGGGCGGGTTCTGCCCGGTGAACGACGTGGCGGTCGCGGTGAAGGCCGTCCGGGCCGAGGGGTTCGCCGGGCGCGTCGCCGTGCTCGACCTCGACGCCCACCCGCCCGACGGCGTCGCCGCCTGCCTGGCCGGGGATCCCGACGTGTGGATCGGGTCGATCTCGGGCTCGGACTGGGGGCCGCTCCCGGGGGTGGACGAGACGCTGCTGCCGGAGGGCGCAGGCGACGCGACCTACCTCGAGGCGCTCGGCGCGCTCCTCGCCCGGATGCCGCGGCCGCAGCTCGCGTTCGTGATCGCGGGCGGCGACGTCCTCGCCGGGGATCGCATGGGCCGGCTCGGCCTCACGCTCGGCGGCGCCCGCGAGCGCGACCTCGTCGCCGCCATGGAGCTCGAGGGCGTGCCGACGGTCTGGCTCCCGGGCGGCGGCTACTCGCGGCGTGCCTGGCGCGCGCTGGCGGGGACGGGCATGGCGGTGGCGGCGGGCTCGCAGGAGCCGATCCCGGAGCGCTACGACCCGCTCTCCGCGCGGTTCGCGGTGGTGTCGCGGGAGCTCTCGCCCGACCAGCTCTCCGACGACGGCGAGCTCACCGCCGAGGACCTCGAGGAGGCGCTCGGCCTCCGGAGCGGCCGGCAGCGGCTCCTGCTCGGCTTCTACACGGCGTCGGGCCTCGAGCACGCGCTCTTCCGCTACGGGATCTTCGAGCAGATCGAGCGGCTCGGCTACCGGCACTTCCGCGTCGCGTTCGACACGGCGGGGCTCGGCGAGCGGGCGCGGCTCTACGGGGAGGCGGACGCGAAGGAGCACCTGCTCGTGGAGGTGATCCTGGAGCGGCGGCGCATCGCGCTCCCCGCCGGCGGCGGCGAGGCGGACGTGCTGTACGTCCACTGGCTGTCCCTGCGCAACCCGCGCGCGCAGTTCAGCGATCGGCGGCCGCGGCTGCCGGGCCAGGACGTGCCCGGGCTCGGGCTCGCCCGCGAGGCGGGCTACATGCTCTCGCGCATGGCCGTGCGGCTGGGGCTCGCCGGCGTCGTGATCCGCCCGGCGCACTACCACATGGCGTACGCGTGCCGCCACGAGTTCGCCTTCCTCGATCCGCTGCGCCAGGGCCGGTTCGAGGCGCTCGTGCGCGACCTCGGCCGGCGCTCGCTGCTCGAGGCGACGACGGCCATGGCCGAGGGCCGGGTGCGGCTGAACGGGGAGCCCTACACCTGGGAGGCGGACGAGATGGCCTACTGGCTCCGGCCGCGCCCCGCGACGGACCCGGCGGCGGCGGAGGCGCGCGAGCGCGCGCGGTTCACGCTCGTCGAGCCCGACTGATCGGGACCGCTCGATCGCCTCACGGCTCCGCGAGCAGGGCCTTCACGTCCGCCGCGACCCGCTCCTCCACGTGCGCGTCGTAGCCGACGTGGACGTGCCGGACGACGCCGCGCCGATCGACGAGGATCGTCGTCGGCAGCCGCTCGATCCCGAGCGGGCGGGCGGCGGCGTCGCCCCCGGGATCCCAGAGGACCGGGAACTCCACCCCGAGGCCGCTCACGAACCCCTCGACCGCAGCGCGCTCCTCGTCCACCGCGACGCCGTACGCGACGAGGCCCCGCGCGCCCAGCTCCCGCGCGAGCGCCCCGAGGTGCGGGAGCTGCACCCGGCACGGGTCGCACCAGGAGGCGAAGAAGTCCACGACCACGACGCGCCCCGGCGCCTCGACGCGGACCTCCGTCCCGGCGAGGTCGGGCGCGGAGAGCGCGAGCGGCTTCCCCGCGAGCGGGGGAACCTGGGCGGTGGGTCGAGGCCGCGCGGCCGTGCAGGCGGCGAGGAGTGCGAAGGCGAGGGCAAGCGCTCGGGTCACCACCGGATCCTATCGGCCCCCGCCCGCCCCCGCCTGGTTCCAGGTCCGGCCGCCCTCCCCGAGCCCGAGCCCGCCCAAGGCGCAAGCCGGAGCATCCGGCGGCAGCGCCGGGGTGTTCACGATGCGTGCTCCGAACCGACACTTACCCGCGCACGCGAAAGCGCAAATTTTACGGGGGGCTTCCCGGGTCCTCTTGACCTGAAGCAAGATAGCATCGGTCCGCCTGTGTAATCGTTCTGCGACCAAAAGTGCTCGGCCCCTCCCCCGAGGCAGCCACCGCAGCTCATGCTCACAGCCGAGGTCCACGCGTGATCCGCCAGACTTCCCTGCTCGCAGCCTTGATCGCGCTGCTCGCGGCCTCCGCGGCGCGGGCCGACACCGTCGAGGCGAGCTCCACCACCCTGCTGCTGCTGGGGCAGGAGCCGCGGTTCCGCGGCGGCACGAAGCCCGAGCTCGTCACGGTCGCGCCGGTCTTCGAGATCCTGACCATCACGGCGCGCGACATCGAGAACGGCTTCTCCGACGACCTGCGGATCGTCCTCTCCACGTGGGGCGCGATCGACCTCGCCGAGCGGCGCTGGGACGCCGGCACGGGGAGCGGCAAGCTCACCGGCGACGTCACGACGGGCTACGTCCAGGCGAAGCTCCTCGACCGCCGGCTCACGATCCGCGCCGGCCGGAGCATGATCGCGACCGGCGTCGCCCGCATGATCCAGCTCGACGGCGGCCACGCGGCGGTGGTGATCCCGATCGCGCGCGCCCAGCTCTCGCTCTCCGGCTACGCCGGCGTCCCCACCTCGCAGCGGTTCCAGACCCGCGACGGCCTCAAGAGCTGGAACCCCGTCGGCGGGACGCTCGCGTACGGCGGCAGGGTCGCGGCGGGCCTGCCGATCCCCGGCGTCGCCGGGCGCGGGCTCGAGCTGGGCGCCTCGGCCAACGTGGTGAACGACGGCGACGAGACGGTCCGCGAGGAGGTCGGCGCCGACTTCCGGGTCCAGCCCTTCCGCCGCTCGAACCTCACGCTCGCGGGCTTCGGCACGTTCAGCCTCCCCGAGCGGCGGCTCGCCGAGGTGAGCGCCGCGCTGACCACGACCGTCACCTCCAAGGTCCACGTCACCGCCGACATCCGGCGCGTCGAGCCGAGCCTGCTCCTCTCGCGCAACTCGATCCTCTCGGTGTTCACCACCTCCGTCTGGACCGAGTTCGGCGGCGGGGCGACGTACGCCCTCGGCCGCGGCCTCCACGCCGGCGTCGACGCCCACCTCCGGGCGGAGCCCGGCGCGGACGGGAGCGGCAGCGACCTCGGCTCCGACCTCCGGGCGCGCGTGAGCTGGGAGGGCGGCCGCACCACCGCGGGCCTGGAGCTCTTCAACCTCGACGCGTACGCGAACGGCTACTTCGGGACGCGCCTCTGGGCCCGCCGCACGCTGGGCAAGGCGTTCGTGACCGGCGACGTCCTGGGCACGTTCTTCCGCGAAGACGTCAACGGCCAGGGGGAGTCGGTCACGGGGACCGTGACCGCCGGCTACCCGCTCCCCCTCGGCTTCACCGCCGTCGTCTCCGGCAGCGCCGGGATGACGCCCTACCTCGAGCAGAACTACGACCTCATGGCGAAGCTCGCGTACAACCAGACCTACCGGACCGCGGAGGTGCGGTGATGAACCGCCTCGCGCTCCCCGCCCTGCTCGCCGCCGCCGCCGGCATCGCCCTCGCGGGCGCGGGCTGCTCGCTCAAGCCGCAGCGCTCCGAGGCGCGGCAGGCCGAGCCCAGGTACGTGTTCCCGCACGCGCCGCACGTCGAGGGCGACGTCGCCTGCGTCGCCTGCCACGCCGGGATCGCCGACGCGAAGCAGCTCGAGGCCGGCGTCCGCCACGTGCAGCTCCCGAAGGCGCCGTCCACCGATGACCGCTGCAACGGCTGCCACGACACCGACGTCTCGGTGGAGGTGCCGGCCCGGAGCGAGCCCTCCCGGATCCGGATCGATCACGCGCAGCACCTGGCGCAGGTGAAGGACTGCCGGACCTGCCACCAGAAGCTGCCGGAGGCCGGCGACGCGCGCGCCCCCGCCCCGCCGATGGCGACGTGCACGAGCTGCCACAACCACCAGGCCGACTTCAACGCTGCGAAGTGCACGCCCTGCCACGTGGATCTGAAGGGCTACGTGCCGCAGACCGCGTTCTCGCACGCGGGGAACTGGATGAAGGTGCACGGCTCGATGGCGAGGCCGACCGCCGAGAGCTGCGCCGCGTGCCACGATCAGACGTCCTGCGCCGAGTGCCACGCCGCGCAGGTGACCCCCGCCCGCCCCTCCGTGATCTTCCCCGAGGCCGTGGACAAGGGGTTCATCCACCGCGGCGACTACGTCTCGCGCCACGTCATCGACGCCCGCGCCGACCCCGCGAGCTGCCGGTCCTGCCACGGCTCCGCCTTCTGCTACACGTGCCACACCGAGCAGGGCGTGACCTCGTCGGCGGTGAACGTCCGCGACCCGCACCCCGTGGGCTGGGCGACAGACACCGGCCCCAACGGCCACGGCGCCGCCGCGCGCCGGGACATCCTGAGCTGCGCCGG
>JAEYZK010000080.1 GCA_023428085.1 Pseudomonadota bacterium
TCTCCGAGGCGCTCGCCCAGGCGCCGGAGCTCGTGCGGCCGCACCTCGGCCGGCTGGCGCGGCCCGAGGGGCTGGCCTTCACCGCCCTCAACGCGGCGGTCCTCGAGGACGGCGCCTTCGTGCACCTGCCCGCCGGCGCCGCGGTCGAGGCGCCGATCGAGCTCGTGTTCGCCGGCGGCGGGGCGGACGCGCCGGTGGCCCAGCACCCGCGGGTGCTGGTGGTGGCCGGCGCGGGCGCACGGGCGTCGATCGCCGAGCTCTACCTCGGGGGCGGTGACGTGTACCTCACGGCCGCGGTGACCGAGCTCGTCGCCGGCGACGGCGCGGAGCTCGCGCACGTGAAGCTGCAGGACGAGGGCGATCGCGCCTTCCACGTGAGCGCGCTGTTCGCGGAGCAGGGCGCGGGGACGAAGCTCGCGGCGCACTCGCTGGCGCTCGGGGCGCAGCTCTCGCGCGCGGAGCTCCGCGTGCGGCTCGGCGGCGAGGGGGGCGCGCTCGCGGCGTCCGGCCTCTACATGGCCGACGGCGCGCGGGTGACGGACAGCTACTCCGTCATCGACCACGCGGTGCCCCGGTGCCGCACCGAGGAGGCGTACAAGGGGATCCTCGACGGCCGGGCCCGGGGGGTCTTCCACGGGCGGATCCGCGTCCTGCCGGGCGCCCAGAAGACCGACGCCCGGCAGATGAACTCGAACCTGCTGCTCTCCGACGACGCGGTGGTGGACACGAAGCCC
Organism: Pseudomonadota bacterium; assembly: GCA_023428085.1. GTDB lineage: Bacteria > Myxococcota > Myxococcia > Myxococcales > Anaeromyxobacteraceae > Anaeromyxobacter. The sequence continues at coordinate 735 of JAEYZK010000080.1, forward strand.
CAGCTCGAGATCTTCGCCGACGACGTGAAGTGCGGGCACGGCGGCACCGTCGGCCAGCTCGACGAGGACGCGCTCTTCTACCTGCGGTCGCGCGGCGTGGAGGAGGCCGCGGCCCGGACGCTGCTCATCTGGGCCTTCGCGGCCGAGATGGTGGAGCGGATCGGCCCGGCGGCGCTGCGCGACCACGCCCGCCGCCAGGTCGCCGGCCGGCTCCCCGCGGCGGCCGCGCTGCTGGAGGCGGCATGATCCCGGGCACGCCACACGCGGCGGAGGCCCGCGCGGTCCGGCCGGCGGCGCCCTACGACGTGGCCGCGGTCCGCGCCCAGTTCCCGGTCCTCGCGCAGCTCGTGCGCGGGAAGCCGCTCGCCTACCTCGACAACGCCGCGACCACGCAGAAGCCGCGGGCGGTGGTGGACGCGCTGCGCGGCTACTACGAGCAGGACAACGCCAACGTGCACCGCGGGGTGCACCTCCTGTCCGAGCGCGCCACCCGGGCGCACGAGCAGGCGCGGGTGAAGGTGGCCCGCTTCCTGGGGGGCGTCGATCCGCACGAGGTGATCTTCGTCCGCGGCACCACCGAGGCCGTCAACCTCGTCGCCCAGACGTTCGGGCGGCAGCGGGTCGGGCCGGGGGACGAGATCGTCGTCGGCGAGCTCGAGCACCACTCGAACATCGTGCCCTGGCAGCTCCTCTGCCGGGAGAAGGGCGCGCGGCTCCGGGTGCTCCCGGTGGACGACGCTGGGGACCTGCGGCTCGAGGCGCTCGACGGGCTGCTCGGCCCGCGCACGCGGCTCGTCGCGGTGAACCACGTCTCGAACGCGCTCGGCACCGTCAACCCCGTCGCCGAGATCGTCGCGCGCGCCCACGCCCGCGGCGTGCCGGTGCTGGTGGACGGCGCGCAGGCCGCGCCGCACCTCTCCGCCGACGTGCGGGCGCTCGGCGCCGACTTCTACGCGTTCTCCGGCCACAAGATCTACGCGCCGATGGGCATCGGCGTGCTCTGGGGGCGCAGGGCGCTGCTCGAGGAGATGCCGCCGTGGCAGGGCGGCGGCGACATGATCCTCTCGGTCACCTGGGAGGAGACGCGGTTCAACGCGCTGCCGTACAAGTTCGAGGCGGGCACGCCCGACGTCGGCGGGGCGATCGGGCTCGGCGCCGCGCTCGACTGGGTGGGCGAGCGCGGGCTCTCCGCGATCGCGGCGCACGAGCGGGCCCTGATCGCGACCGCGCTCGACGCGCTCCGGGAGCTCCCCGAGGTGCGCCTCGTGGGCACGCCGCGCGAGCGGGCGGGGGTGATCTCGTTCCTGCCGGGCGACGTCCACCCGCACGACGCCGGGACCATCCTCGATCGCCAGGGCGTGGCCATCCGGGCGGGCCACCACTGCGCCCAGCCGGTCCTGCACCGCCTCGGCGTCCAGGCGACCGTGCGCGCCTCGTTCGCGGCCTACTCGAACCTCGCCGACGTCGAGGCGCTCGTCCGCGGGCTGCACGAGGTGAGGAGGATCTTCGCGTGAGCACGATCATCCGGAGGATCTGGTCGTGAGCGAGCTCACCGATCTGTACCAGGAGGTCGTCCTCGAGCACTCGAAGCGGCCGCGCAACTTCGGGCCGCTCCCGGGCGAGAACCGGCGCGCGGAGGGGCTCAACCCGCTCTGCGGCGACCGGATCACCATCCACGCGAAGGTCGAGGGCGGGGCGCTCGCCGACGTCCGGTTCGAGGGGAGCGGGTGCGCCATCTCGAAGGCGTCGGCGTCGGTGATGACCGGGCTCGTGAAGGGCAAGACGCCCGCCGAGATCGACGCGATGTTCGAGCAGTTCCACCGGCTCGTGACGGAGGGTCCGCGCCCGGGGGAGGAGGAGGCGCTCGGGAAGCTCGCCGTGTTCGCGGGCGTCCACGAGTTCCCCGCGCGCGTGAAGTGCGCGAGCCTCGCCTGGCACGCGCTGCGGCAGGCGCTCGAGGGCCGCACGGACCCGATCTCGACGGAGTAGCGGAGCGACGAAGATGAACCGCACGCCCACCACCACCACGCGCGAGGTCGCGGCGCTGCTCGTCCCGAGCGGCGAGCGCGTGACGTTCCCCGCCGGCACCTGGCTCGTCGTGCAGCAATCCCTGGGCGGCCAGTTCACGGTCATGACCGACATGGGCTCGCTCGCCCGCATCGACGGGCGGGACGCCGACGCGCTCGGGCCCGAGGCGGTCGAGGAGGCGAAGCGGTACGAGACCGCGCGCGCCGAGGCCGCCGAGGGGCCGTTCGACGAGACGAGGCTCTGGGAGGCGCTCGGGACCGTGTACGACCCGGAGATCCCCGCGAGCATCGTCGAGCTGGGGCTCGTCTACGGCATCGACGCGGAGCCGGTCGAGGGCGGGCACAAGGTGCTCGTCCACATGACGCTCACCGCGCCGGGCTGCGGCATCGGCCCCGTGCTCGTGGACGACGTCCGCCGCAAGCTGCTCGGCACGCCGGGAGTGAAGGAGGCGGAGGTCGAGCTGGTGTTCGACCCCCCGTGGGACCCTTCGCGGATGAGCGAGGCGGCCCGACTGCAACTCGGGTTCTTCTGAGCGGACGGGGGCTGCGCCGCTCCCTCCAGCTTCGCTGGGGGCCCCGTCCTGCCGGGGATCGTCAGGCCTCCGAGCCCAGGTGAGACGCTACGCGTCCACGAGGTACTTCAGGACCGTCGAGGCGATCCGGATCACGTCCCCGTGCCGGAGCGTCTGCTCCTTCACGAGCTTCGAGTTGAGGAACGTGCCGTTCGTCGAGTCGAGATCGACGAGCACGTGCGCGCCGCCGGAGACGAAGATGCGGGCGTGGCGCCGCGACGCCTGCTCGGAGGCGATCGCGATGGTGTTGCTCGGCTCGCGCCCGAGGGTCACGTCCTCGTCGGAGAGCTCGAACCGCTGCCCGGCCTGGGCCGCGTCGGTGGAGTGGACGACCTGCAGGGCCGCTCGCACCGTCGTCGCCCGGCCGCTGGCCTGAGGCGTTCCGCTCACCCGGGTCTCGTCGAAGTCCATGGCCGCTCCGGCTGATCTTCCTCGGCATCCGTTAGCACGCCGCGGTGCGCGGGTGAAGGGGGCGTCGCTGTCGTCGGGTGTGGGCGCACCCGGGCTCCGCGAGGCGGCGACGCGGCGACGTCAGGCGGGGGCCGCGAGCTCGACGCGCGCGGCCTCCGCCACGCGCTCCCGCAGGTACCGCTCGAGCACGGCGTCGAGCGGCGCGAGGAGGGCGCCGCGGACGGTCCCGAGGGGCCGGTGCGGGCGCGGACCCGCGAGCCCGAGCGTCGCCGCGGGGACGCCCGCGACCCGGTCCGGATCGAGGTCCGCGATCCGCGCCGCCCTCCGCGCCAGCTCGGCCCAGGACACCGGCTCCGGGTGCACGAGGTGCCACGGACCGGCCTCCCCGTCGGCGAGCAGGTCGAGGACCGTGTGCGCGAGGTCGGGCGCGTACGTCAGCGCCACCCTGCGATCCGCGGCCGCGGAGAAGCGCCGGCCGGCCTCGAGCGCCTCGAGCGCGGCCGAGAGGAACGCGAGCGGGCGCCACGGCGCGAACCACGCGCCCGTCCGGACGAGCAGCGCGCCCGGGTGCCCGGCGGCGACCGCCCGCTCCGCGGCGCGCTCCCGCCGGC
>JAEYZK010000090.1 GCA_023428085.1 Pseudomonadota bacterium
GAGCCGGGCGGCCCGCCGCCGGCTCAGGTCTTGGCGAGCCGGATCTTCCGCTCGCTCTTGTCGCGGCAGAAGGGGCAGAGGTCCATCTCCGGGGAGGCGGGGAGGTGGGGCGACCAGGAGGGATGCATCGCGCAGCGGGCGTCCACGCAGTGGTGGAGGTCCCAGAGGTGGCCGACGGCGTGGACGGCCTCGCGCGCGAGCCGGCGCTGGAACGCCTCGACGGAGGACTCGCTGGCGCCGCGCGCGGGGAGGCGCGCGGTGGAGACGAGCGCGCGCTCCTTCCCGAAGTCGGCGAAGCCCCAGCACGGCGGCTCGCCCAGCGGTCCGGGCGGGAGCGAGAGCGGCGCGGAGGCCACGTAGAGGACCTTGTCGTCCGCGAAGGTGCGGACGGGCGCGACGTCGCGCAGCAGCGCCACGGCGTCCACGCGGCCGTCCTTGCCCTCTGCGCCGTCGGGCATCGGGCGATCGCCGGCGTACTCGGTGCCGAGCCCGAAGGCCCGGTACAGGCTGCGCGTCAGGAACGCCAGGTCGGCGGGGTCGAGCTCGTCGAGCGTGACGACGCGGATCACTTCTTCTTCCCTCCGCGCCTGGGCGCGGCCTTGGCGGCGGGCTTCTTCGCCGGCTTCTTCTCGGCGGACTTCTCGGCCTTCTCCGGCTTCGCGGGCTTCTTCTCGGCGGGGGCCTTCCTGGGCTTCGCGGCCGCGGCCTTCTTCTCGGGCTTTGCCTTGGCCTTCTTCTCCGCCCGCGCCGGCCGCGGCGCCTCGTGGTCCTCGTCCTCGCCGGCGTCCACGGCGGCGGCGTCGTCGTCGTCGGCGGTGGCGGGTGCGGCGGCCGCGGTCTCGGCGCCGCCCTCGCCCTCCTGCTTGGCTTCGCCCCCCTCGCCCTCGGCGGCGCCCTCGCCGGCGGCCTCCGGCGCCTCGCCCTCGGCGACGAGGTCGAGGTCGATCCCGAGCTCGCCCAGGCCGAGGTCGCCGAGCACGTTCTCCTCCTCCTCGGCGGCGGGCTTGCGGCGGCGCGGCCGGGGCGGGAGCGCGACGGGCGCGGGCGGGGGCGGGACGTCGAACGTCACGCCCGGCGGCGGCATGAGGACGTAGTCGATGTAGTCCTCGGCCAGGCCCGGCGACACGCCGAGCGAGACCGCCACCTCGTGCACGAGGAGGTGCCGCGCGTTGTCGTACTGCTCGCGCTCCTTGGCGGGGAGGGGACGCAGGCGCGAGAGCGTGTGGAGCCCCTTCACGACCTCCGCGAGCCCGAGCACGCCCCCGGCGATGAGCCGATCGGCGTTGTCCCGGTGCCGGACCTTCCAGTCGAGCTCCGGGTCGTCGAACTGGGCGGCGAGGTAGTGGAAGACGCCGTCGATCTGCCCGCCGGTCGCGACCTTGCGCAGGCCGATCGCCGGGACCTTGTTCCGCGGCACGAGCACCGCGGCCCCGTCCTCCTCGCGCCGCATCCGCACGAGCTGGAGCTTCTGGCCGGAGATGTCCTTCTCCTCGACGCCGACCACGGTGCACACGCCCTGGTTCGGGTACACGACGCGCACGCCGTCGGCGAGCTCCGCGGCGTCGGAGATGAAGCCCTCGACGGGCGGGAGCTGCTCGCGTTGCTCGTCGGGGTGGCGCGGCGGCGGGCCTCTCACGGTGCTCCCCTCCTACCATGCGACCCAAGGGCCGGCAATCGCGGGGTTGGCCGCGGCGGGGCGGCGGGGCGGCGGCCCAGCTCCGGGACGGCCTGCTCCCCGGGGGCCGGCTTCAGCTCGCCTTGCCGCGCCGCGAGACGTCGAGCCGGAAGACGTCCGCGAGCCGGAACGCCGGCCGCGCGACGGGAGCGGGATCGCTGGCGCGCAGGGCGCGGTAGATGGCGACGGTCCGCCGGGCGGCGGTGGCGGTCGTGAGCACGGCGAGGATCGCGAGCGCCCAGCCCAGCAGAGCGCGGCCCGCGCCGGCCCCGTACGCTGCGTCCGCGAGCGGCGAGAGGGCGCAGGCGGCGCCGGTCACGACGACCCGCTCCGGCCGCTGCATGCCCCCCACGCGCGCGGCGTCGCCCGCGCCGAGGGCCTCGCCCCGGGCGCGCGCGTACGAGACGAGGAGCGAGGCGCCCGCCGCGGTGAGGGCGGCGAACAGGATCGGCGAGTCCCGGAAGGTGGCGGCGAGCCCGCCCATCACGAGCAGCTCCGCGACGCGGTCGAGGGTCGAGTCGAGGAACGCGCCCCGGCGGGTCGTGCGGCCGCTCGCGCGCGCCACGCGGCCGTCGATGAAGTCGAGGCTCGCGCCGAACAGGTACACCCAGCCGCCCAGCGAGAGGCGCCCGGAGCCGATGAGGACGGCCGCGACGGCGGCGGTGCAGGTGCTCGCGATGGTGATCGCGTCGGGGGGGATGCCCGCGCGGAGGCAGAGCCGCTCCACGGGGCGGTAGAGCCAGATCCACCACTCCTGGAAGAACTTGGCGAGGAAGGTGTGCTCGCGCTTCTCGATGTCCGGCGTGTGCGGCCGGCCGAAGAGGATCGAACTCGCGGTGAAGACGAGCAGCGTCGCGAGCAGGAACGCGACCACCCCGATGAGGGGGATGAGCGCCGCTGCTGCGGAGGGGGTCACCTGGCGAAGCTAGGCACGGCGGGCGCTACCTGGGAGGAGCACCGGCGGGGGCGGCGCTCGGCCGCCCGGCTGGGCCGCTACCGCGCCGTCGCGCCCTGCTCGGCGGCGAGGACGGCCTGGCCGATCGCCGCGCGGGCCTGCACGAAGTTGCGCCGGTCGATCGCGGCCCGGGCGGCGGCGATCGCGGCGGCGGGCCGGGGCTGCCCCGTCGCCTCGAACGTCCGGGCCGCGCGTTCCAGCGAGGGCGCCACGTCCGTGACCGAGCCCGTGGCGAGCACGGCCAGCGTCTGCCGCAGCTCGGCCGCGGTGCGACCGAGCTGGTCCTCTCTCCAGCGGCGCTCCGCCTCCTCGCGCTCGACGCGCGCGCGGGTGGCGCCGAGCTCCTCGCGGATCGCCGCGAGCTCCGCGAGCATCGCCTGGCGCTCGGCCTCCGCGCGGGCGCGCTCCTCCTCCGCCGCCGCGCGCTCCTCCTCCGCCCGGGCGCGCGCGGCCTCCGCCGGGGTGGACCGCGGGTCCTGCCCCGCGTCCGGGCGCTCGGGCTCGGGCTCGGGCTCG
>JAEYZK010000188.1 GCA_023428085.1 Pseudomonadota bacterium
AGCCCGCGGGCCGGGGTGGGCCTCCTCGCGGCCGCCCGGGCCCGCGCGGCGCTCGCCGGCGCCGGCTGGGTCGGCCCCGAGGACGTGAAGGCGATGGCCGCCGCCGTGCTCCGGCACCGGCTGGTGCTCCGCCCCGAGGCGGAGCTCGAGGGCGCGGGCCCGGACGACCTCGTGCAGGAGCTGCTGGAGACGGTCGAGGTGCCGAGGTGAGGTCGGTTGTCAGTGGTCGGTTGTCGGTTGTCGGTTGTCGGTTGTCGGTCGTCAGGCTGACCACTGACCACTGACCACTGACCACTGACCACTGACCACTGACCACTGACTACTGATCCCCGAACACCCCCGCCCGCTCGAGCGCCTCGAGCAGCGCCAGGCTCACGCGCGCGTGGTTCGCGCGCCACTCCGCGTGCGCGGCGGGGCCGACGCGGTTCGCGACCGCCAGCGCGCCCGCCACCGGGACGCCCGCGGCGTGGCAGGCCGCGAACACGCCCGTGAGCTCGAGGTGCTCGACGGGCGCGCGGGCGGCCAGGCGCAGGGCGCTCTCCACGCCCACGGTGATCGCCGGCGGGACGGCGACGGGGAACGCAGGGAACGGCAGCGCCCAGGTCGCGGGCCAGCAGGTGCGTTCGAGCTCGGGGCGATAGGCCCGGCCGTCGAGCTCCTCGCTGGAGACGGCGACGGCCTCGGCCGCGGAGACGTGCGCGCCGATCGCGAGCCGCTCGTCGTACGCGCCGCAGGTGCCCACGAACAGCACCCGGTCCGGGCGGAGCTCGGCGACGAGGCGCGCGGTCGTGACCGCAGCGGCGATCGCGCCGATCCCGGCGGTGCGCGCCACCCACCCCGCGGGCGGCGCGGCGGCGAGCCCGGCGAGCTCCGGCGGGAAGGCGGCGAGGAGGAGCGAGGGCATGGGGGACTACGCGGCCAGCCGCGGGAGGAACTCCACGTCCACGGCGTAGCGTCGCGGGTTCCTGGGATCGACGAACACCGTCAGCTCCTGGGCCCGGACATACGAGGTCGGATCGAACCACAGGTTCCTGCTCTTGAAGACGTGGAGCAGGCCGGTCGTCGGGTCCTGCCACTGGCACACGATGCGCCATGGGTGGACGCCGTTCACCGTGAGGCTCGCGTTCCGCTCCACGGCCTGGAAGCGCGCCTGGACGCGGCGGCCGTGCAGCCGGAGCGCCGCCTCGCGGCGCCGGCGGGCGGCGCGGACGGCGAGCATCACGCCGCCGGCCCCCCCGAGGACGAGGCCGAAGCCGCCGAGGAAGATGGGGAAGCCCCACAGCGAGAACGTTCCGTGAAGGCGCACCGCGCCGGGGCGCTGCGGGTCGTAGGACACCGTCACGCGCTCGCCCACGTCGTAGGCGGGCGGCGAGGTCCTCACGCCGGAGGTGAACGTCCGCGTCTCGCCGGACGGGAGCCGGTACTCGACCCTGGGGGCGTACGTGTCCGATCCCACGAGCGCGACGACCGTCCCCTCGACCTGCTCCGCGCTCCGCAGGAACGCCGCCGTCCTGCTGGCGACGTAGGCCGCGCCGCCGAGAAGGCCGATCCCGACGACGAGGAGCAGCCATCCGATCCGCGCGACCGTCCTGTCCACGTTCCCCTCCTTCGCCGGGCGGAGCGCCCACCCGGCCATTGTCCCAGATCCCCGGCGGCATTTCAGCGGCCCCGAGCCGCCGCCCGTCCCGTCAGCCGCCGCGCCCCGAAAGGAAGTCCACGTCCACCGGACGCCGCCGCGGGTGCCGCGGCGCGACGAGCACCGCGCTCCGGGGTCTCCTCCCGCTGGCAGATCAAGGAGCGCGACGAGTCGCTGCCGTGCCGTCGAACAGCTCCGCGTCGGCGGCGGCGATGCGCCGCTTCCAGCGCGCGCGCCACTCCGGGTCCGCCGCGGTGAGCTCCTGGAACGGCATGAAGAGCAGGCAGCGCCGGTACTGCAGGAAGAGGGGCAGCCGCGCCGCCCAGGGGGCGCCCGGCGTGCGGTGACGGCCGTACCCCTCCCAGAACGTCTTCGCCACCTCGGCGAGCTCCACCGCGTCGGGGCCCGCCGCCGGCTCGAGGCCCCCCGCGCGCAGGGAGGCGAGGCCGTAGATCGCCGCGGCCGCGTCGTTCAGGAACCAGTGGTAGCCCGCGACGTCGAAGTCGATGAGGAGGAGCTGCGGCTCGGCCTCCCCGTCGGCGGCCGCCCGCGGATCGAGCATGGCGTTCCCCGGGTGGACGTCGTTGTGCACGAACCCGTACCCGGCGCGGTCCACGGGGAGCCGCTCCAGCGCGACCCGGAGCCGCTCCCACGCCGCCCCGACCTCCGCGTCGTGGCACCAGCGCCGGAAGAAGGCCCACTCGTCCCGCCAGCCACCCAGCGCCCGCTGCAGGTCGGACGTCCCCTCGGGCCGGAGCGTCTCCTCGATCCGCGCGGACGCTGCGTGGAGCCGCGCGACGGCGGCCCCCATGGCGCGCGCGTACGCGCCGGAGCGCACGGCCGCGTCGGAGGGCTCCGCGGCGCGCCCGGGCGCGTACGGATACGCGTATGCCAGGTACACCTCGCCGCCCTCCTCCGCGCGCTCGAAGATCGACCCTGCGCGCGAGGTGAAGGGCCGGACGAGCGGAGAGCCGGCGTCGGCCAGTCGCCTCACGCACGCGAGCCGCGCCGCCGCGACCGCGAGGGCCGCGTCGTCGGGCGGGAAGGGCCCCAGGATCTTGAGCACCCGGTCCCCCGCCGCCCCCGGGAACCGATAGGCCGTGCCGTCCGAGTAGTCCTGCCCGCCGCCGAGGAACGCGAGCGCGGCGGGAGCGGCGCCGAAGCGCGGCGCGAGCGCCGACAGGACGCGCGCGGGGACCCGCTTCACGGCCGCGCCTCCACCGCCGAGAAGTCCGGCTCCACCGCCCGGCCCTCGCGCAGGCTCCGCGCGAGGGCGTCCACCGTGATGGCGTCCGCGACCGACTCCTCGAGCGGCACGAGCGGCCGCGCGCGCCCGCGGACCGCGGCCACGAAGTCGTCGAGCTGGAGCGCGAACGCGTCCGCCGGCGGGATCCGCTCCACGGACGCGGCCACGTAGTCCCACTCCGGCTTGCGCCGGAGCTGCTCGATCGCGACCTCCCCGTAGATCCCCCACGCGACGGGCAACCGGAGGATCGCGCCTGCGCAGCTGACCTGGAGCGCCTGCGTGAAGCTCGCGTGCTTGCTGCTCTCGAGGAACCCTGCGATGCCGTTCCGGTACTCGATCTGCGCGTAGATCCGGTCCACCACCCCGTAGCGCTCGCTCTCCGTGCCCGAGGCGAAGACGCGCCGGGGCAGCGACCGCGCGAAGTGCTGGGCGCCGTTCACGCAGTAGGCGAGCCAGTCGTGCAGGACGCCGCCGCCGCACTCCTTCCGGTAGCGCCAGTCCTGGCCCTGCAGGGCGTCCGCGTGCGCCTCCGGCTCGTGGTTGCTGAAGGCGGCGCGGACGTGGTCCACGGGGCCGAGGCCGGACGCGAAGGCGAGCTCCTCCATCCGGCGGATCGCGGGGTGGTGCCGGTACATGTACCCCTCGACGACGAGCGCGCCGCGCGCGCGGGCGAGCGCGAGGATCTCGAGCGCGGCGGCGCCCGAGGTGGTGAGGGCCTTCTCGCACAGCACGTTCCGGACGCCGGCGGCGAGGCAGGCGCGGAGCTGCTCGAGGTGCAGGGTGGGCCACGTGCAGAGCACGACGGCGTCGGGCCGCTCCCGCGCGAGCAGCGCGTCGAGCGACGGGTGCGCCGCGCAGCGGTGCGCGGCCGCGAAGCCGCGGGCCCGCGCCTCGTCGGGATCGCAGCACGCGACGAGGGCGACCTCCGCGTGGGCGGTGAGGGTCCGCGCGTGCACCTGCGCGTGGGCCCCGCAGCCCACCACCGCGAACCGCAGCCGCTCGTCGTTCGTGCGCATGGGGCGAGATCCTACAGCGGCCCGGACCCGCGCGGGGCTCCGACGCACGCGCGTTGCGCAGCGGCCCTCGCCTGCCCATGAACTCGCGACCCGTGCGCCTGCCGCGACCCCCGTCACCCCTGCCCCGGCGCCCCGCAACGCCGGTCCTCCTCGCCATCTCCACCGTCCTGGCCGCGACGGCGGGGTGCGGCGGCGACGAGGGCGCCGCCCGCGCCCGATCCACGGTCCGGCTCACGCCCGTCTTCGAGGCGCTCACCTTCCTGGCCGGTGCAGCTCCTGCAGGCGCCGGGCGACGACGCGCGGTGGTGGATCGTCGAGCAGGGCGGGATCGTGCGGACGTTCGAGAACGCGTCGGACGTCGCCGCGGCGAACGTGTTCGTCGACCTGTCGGACCGGATCGACGCCGAGGATGAGCGCGGCCTGCTCGGCATGGCGTTCCACCCGGACTGGCCGCAGCCGCCCGAGGTGTTCCTGAACTTCGTCCCCAGCGACGTCCTCCGCTCGCACGTCGTGCGGCTCCGCGTCCGGGAGGGCAACCTCCTCGCGCTCGATCCCGCCAGCGAGCAGCTCGTGCTCGCCATCGACCAGCCTGACACGAACCACAACGGCGGCGGCCTGGCGTTCGGCCCCGACGGCTTCCTGTACCTCGGGTTCGGGGACGGCGGCGGCAGCGGCGATCCGGGGGATCGCGCCCAGTCGCTCACCACGCTGCTCGGCAAGTTCCTGCGCCTCGACGTGGACGGCACGGGCGCCGGCTACGCCATCCCGGCCGACAACCCCTTCGCCGGCAACGCGCCGTGCACCCGCGGGGCCACCCCGGCCGCGCCGTGCCCCGAGATCTGGGCCTTCGGCTTCCGCAACCCGTGGCGGTGGAGCTTCGACCGCGCGACCGGCGCGCTGTGGGCCGGCGACGTGGGCCAGGGAGCCTGGGAGGAGATCGACGTGGTCGAGAAGGGCCTCAACTACGGGTGGAGGTACCGCGAGGGCGCGCACTGCTTCTCCCCGCCCACCGGCTGCCCAGGCCCGGGAGAGGTCCGCGGGGGCGCGCCGATCGTCGATCCGGTCGTCGAGTACGGCCGCGCGCTGGGCTTCTCCGTGACGGGCGGGTACGTCTATCGGGGCGCCGCGATCCCGGCGCTCCAGGGCCGCTACGTCTTCGGAGACTTCGGCACCGGCCGGATCTTCGCGCACGACCCCGGGGTGGCGGGCTCGCGGACCGAGCTCCTCCACGCGACCGCGAACCTCTCGTCGTTCGCGGAGGACCTCGCGGGCGAGCTCTACGCCGTGGACTGGGAGGGCGGCGGGATCTACCGGCTCGACGGCGCGGGCAGCGGCGGGGGCGGGGTGGGCGGCACCGCGGCCGGCGCGAGCCGCGCGCGCACGAGCGCGCAGTAGAGGAGCGTCCCCGCGACCGAGCCGGCGGGCACGACGAGCAGGTTCGCGAACGGCACGACCAGCGCGAGCGCGAGCACGCCGCCGAGGCCGAGGCCGAGCGGCCGGATCGACCGGAGCGCGGCGTGCACGTCTCCGAGGCGGTGGAGGTGTCTGGCCATGGGGAGGTCGAGGTACTCGACCGCCGTCCACCGCGCGGTCCACAGGAACGCGAGCACCGGGTACGCGACGTTCACGACCGGTACGAGCAGAACGAGCAGGAGCAGCGCGTGCCCGAGCGCGAACCAGAGGAGCCGGACGAGCGAGTTCGCGACGCCGCGCACCGTCTCCGCGACCGCCCGCCCGAGGCCGCCCTGCCCCTCGACCTCCCCGAGCTCGAGCCGCTCGACGCGCGTCGAGAGGACGTCGAGCGCAGGCGCGGAGAGCGCCGTCGGCAGCCCGAACGCGCCGAGCACGAGGAGCACGAGCCAGATCGCCGCCTGCGCCACCCGCCAGAGCGCGAGCCACAGCCACGCCTCGGGGCGCGTCCAGAGCAGGCCGAGCAGCCAGCCGGCGAACGGACCGCCGAGGAAGAGGACGGCGACGATGCCGAGGAGGGTCAGCACCGCCGGCACGGCCGCGAGCGGCCAGAGCGCGGGGCGCGCGGCGAGGTAGGCGAGGCCGCGCGGCGGCAGCGACGCGCCCGCGAGGAGTCGGGGGAGGAAGCCGTTCGGGATCGACATGGCGGAGCTTGTGCGCAGCGCGCCCCGCACGGGGCGGGGCAGGGCTCGGACAATGTAGCACGAGGGATGCCCGTGCAATTTCCGTGGCGCGCCGCGGCGCACGACAACCCGTTGGATTGACTCGCTGTGAGCTTCCGCCTGCGCCTGCGCATTGGATCGGGCCGCGCCCTGTCCCATAATCGTGGGCAACCATGCGAAGCCTCTACATCTGGCCCGAGAATCCGGTGGCGTCGCTCCTCGTCCTGTTCCTCGTCGTGCAGGTCATCGGGTACGCGGCGCGCGTCCCGGTGCACCGCGGGCTCCGGAAGCTCGGGGCGGCGCTCGGCGGCGCCCTGCGGCTCGCGGGGCGCTGGCTGCGCAGCGCCTCCGAGGAGCTGCACCGGCGCAACCGCGAGGTGCTGCTCGAGGCCGGCCGCGCCGAGGCCGAGGCCCGGATCGAGCGCGAGTTCACCCGCCTCGCGACGACCTTCACGACCGAGCTCAAGGAGTACCCCGGCCTCCACAAGCGGCTCGACGAGAGCGTGCGGCGCGTGGACGAGGATCTCAAGGCCTCCGCGCTGACGCCGCCCGAGGCGCCGGGCTGGCCCGAGGCCGTGCAGGCCATCGCCGCGCTCCCCAAGGCCGGCGACCGGACCGTGCAGAAGGTCCTCGACGAGATCCACAAGTCGGCGGTCGCGTCCGAGAAGAAGGCGCTCGCCGAGTACCGCGACGCCACCGCGAAGCGGCACAAGATCCTCGCCGACCTGGCGCCGGTCTGGAAGACCATCAAGGGCGCGCTGGAGCAGGTCCAGCACGCGGTCACCGGGACCCTCGGCGCGTCCAGCAAGATCGACGGCTACATGGAGCGGTACGAGAAGATCCGCCGGGGCGAGGACGCCGCGGAGCGCGGGCTCGCGGCCGGGTCGCTCAACCTCTTCATCATCTCGGCGTTCGTGGTGGCGGTCGCGGCCGTCGGCGCGTACGTCAACTTCCACCTCATCGCCCGGCCGATGTCCGAGCTCGTGAACTCGGCCGGCGGGTCGGTCGCGGGCCTCTCCGTCTCCAAGATCGCGGCGCTGGTGATCGTCCTCATGGAGGTCGCGGCCGGCATCTTCGTGATGGAGTCGCTCGGCATCACCCACCTCTTCCCCAAGCTGAGCGGCCTGCCCATCTCGCGCCGGCGGGTGATCTTCCTCGTGGCGCTCTCCGGCCTCTTCCTGCTCGCCTGCGTGGAGGCCTCCCTGGCCGTGCTCCGCGAGAACATGTCGGCGGCGGACCAGGCCCTCCGGATGGAGCTCGCCGGGCAGGCCTCGCCGGCGCACGCGCAGGTCGAGGCGCAGCTCGTGGACCGGATCCCGGTGGTGGGCCAGGCGGTGCTCGGCTTCATCCTCCCCTGGATCCTCGCGATGATCGCGGTGCCCCTCGAGATGCTGATCGAGACCGGCCGGCACGTGGTCGGCCGCGGCCTGGGGCTCCTCCTGCGCGGCCTCGGCGTGCTCCTCCGGATCTGCGCCCACCTCGTGCGGTACGGCGCCGCCGTCCTCGCCTACGCGTTCGACATCGTCATCGTGGTGCCGCTGCAGATCGAGCGGCTCGTGCGCCGCGACGCGTCCCCGGCGCCGAGCCCCGTGGCGCCGGCCGCGCTGCGGAACCCCACCGAACGCACCCAGCCCTTCCAGGCGCCCCGCCGATGACCGCTTCCAAGCTCGCCGCCGCAGCCGCCCTGCTCCTCGCCGCGTCCGCGTGCACCGACGGCCGCAGCCAGACCCGCGCCGTCGCCGTGCTGGTGGACGTCTCGGGGACGTACGCCGATCGCATCCCCGACGTCGCGCGCATCGTCCGCGCCGGCGTGCTCCCCGGCATCCGCCCCGGCGACACGTTCCTCGTCGTCCGCATCGGCGAGCAGAGCTACGCGGACGACGCCCTGGTGAAGCGCGTCACGCTCGACGAGCGGCCGAGCCGCGCGAACGCGCAGAAGCTCGACCTCGCCCGCGAGCTCGACCGGTTCGCGGCGTCGCAGAAGCGCGCGCGCTACACCGACATCAGCGGCGCGCTGCTCTTCGCCTCGGAGCACCTCAAGAAGACCGGCGCCGGTCACCGGGCGATCGTGATCTTCAGCGACATGCGCGAGGAGCTGCCCAAGGGGGCGAAGCGCACGCTGGAGCAGGACGAGCTCGCCGGGACCGACGTGCTCGCGATGAACGTGAAGCGGCTCGCCGCCGACGTGAACGATCCCGCCGCCTACCGGGCCCGCCTCGCGGACTGGGGGAAGCGCCTCACCGCCGCCGGCGCCGCGAGCTGGAAGGTGGTGCTCGACCCCGAGGAGCTCGCCGGGACGTTCACGACCGAGCCCTGACCGCCGCGCCCGGTCGAGCTGAACCCTTCACCGCTCGTGCTTCGACAGGCTCAGCACGAGCGGGAAGCGAAGCGGCCGCGCGCCCTGAGTGTCGAAGCACGAGCGGGAAGTGAAGCGGCCGCTCGCCCTGAGCCTGTCGAAGGGCGAGCGGCGAACGGTCTCCCGTCGAGGACGACCGCCCCGGCGCCGTCCTTCACCGCGTCACATGTGGCAGAAGAGCTTGGACGGCAGCGTGAAGATGATCCGGTCGCCCGGCTCGTGATCGTCCACGTCGTCCTCGTCCTCGCACTCGGGCATGCGGGTCTGCGCCTCGCCGGCGCGGAGGCCACCGCCACCACCACCACCTCCTCCTCCGGCGCCACCGCCGCCGCCACCACCACCGCCCCCTCCGGCGCCGCCACCGCCGCCGCCCCCGCCACCACCGCCGACGCTCCCGTCACCGTCACCGTCGCCGGAAGGCGGCGGCACGTAGCTGCACGCCTGCGAGGTGACCGGGAGCCCCTGGCACACCTCGCCCGCGTTCCCGATCCCGATCACGTTCCGGTACTGGCGGCCCGACGGCTGGCACGGGCCCCAGTCGCCATAGCGCCACCTGCAGGCGGGCGTCGGCTCCGGACCGGGGCAGACGCTCTCGCTCCGCGCGACGTCGTCCGGCCGGAGGTCCACGAGGATCGTCGTGGTCTGGTCGTGCGCCAGCGTGATCGTGCCCGCCGCGACGGTGCGGATGAGCGCGTACCGCGTGCCGTCCGGCGCGACGCAGGTGAGCCCGGCGCGGGCGCGCCGCTCCTGCCCGCGGTGGACGACGCTCGCCTCGCGCACGAAGACGTCCACCTCCGCGACGTCGCCCTCCCGCTCGGTCTGGAACCCCGCGAGCGGCGTCGTGCCGGTGCTGGTGAAGTCGATCCGGCTCGTCAGCTCCGCGGCGAAGTAGAGCTCGGTCCCATCGAAGCACGGGCCGCCGTCGGCCGGATCGGCCCGGCCCGAGAACCGGAGCGCGACCCCCGCGACCGAGACGTCGAGCGCCGTGAGGTCCGTGGACGTGCCCGTGCGCCGCCACGAGATCGCGGCGCGGCTCGGGCCCGCCGGTGCGGCCGGCGGCGTGCTCGCGGGCTCTGCGACCGGCGGGGTGTCCGCTCCCCCGCCCCCGCCTCCACCCCCGCCCCCTCCGCCACCGCCCCCGCCTCCCCCTCCCCCGCCGCCCCCTCCTCCGCCCCCTCCCCCGATGCTGTTGCCGCACGCAGTCAGCGCAGCCACTACGAACGCCAATGCCAGGCGTCTCATGGTTCCCTCTTCGCGCTTGGTGCCGGCCGTGGAGGGCCCCGATGGCCCGGCCGTTCGCCCGGCACCGGAATGCGGGAAAGCTGCGGCGCCGCTCCACGCACGGCAACGAGCGGGCGTGGACGGAGCTGCCACGCGGGCGCTCGTCTCGCCTCGCGCGTCGGGTCCGCCGATCCCCGTGCCCGCGCGATCGGCGCGGGCGTCGCTGCGCGACGGCGGCAGGCCCGGGGCCCGCCGCCGTCGTGCCCGGCTTCACCTCACGGCTGGATCCGGAACCGCTGGCTCGCCTGACCGTTGCACGTCGCCAGGACGACGTCGGCGCCGTTCGCGGTGCTGCTCCGGGAGACGTACAGACACCGGTTGGTGCCGCTCTGCGGCCGGAGCTCGTAGACGCCGCTGGAGACGGCGCGGATGAGCCAGCGCTGGCCGGCGGATCCGTTGCAGGTGGACTGGATCACGTCGGAGCCTCCCCAGCCGCTCTGCACGGCGAGGCACCTCGCCGTGGCGTGCGACGGGCGCAGCTCGTAGATCCCGCTCCCCTGGTGCGTGAGCTGCCACCGCTGGTTCGCGCCGCCGTGGCAGGTCCACTGGAACACGTCCGCGCCGCTGGCGGTCGAGGAGCCGGAGACGTCCACGCACCGGGGCGGGAGCGTGCTGGGGATGTGGGTCGGCAGGAGGCTGTAGGTGCCGTCCGCGATCGGCCCCCCGCCGGTCCCGCCCGTGTACGTGGCCGTGTACGTAGTGGCCGTCGCCGGGACCGCGATCTCGTGCGTGGCCGCGCCGCCGTCGGACCAGGAGCCGAAGGTGTACTGCGTGCCCCCCGACGTCTGCGGCGAGGGCGCGCCGATCGAGCGGATGATCCCGACGACGTTGGGGACCGTCACCGGCGCGGTCACCGGCGTCCCATCGAGGAGGAGCTGCAGGCCGGCGGGGATCGTCTGCAAGGTCACGTTCGCGACGCGCGGGACGAGGTCGCGGGTGACCGTGTGCGTCAGCCCGGAGGAGTCCCGCACCGTGAGGTGGAACCGGTAGAACACGTTCGTCGCCACCTCGCCCCGGTCCGGGATCGCGACGGAGCCGCTCGTGATGCCGCTCACCGGGCCGTAGAACGGGTGCGTGTGCGTGTCGTGGTGGAACACGATCTCCCAGGTGAACGCGCTGGGCGGCAGCGCGCCGTCCTGGGGATCGCTGCCCGCGCCGGAGAAGCTGACGGTGGTCCCCGCGGCGTAGGTCGCGCCCGCCGCGGGCGCCGTGATGCTCGCCGTGGGAGCGCTCCCGCCCACGGTGAGCGTGGCGGCGTTGCTGATCGCGGTGCCCGCGGCGTTCGTCACCACCGCCCGGAACGTCGCGCCGTTGTCTGCCGACGTGGCGGTGAACGACAGGGTCGGGCTCGTCGCGCCGGCGATGTTCGCCGTCCCGCGCTGCCACTGGTAGCTGAGCGGCGGGGTGCCCGTGGCCGCGACCGTGAACGTCGCCTGCTGGCCCGCCGCGACGGTGACGCTCGCCGGGTGCTGCGTGATGGCGGGCGCCTCGGCCTGCTGGCCGTAGCGGACGCGATGGACCTGTCCGGCCGGCGAGCCGCCCCGCTGGAGGTACCAGAGCGCCCCGTCCTCCGCGACCCGCAGATCGACCGGGGCCCCGAGCCCGGTCGCGAAGCCCGTCGCCGTCCCGGCCGCCGGGTCCAGGACGCGGATCCAGTTGCTGCAGTAGTCGGCGAAGAAGTACTTGCCGACGTAGGTGCCGGGGAACTGGACCGTCGCCGGGTTGTAGAACGCGCCGCCGGTGATCGCGCAGCCGGTCGTCGTCCCCGAGCCGTGCTGGTACGCGAAGATCGGACCGCGGATGCCCGCCTGCGTCGTGGGGCCCTCCGTCGTGGGCCACCCGTAGTTCGAGCCGGCGATCCCGTCGTTGATCTCCTCCCAGGTCAACTCGCCCACGTCGTTGATGAGCATCCGCCCGGTGCCCGGCTGGAAGGCGAACGTGAACGGGTTGCGCAGGCCGATGGCCCAGATGGCGTCGTTCACGCCGCTCGCCTGGGCGACGAACGGGTTGTCCGCCGGGATCGTCCCGTCCGCGTTGATGCGCAGCATCTTGCCGAGCAGGTTCTCGAGCGTCTGCGCGTTGGCGCGGTTCGCGTTCTCGCCCACCGCGATGTAGAGCTTGCCGTCCGGGCCGAAGTGCATGGCGCCGCCGTTGTGGTTGGTGGCGCTGCTCAGCGGGTCGAGCTCGAGCAGGATGGTCTCGCTGCCCGCCGCGGCGACGTTCGGGTCGGTCGCGCTCGCCGTGAAGCGGCTCACCCGGTTGTGGATCGTCGGGGTGGTCGCCGTGTAGTAGACGTACACGTACCGGTTGGTGGTGAAGCCCGGATCGAACGCGACGCCCAGCAGGCCGCGCTCGCCCGCGGAGCTCACGCTCAACGACAGGAAGGGCGTCGGCAGCAGCTGGCGCGGGTTGCCGTTCGAGATCACCCGCAGCTGCCCGTTCTGCTGCGAGACGAACAGCCGGCCATCGGGCGCGAAGGCCATCGCCGTCGGGCTCGGGATGCCCGAGGCGACCAGCTCGTCGATGAATCCCGTCGGGACCGCGGCCGCGGTCGCCTCGCCCTGCTCCGGCGCCTCGCCCGCGCCCGGGCCGCAGCCGGCGGCGGCGAGGGACGCTCCGGCGAGCAACGCCGCGGTGATCGCTGAACGAACTCCTGGCATCGGACCTTCCCTTTCGTGGACGGGTGCCGAGGGCACCTCGTGCGTGGCGGTGGTGCAGCGGAGGCCCATCTGCTAAGCACCTTGCACTGTCCGTACAAGCGACTGAATGGGCGCTTGGCCCCGCGCTGGCGGCTCCGGTCGAGACGGCACCCCCGGCGAGCCTCCGCGCGGGTGCGAGCGGCGGTGTAAATGGGGAGTTCGGGCGCATCCTGAATCGATTCGCCCCGGCAGGAAGCCGCGGCCGTCCGATGTCGGCCACGTCGCCCATCGGCGACGCGGATGCCTGCGCGACGCCGCGCAAGGCCAGCGACCTGGACCGCGGACTCGGGGATGCGCCTGGGCCGGCTGGCCAGCTCCTCAGCGGTCGCGGCCCTCGAACACGCGCCGCAGGAGCAGCACGCCGACGGCGGCGGGCGCGCCGAACCAGAGGAGCTTCCGCGAGCGGCGGCCCCATGACTGCACGCGGTCGCCGAGCAGCAGCAGCATCCAGTGGGCGGTCGCGTGATCGGGGAGCCGGTACGCGAGCCGCTTCACGAGGCCGGAGACGCCGCGGAGCGGCACCGCCGTGCTGTAGACCGGCGGCATCGTCTTGCCGGGCCGGCCGTGCGTCGGCGTGTTGGGCTTCGCGCTCATCCGCGCGAGCTGCGGCCGCGCGTTGGGCCACGGCTCCGGCGGGCGCTCCCTGGGGTAGCCGGGGCGGCGGCTCAGGTCCTGGTCCACGGGCGGGAACGGCCGGCCGGAGGGGAGCGGCGCCTGGGTGCCCTGGGTCGGGTTCGGATCCACGGACATGTTCGCTCCTAGTGGATGGTCGTTCCGTGAGGGAGGATGGCGACCTTGATGCAGCCGTCCTTCTTCTGCGCGAACATGTGGTACGCGTCCGGCGCGTCCTCGAGCCCCACACGATGCGTGAAGACCGCGTCGGCGTCCATGCGACCGGCGCGGATGTGCTCGATCAGGCGCGGCACGTAGCGCTTCACGGGGCACTGCCCGGTCCGGATCGTCTGCTGCTTGTTCATGGCGGTGCCGAAGTCGAAGGCTGCGTACGGCGGGCCGTAGACGCCGACCACCGAGATCGTCCCGCCCTTGCGCGTCCCGTGCACGCACCAGTTGAACGCGACGGTCGAGCCGGCCTGCATCTTGCCGTACACGCCGATCGCCCGCTGCGCGGCCGAGCCCGCGGCCTCGCAGCCGACGGCGTCGATCGACGCGTCGGCGCCGCGGCCCTCGGTCATCCCCTTGATCGTCGAGATGATGTCCCCCTCGCGGAAGTCCAGGGTCTCCACCCCGGCCCACCGCCGCGCGAAGTCGAGCCGGTAATCCACGTGGTCCACGGCGATCACCCGGCCCGCGCCCATGAGCCAGGCGGAGCGCATCGCGAAGAGGCCCACGGGCCCGGCGCCGTACACGACCACGGTCTCGCCGCCGCGCAGGTCGCACATCTCCGCTCCGAAGTACCCCGTGGCGAGCGCGTCGGTGAGCGGGAGGGCCTGGAGGTCGGTGAGGTCCTCGGGGATCCGCTCCGCGTCCACGGCCACGAACGGGGCCCGCACGTACTCGGCCTGGCCGCCCTCGTAGCCGCCGGTGAGGTGGCCGTACCCGTAGACGCCGCAGGCGGCGTCGCTCGCCGGGTTGGTGTTCTCGCAGCTCGAGGTCATGCCCCGCTGGCAGAAGAAGCAGGTGCCGCAGAAGATCGGGAACGGGAGGAGCACCCGGTCCCCGACCGAGAGGCCGGTCGCCTCCGGCCCGAGCTCCTCGACGACGCCGACGATCTCATGACCGAAGGTGGTGCCGATGCGCGTGTCGGGGACGAGGCCGTGGAGCAGGTGCAGGTCCGAGCCGCAGATGGCCGCCGCGGTCACGCGGACGATGCCGTCCTGCGGGTGCTCGATCCGAGGGTCGCGCTTGGTCCGCACCTTGACGCGGTACGGCCCGTCGTACGTGAGGGCTCTCATGCCGCGAAGGTGATCACGCCCCCGCGGCACCGCTCGCCCGGGCGCTCCCCGGCCGCCGGGCGCGCAGCCCGCAGGAGCGCGCGCCGCCGCGCGCGGCGCTATGCTCCGGGCCATGATCACGCGGCGACTCGGGAGCTCGGACCTGCAGATCACGCCGCTCGGCTTCGGGAGCTGGGCGACGGGCGGCGGCGGGTGGCAGTACGGCTGGGGCCCGCAGGACGACCAGGAGTCGATCGCGGCGATCCAGCGGGCGCTCGAGCTCGGCATCAACTGGATCGACACCGCCGCGGTGTACGGCCTCGGCCACGCCGAGGAGATCGTCGCGCGGGCGATCCGCGGTCGCCCCCGGAGGCCGTACGTCTTCACGAAGTGCGAGCGCGTCTGGGGGCCGGACGGCACGGTGGGCGGCTCCCTCGAGGCGGCCTCGATCCGCGCCGAGTGCGAGGCGAGCCTCCGGCGGCTCGGCGTGGAGCGGATCGATCTCTACCAGATCCACTGGCCCGAGCCGGACCCGGACGTCGAGGAGGGGTGGGAGACGCTCGCGCGGCTGCGCGACGAGGGGAAGGTCCGCTGGATCGGCGTCTCCAACTTCGACGTGCGGCAGCTGGAGCGCGCGCGGAGGATCGCGCCCATCACCTCGCTCCAGCCGCCCTACTCCGCGATCCACCGCGAGGTCGAGGCGGAGCAGCTCCCGTACTGCGCGAAGCACGGCATCGGCGTCATCGCCTACTCGCCGATGCAGGCGGGCCTCCTGACCGGCGCGATGACGCGCGCGCGCGTGCAGTCCTTGCCGGAGGACGACTGGCGGCGCCGCTCCCCCGACTTCCGCGAGCCGCGCCTCTCGCGCAACCTCGCGCTCCAGGACCTCTTCGCGAAGCTCGGCGCGCGCCACGGCCATGCGGCGGCGGTCGTGTCGCTCGCGTGGGTGCTGCGGCGGCCCGAGGTCACCGGCGCGATCGTCGGGGCGCGGCGGCCCTCGCAGGTGGACGGGTTCGCGGCGGCGCTGGAGTTCCGGCTGGCCGGGGAGGAGCTGGCGGAGATCGAGGCGTTCCTGGCGGCGAACCCGTGACGCTACCGCTCGAACAGCCTCGCCCCGCGCGACCGGATCACGTCCCGGTAGAAGCGCGCCGAGTCCTTCGGGATCCGCTCCTGCGTCTCGAAGTCCACGTGGAAGAGGCCGAAGCGGTGCTTGTACCCGTAGCCCCACTCGAAGTTGTCCATGAGCGACCAGTGGAAGTAGCCGGCGATCCGCACGCCGTCCTGGATCGCGCGGTGGACCTGCAGCAGGTGGCGCTGCAGGTAGTCGACGCGGGACGGATCGTGCACCTCGCCGTCGAGCGACGGCCAGTCGCGGACCGCGATCCCGTTCTCGGTGATGTAGACGGGGAGCCCGTACCGCTCGTGGAGGAGGCGCGGCGTCCAGTAGGCGATCTCGGGGACCACGTCCCAGTCGAACGCGGTGATCGGGTTCCCGGTCGGGAACGGGACCACCTCCGGCGCGCCGTCCTTGCCCGCGCGCACCGGGAAGCCGAAGTACATGTTGATGCCGATGAAGTCGGTCGGCTGGGCGATGGTCGCGAGGTCGGCCTCGAACCCGCGCGGCAGCGCCCCCGCCCAGTCGCGCAGCATGTCGTCCGGGTAGCGGCCGCGGAGCATCGGATCGAACCAGCTCGTGATCGACCAGGGGTTCTCGCCCGACGCCTGCAGCGCCAGCGCGCGCGTCGCCTCCACGTCGGCGGGCAGCGACGTCGCGGGCACGTGGTGCGTCACGACGAGCGCGCTCCCGACGCGCGCGCGGGGCACGGCCGCGCGGATCGCCTGCACGCCCAGCCCGTGCGCGCGCAGCACGTCGTGCATCGCGTGCAGGTAGTCCCGGTACGCGAGCTTGAGCCCAGGCGCGTGCCGGCCGTCGAGGTGGCCGACGGCGGTGAACACCTGCGGCTCGTTGAAGGTCATCCACCCGGCCACGCGGTCGCCGAGCCGCCCGGCCACGACGCGCGCGTAGTCCGCGAACCACTCCCCGATCTCGCGGTTGAGCCATCCCCCGCGCCGCTGGAGCGCCAGCGGGAGATCCCAGTGGTAGAGCGTGAGCCACGGCGCGATCCCGGCGCGCAGGAGCTCGTCCACGAGCCGGTCGTAGAAGTCGAGCCCCTTCGCGTTGACCGCGCCGGTCCCCTCGGGCAGCACCCGCGGCCACGAGACGCTGAACCGGTACGCCTGGAGGTCGATGCTCTTCATGAGCGCGACGTCGGCGGCGGAGCGGTGGTAGTGGTCGCACGCGATCGCGCCGGACTGGCCGCGCCAGACGGCGTCGGGGCGCGCGCAGAAGTCGTCCCAGATCGAGGGGCCCTTCCCGTCCTCGAGGGCGGCGCCCTCCACCTGGTAGGCGGCCGTCGCGGCCCCCCACACGAAGTCCGGGGGGAACGCCTTGGGATCGGTCATGGCCGGATCCTACCAGGGGGAGGCCCGCCTCGCCGCTGCACGTCGGGCCGACCGGCCGCTAGACGCCGGGCTGGTTCGGGTGGATCTCGCCCCGCCAGGCGCCGGTCTCGGTCCCGCGCTCCTCGATGAACTTCTTGAACCGCTCGAGGTCGCCCTCGACGCGGCGGGAGAGGAACCCGAGCGCGTCGCCGACCTTCTCGACGAACCCCTCGGGCTCGTACTCGAGGGCGAGCGTCACGTTGGTCCGCTCCGCGTCGATCGGCGTGAAGGTGACGACGCCCCGGTTCACCGATCCGCGCGTGTGGCGCCAGGCGATCTGCTGATCGGGCACCTGGTGCACGATCTCCGCCTCCCACTCCTCGCGCTTGCCGGCGACCTTCGCGCACCAGCGCAGGCGCTTGTCGTCGAGCTGCTGGACCTCCTCGACGCCCTCCATGAACCGCGGGAACTCCTCGAACTGCGTCCACTGGTCGTACACCACGCGCAGCGGGCGATCCACGTCGATGCTCTTCTCGATGCGCTCCATGTTCGACCTCCCGGGCCAGCCGGCGCGGCATGCGCTCGGCGTCCGCCCGGGCCCCCACGGCGGGTCGGCCCGGGCCCTGCGGCCTCGAGGGGAACGTTTGGCACGCGACACCGGGCGGGCAGGGTCGCGCGTGTCGCGACCAGCCGAGGGGTCCGAGGAGGAGGGCGTCGGCTCCGTCCGCAGGCCGGGGGCGTTGCCCACGGGCTGGAGCCGTCCCGGCGGGCGCGTAGCTTGCGCGGGAAGGTGGGCGGCACAGGTTCTCGGGAACACTGGAAGGACCGCCCGGGAAGGGAACGTCCTCGCGGAGTGTCCGCGGCGCTCGAGGTGTGTCCGGGAGCAGGGGGTAAGAGAGCATGGCATACGAGAGGCGAAGGATGCGCCTGTGGAGCGTCGGGGCCGGGCTTGCCCTGGCCGTCGCGCTCGTGGCGGGCGCCTGCGACAACGACGACGACGGGAACGGAGGCGGCAGCGGGCCGACCGGCGGCACCGGCACCATGACCGACGCGCAGCTCGCCGGCATCCTGCAGACCGTGAACACGGGGGAGGTCCAGCAGGCGCAGCTGGCGCAGCAGCAGGCGACCAACCCGCTCGTGCTGTCGTACGCGGACATGATGTTCGCGGACCACACGTTCTCGAACCAGACGCTGGCGCTCTCGGGCGTGACCCCCGAGACGACGACCGAGAGCCAGCAGCTCGAGGCGATGGCGGCGCAGACGCTCACCGCGCTGCAAGGGTTGAGCGGCGAAGATCTCGACCGGGCGTACCTCCAGAGCCAGGTGGATGGGCACCGCGCGGTGCTCCAGATCCTCGAGGACGAGGTGGGAGACGAGGAGATCCCGACGGGCGCGACCGGGCCGACCGGACCGACCGGACCGACCGGACCCACGGGCGCGACGGGCGGCACGGGGACGGACGACGGCGGCACCGGCACTGGCGACGGAGGGACCGGGACCGGCGGCAGCACCGGCCCCACGGGCGCGACCGGCGGTACGGGAACGGACGACGGCGGCACCGGCGACGGGACCGGCACGGGCGGGTCCACCGGCCCGACCGGCGGAACCGGCACCACGACGGGGCTCAACCTGACGCTCCGCCAGCAGGCCGCGGTGGCGCGCGCGACCGTCAAGAACCACCTGGCGCAGGCGCTCCACCTCCAGAGCCTCGTCGGCGCTCCGACCGGCCCCACGGGCCCGACCGGCCCCACGGGCCCGACCGGACCAACCGGCCCGACCGGACCAACCGGCCCGACCGGACCCACGGGCCCGACCGGCGCTACGGGCCCCGACGACGGTGGCACCGGCACCGGCGGCTCGACGGGCCCGACCGGCTCGACGGGCGGGACCGACGGGACGACGACGGGCGGCCTGTAGCCCGTAGCCCGCCCCGGCGCTGCACCCGAGAGGTCGCCGGCCCGCTCCGCAGCCGCGGGGCGGGTCCGGCGACCTCGTGCGTCCGCGCCGGACGGTGCCCAGGCTCAACCGGGTGACCGAGCTCATCGGCTGGACCAGCTCCGCGATCCTCCTCCTCACGCTCTTCTGGCAGGTCCGCAAGCAGTGGCGCGAGGGCCGCAGCGAGGGCGTCTCGCGCTGGCTCTTCGTGGGCCA
Organism: Pseudomonadota bacterium; assembly: GCA_023428085.1. Taxonomy (GTDB): domain Bacteria; phylum Myxococcota; class Myxococcia; order Myxococcales; family Anaeromyxobacteraceae; genus Anaeromyxobacter. The sequence continues at coordinate 18,852 of JAEYZK010000188.1, forward strand.
GATCGCCGCCTCGATCGGCTTCACGACCTACAGCTGGCTCGTGGGCAACTGGGTCTTCGTCGTCACGAACGCGCTCATCCTCGTGGACGCGGTCGTCGGGGCGTGGCTCGTCTTCCACCAGCGTCGTCGCGCGGCGCGCGGCGGTGCGCGCGCGGTCCGGACCGAGCAGCCGGCGTGAGCGCCGGCGGCGGTCAGTGATGCGCGGCAGCGGCCGCGCGTTCCTGCCCGTCGGTCGCCGGGTGCGCGTTCGCGGCCTCCGTATGCGCGACGAAGGGGCGGAGCAGCGCGGTCAGCTCCATCGGCAGGATGATCTTGGTCGACGGATTGGCCCCGAGCGAGCGGAGCGCGTCGAGGTACTGGAGGCTCATCGTCTTGCTGTCCACCTCGCGCGCCACCGCGAACACCTTGTCCAGCGCGAGGGCGTAGCCCTCGGCGCGGAGGATCGCCGCCTGGCGGTCGCCCTCGGCCTGGAGGATGACCGCCTGCCGCTGCCCCTCGGCGACGCGGACCGCCGCGTCGCGGCGCCCGTCTGCCTCCGTCACCGTCGCCCGACGGCTCCGCTCGGCGGACATCTGCCGGGTCATGGCCTCGAGGACCTCCCGCGGCGGTGTGATCTCGCGGATCTCGACCGCGGTGACCTTGACCCCCCAACGGTTGGTCACATCGTCGAGCTTGCCGCGCAGGGCCGTGTTGATCGCCTCGCGCTTGGCCAGCACGTCGTCGAGCGGCATCCCGCCCACCACCGCGCGCAGGGTGGTGATCGCAATGCCCCGCGCCGCCCCCTCGTAGTCCTCCACGTGGAGGACGCTGGGGACCGCGTCCACGATCTTGGAGTACACGAGGAAGTCGATCGCGAGCTGCGCGTTGTCCTCGGTGATCGTGGTCTGGGGAGGCACGTCGAAGAAGCGCTCCCGCAGATCCACCCGGATCCCCCGGTCCACGAAGGGGATGAGCAGCACCAGACCCGGTCCGCGCTCTCCCACGAACCGCCCGAGGCGGAGGACGACGAGCCGCTGGTACTCCGGGACGATCCGGATGGCCAGCACGAGCAGCACCCCCACGAGCGCCAGCACCACGACCGCACCGACGAGGTTCGTCTCCACACCCGCTCCCTTCTCCAGGGCCGACACCACGACGATGGCCACGCCCGCGCCGCCGGGAGCCGCGGCTGCGCGCGCTCGGCCCGCGTCCTTACGTTGCGCCGAGGACCGCATGCGCTCCCGTCACCCCGAGCCGCTCCACGCGCGCCACCGGCGTGCGCTCCGCGTCGCGGGCGGCGCCGCGCTGATCCTGCTCGGCCTCTCGGCGCTCGCCCGCCCGGTGCCCGGGACCGGGGGAGGAGCGGTGCGCGTGGTGGAGCTGGAAGGCGTCGTCAGCCCTGTCACGGCGCGCTACTTCGCCCGGGCGCTGGAGCAGGCGACCGCCGACGGCGACGCGGCCGTGGTGCTCCGGATCGACACCCCGGGCGGCCTGCTCGACTCGACGCGGGAGATGACGCAGGCGATGCTGGCCGCCCGCGTCCCGGTGATCACCTGGGTGGGGCCGTCGGGCGCCCGGGCCGCCTCGGCGGGCATGTTCCTGCTGATCGCGGGGCACGTCGCGGCGATGGCGCCGGGCACGCACGTCGGCGCGGCCCACCCGGTGCAGGCTGGCGGCGAGACTTCCGAGGGCGCGATCGGCGAGAAGGCGGTCAACGACGCCGCCGCCATGGCGCGGGCCCTCGCCCGGGAGCGCGGCCGCGACGCGGCCTGGGCCGAGGAGGCGGTCCGCAAGAGCGTGAGCGCCACGTCCGACGAGGCGCTGCGGCGCGGGGTCATCGACCTCCTCGCTCCGGACGTCGAGGCGCTCCTCGATGCCGCGGATGGGCGGACGGTCGTCGCAGCCGCCGGGACGGTCCGGCTCGCGACCCGCGGCGCCGAGATCGTGCGCGCGCCGATGAGCCTGCCGGAGCGCCTCCTCCAGGCCATCCTGCACCCGAACGTCGCCTACCTCCTGTTCACGCTGGGGCTCATCGGCCTCGTGGCCGAGCTGTACAGCCCCGGCGCGCTCTTCCCCGGGATCACGGGCGGGATCTCGCTGCTCCTCGCCTTCACCGCGTTCGGTGTGCTCCCCGTCAGCTGGGCGGGGGTCGCGCTGGTCGTGCTCGGGGTGGGCCTCATCGGCATCGAGCTGCTGACGGAGGGGCTCGGCGTGCTCGGGCCCGGGGGTGTCGTGGCGTTCGTCGCCGGGTCGCTCTTCCTCTACCGGCCGAGCGATCCGCTCGAGCCCGCGCCGCGGGACCTCCGCGTGAGCGGCTGGCTCGTGGCGCTCGTCGCGGCGGTGCTCGTCGGGTTCCTCCTGATCGTGGGCCGGGCGCTCCTGCGGAGCCGGCGCAGCCCGGTGGCCATGGGGTCCGAGGCGCTCGTCGGGCGGACTGGGGTGGCCGCCTCGAACCTGGAGCCCGAGGGGACGGTGCTCCTCGACCGGGAGAGCTGGACGGCGGTGACGGAGAGCGGACCGGTCCCCCGCGGCGCCACCGTCCGCGTGGTCGGGGTGCGTGGGGTGCGCCTCCGGGTCGAGCGCGCCTCGGGACCCTGACCTCGGCGCCTCGCCCGGCGGGCGCCGCCTCGCGGCGGCCCCACACGCGCGGTACGATGGCCGCATGCCCCTCCACCTCGAGCCGTTCCTCTCCCTGTGCCTGGCGCTCGCGGCGGGACTCCTCATCGGGCTCGAGCGCGAGCGCTCCGCGCCCAGGGACCCGACCACCGACTCGTTCCAGGGCGGCATCCGCACGCACCCCATCGTCGCGCTCGTGGGCGGCGTGGCGACGCTCTCCGCGCGGCAGCTCGGCTTCGCCCCGGTGGTGCTGGCGTTTCTCGCGATCGTGCTCCTCCTCGCGCTCAACTACGCGGGCGACGTGCTCCGGAGCGGGCACCGCGGGATCACGTCCGAGTCGGCCTTCCTGCTCTCGTTCCTGCTCGGCGTGCTCGCGACCACCCACGGCGTCATCGAGCCGCTCGGCAGCCGCGCGCTCGTGGTGGCCGGGACGGCCGTGGTCGCGACGTTCCTCCTCTCCGCGAAGCACACGCTCCACCCGATCGTGCGCCGGGCGAGCGGGGAGGACGTCGCCGCGACGCTCAAGTTCCTCGTGGTGGCGGTGGTGGTGCTGCCGCTCCTGCCCGATCGCGCGTACGGGCCGTACGCCGTGCTCAACCCGCACAAGCTCGGGCTCCTCGTCGTGCTCATCTCGGGGATCTCCTTCCTGGGCTACGCCACCATCCGGCTGCTCGGCCCGGAGCGCGGGCTTGGGGTCACCGGCCTCGTCGGCGGCCTCGTCTCGTCCACCGCCGTCACCCTCGCGATGTCGGCGCGCGTCCGCGAGCGCCCGGAGCTCGCCGAGCCCGGCGCCCTGGGGGTGATGCTCGCCTCGACCGTCATGTTCGTCCGGGTCCTGGTGGTGGTCGCGGTCATCTACCCGGCCCTGCTCGGCCGGCTCGTCTACCCGATGGTCCTCGGCGCGGCCGGAGGGCTCGTCGCGTCCTGGCTGCTGTGGCGCCGGTCGCGACGCCAGGCGGTCCCACCCTCCGGCATCCAGCTCAAGAACCCGTTCGAGCTCGGCCACGCCGCGTCGTTCGCGCTCCTCTTCGGCGCGGCGCTCCTCGGCACGAAGGCGGCGTCGGTCCACCTGGGCTCGGGCGGCACCATCGTCGCCGCGGTGCTCGCCGGCGCCACCGACGCGGACGCCGTGGCCCTCTCAATCGCCGACCTGGCGCAGGGCGGGGGCATCACGCTCGGGTTCGCGACGGTCGCCGTGTTCATCGGCGTGGCGTCCAACACGGTGGCGAAGGGCCTCCTCGCGCTGTTCGCGGGGGGCGCGCGGTTCGGCAGGCTCGTCCTCGGCGCCCAGCTGCTCGTGCTCGCGGTCGGAGCGCTCGGGGCCGCCGTGGCGTACGCGCTCTGACCGCGCGCGCTCAACCCGGGCACGTACAGGGCCGCGACGACCGCGCCGAACGCGGCGTGCGCGACGAGGGTCGCCGCGGGCGTCCCGATCCCGTAGTGCAGGGCGAGGAAGCCCGGCGGCTCGAGGGGCGCGTCCTCCGTGGGCCCCGCGGTCGTGCTCGCCATGCGCGGGTGGAGCCCGGGCAATGCGGGCAGCACCACGGCGAGCACGAACAGACCGTGGACGAGCCCCGTCACCGCCCCCGCCCACCAGGAGAAGTCCCCGACCGCGTGGAACAGGCCCACGTGGGCGAGCGAGAAGATCCACCCGTTCACGAGGTGGAAGAGGATCCCCAGCACGCGCGCCCGATCGCGATCGGGGACGAGCATCGTCCCGAGCAGGTACGGGATGCTCATGCGGGTCAGGCCCACGCCCTGCGTCCCGGCGAGCACGAGCGTGAGGATCACCGTCCCCGCGAACCCCGCCGCGAGCCAGCTCCACGCGTTCACGCGCGCGCCTCGCCTTCCGCCGGCTGCGACACCGCGCGGCCGGCCTCCGCCCGTGCGCGCCGGCCGATCGAGAGCGCTGCGTCCAGGAGCCCCACGTGCGTGAACGCCTGCGGGAAGTTCCCGAGCGGCGCGCCGGTCCGGGGCTCGATCTCCTCCGCGAAGAGGCCGAGGTCGTTGGCGTGCGCGCACGTCGCCTCGAACGTGCGCCGCGCCTCGTCGAGCGTCCCGCCGCCGCGGGCGAGGTACTCGGCGGCCCAGAACGAGCAAGCGCCGAACGCGCCCTCCCCTGCCGCGAGGCTCGGCTCGTACCGGTAGAGCAGGCCGGGCCCCGCCCCCAGCCGCAGCCGGATCCGGCGCCAGGTCGCGCGCATGCGGGGCGACGCCGCGTCCGCGAACCCGTACCAGGGGAGGAGCAGGAGCGCGGCGTCCACCCGCTCGCCCCCGAGCTCCGAGACCCAGCTCTGGAGCGGCTCGCTCCAGCCCTCGCGCTCGACGCGCGCGCGGATCGCGCGCCGATGCTCCTCGAGCTCGGCGACCCGGAGGCGGCGCAGCCTGCCCGCGGCGCCGAGGGCGAGGAGCCGGTCGAGCGCGGTCCAGGCGAGCACGAGCGAGTGCGTCCGGACCCGCGGCGCCTCGCGCGGCTCCCAGATGCCGCTGTCCGGCTCCTGCCAGTGGGCGCACACGAACCGGCCGAGATCGCGGAGGAGCCCCTGCGTCTCGCCGTCGAGCGCCCCGTCCGGCCCGACGAGGCGCGCCACCGCGTCCACGACCTCGCCGTACGTGTCGAGCTGGTGCTGGTCGGCGGCCCCGTTGCCGGCGCGGACCGGCCGCGCCCCGCCGTGGCCGGCCAGCTCCGGGAGCTCGCGCTCGCGCGGCGGGGCCCTGCCGTAGACGTCGTAGAGGACGCGGATCCGCGGCCGGGTGAGCCGGGTCGCGTGGAGGAGCCAGGCGGCGAAGCGGGTCGCCTCGGCCGCGCAGCCGAGCTCCTGGAGCGCGCGCACGGTCAGCGAGGCGTCGCGGGGCCAGCAGTACCGGTAGTCCCAGTTCAGGTCGCCGCCCGGCCGCTCGGGGAGCGACGTCGTGGGGGCGGCGACGATCGCGCCCGAGGGCGCGAAGGCGAGCAGCTTCAGGACCAGCGCGCTCCGCACGACGAGCGGCCGGTACGGGACGTCCTCCGGGACGTGCGCCGCCCACCGCCGCCACAGGGCGATGGCGCGGCGGAGCGCGCCGTGGACCCGCGGCCCGAGCGGCGGGAGCGACGCGGGCGCCTCGCGGTCGTGGGCGAACGAGACCTGGAGCTCCTCGCCGGCCCGGAGGCGCACGCGCGCGTGGACCTCCCCGCCCACGCCGAGCGCCAGCGGAGCGGTCGCGCGCAAGGTGTACAGGCCGTCGGCTCGCTCGAGGCGCACGCCGAGCGGCCCGGCGTCGCGGAGCCGGACCCGCTCCTCGCCGAAGCCGCGGCCGAGCGCGGCCGCGACCTCCACCTCGACCTCGCCCTCCTCGCACGTCGCCACGCGCAGGAGCTCGTGCTCCGGGGCGAGGCCGCGGCCCCGCTCCTGCGGGAACGCCATCCAGTCGGTGAGCCGGAGGACGCCGCCCGCGGCCGAGAAGCGCGTCTCGAGCACGTGCGTGTCGTCGAGGTAACGGCGCGTGGTACGCGCCGGGCCGATCGGCCCCACGCGGAGGCCGCCACCGCGCGTGGCATCGAGGATCGCCGCGAAGAGGGGCGGGTCGTCGAAGGTCGGCCAGCACAGCCAGTCCACCGTGCCGTCGGTGGCCACGAGGGCCGCCGAGCGCCCGTCACCGAGGACGGCGTGGCTGGCGATGGAGTGTTCGAGCATGTCGGTTTGTCGGTTGTCGGTTGTCGGTTGTCGGTTGTCAGTTGTCAGTTGTCGGTTGTCGGTTGTCGGTTGTCGGTTTGTCAGTCGTCGGTCGTCAGCCACGACGACGCCCGGTCGTCGCACTGACCACTGACCACTGACCACTGACCACTGACCACTGACCACTGACCACTGACCACTGACCACTGACCACTGACCACTGACCACTGACCACTGACTACTGACTACTGATCACCGACTCCGTTTCCGTCACCCGCCGCCGGCCGTCCAGGCGAGGAGGAGCTGCGCGGCGTAGTACGGCGGGAGCCCCACCAGGTGATTCGAGAAGCCGGGAGCGACGAAGCGGTCGCGGGCCACGGCGAGGTCGGAGAGGTAGAAGAGCGCCGCCCCGAGCTGGATGCGCGGGTCCGGGACCCCGAGCGCGAGGACGAGCATCGCGGTGATGGCGGCGGCGTAGGCGAGCACCGGGCCGCGGAGCGCGCCGAGGTGGGGCCAGAGCCAGCGGACGACGAGGACCGCGGCGGCGGCGAGCGCGACGAGGAAGAGGGGCGGCGGGCGGGAATGGGGCGCGAACGCGAGGGCGTAGGCCACGTGCGCGGCGAGGAACAGGCCCACCCCGGCCAGGAACGCCGGCTTCGCGCGGGAGAGCAGGCAGAGGTCTCCGACCGCCGACAGCGCGAGGGCGAGGAGGACGAGGAGCCCGTACCGGTCCGGCGCGGCGCGCAGGGCGCCCAGGAGCAGGAACGCGGCCGATGCGAGCGCCTTGCCCAACGCGCGCGGCGCGCGGTGGCCCCGCGCGTCCGCCCAGAGGTGCACGGCGAGCGCGGCGGCGGTGAACGACGCGGCGGCCGGGAGCATCGGCGTCACGCGCCGATCGTGCACGGCGCCGCGCCCGGATCCACCGACGAGTTGGGGGCGAGGATGGTGGCCCGTTCGCCCTGCGCCTGTCGAAGGGCGCGCGGGAACATCCTCGCGGGTCCGATGCTAGGCTCCCCACATGAGCCCGACCATCCCCGCCCTGATCTTCCCGGCCATCTCGCTCCTCTTCATCGCGTACACCACCCGGTTCCTCGGACTCGCCACGGTCGCGCGCGGCATGCTGCGCGAGCACCTCGCCGACCCGCAGCCGCACTGGGAGGTGCAGCTCGTGAACATCCGCCACCGCCTGCACCTCATCCGGCGCATGCAGCTCCTCGGGCTGGGGTCGATCATCCTGGCCGCGCTCTCGATGGGGGCGATCGTGAACGGCTTCACGCTCGCCTCGCAGCTCGCGTTCGTGGCGTCGCTCGCCTGCTTCGTGGGGTCGCTCGGGATCGCGGTCCACGAGATCAAGCTCTCGATCGACGCCATCGAGGTCGAGTTCCGCCGCGCCAAGGTGCCCCTGGCGTGAACTCCCACCCGAGCCCGAGCCCGAGCCCGAGCGCCGACAGGCACCCCCGGCCGCCCCGCGCTCCCCCGCCGCGTTGGGCGACGCGCCGCGCCGTGCTACACCCCCTCCCCTTGATCCGCCTCGATGCCATCGCGAAGCAGCACGGGAACCAGATCCTCTTCCTCGAGGCCTCCGCCACGCTGCAGCGCGGCGAGAAGGTCGGGCTCGTCGGCCCCAACGGCGCAGGCAAGTCCACGCTGTTCCGGCTCATCACCCGCGAGGAGCTACCGGACGAGGGCCAGGTCTCGATCGACCGTGGGGTCTCGATCGGCCACTTCAACCAGGAGGTCGGCGAGCTGAGCGGCCGCTCCGCCGTCGCGGAGACCATGGACGGGGCCGGCCCCGTCTCGGCGGTCGCGGCGGAGCTGGCCGAGCTCGAGCATGCCCTGGCCGATCCGGCCCGCGCCGACGAGCTGGAGGCGCTCGTCGAGCGGTTCGGCGCCGTGCAGGCCCGGTTCGACGAGCTGGGCGGGTACGGCCTCGAGGCCCGCGCCCGGGAGATCCTCGCCGGCCTCGGCTTCACGCCTGCGATGATGGACGGCGACGTCGGCGCGCTCTCCGGCGGGTGGAAGATGCGGGTTGCCCTCGCGCGCATCCTCCTCATGCGCCCGGACGTGCTCCTCCTCGACGAGCCGACGAACCACCTCGACCTCGAGTCGATCCTCTGGCTCGAGGCCTTCCTCCGCGACTACCCCGGCGCCGTGCTCATGACCACGCACGATCGCGCGTTCATGAACCGTGTGGTGAAGCGGATCCTGGAGATCGACGCGGGCGAGCTCACGAGCTACACCGGCGACTACGAGTTCTACGAGCGCGAGCGGGCGATCGCCGAGCAGCACCAGCAGGCCCAGTTCGAGCGGCAGCAGGCCATGCTCAAGAAGGAGCTCGCCTTCATCGAGCGCTTCAAGGCCCGCGCGTCGCACGCCGCCCAGGTGCAGTCGCGGGTGAAGAAGCTCGACAAGATCGAGAAGGTCGAGCCGCCGAAGACGCGCAAGACCGTGGTCTTCGAGTTCCGCGCCCCGCCCCGCTCTGGCGAGGACGTCGTGAAGCTCTCGGGGGTGCGGAAGGCGTACGGCGACCGGCCGGTCCACGACGGCCTCGACTTCCTCGTCCGGCGCGGCGAGCGGTGGTGCGTGCTCGGCGCGAACGGCGCCGGGAAGACCACGCTCCTGAAGCTCGTCGCGGGCGCGTCGCGGCCGGACGCCGGCGCCGTCGCGCTCGGGCCGAGCGTCAAGATGGGCTACTTCGCGCAGCACGCGATGGAGCTGCTCGATCCGGCGCGGTCGGTCTGGGACACGCTCCAGGATGCGTTCCCGCGGGCCTCGATCGGCTCCCTGCGGACCCTCGCGGGCTGCTTCGGGTTCTCGGGGGACGCCATCGAGAAGCCGTGCCGCGTCCTCTCCGGCGGTGAGCGCGCCCGCCTCGTGCTCGCGACCCTGCTCTACGACCCGCCCAACTTCCTCGTGCTCGACGAGCCCACGAACCACCTCGACCTCGCGACCAAGGAGATGCTCATCACGGCCCTCTCCGCGTACGAGGGGGCGATGCTGTTCGTCTCGCACGACCGGCGCTTCCTGGGAGCGCTCTCGAACCGCGTGCTCGAGCTCGGGCCCGACGGGCCGGTGCCGTACGGCGGCGGGTATCACGAGTACGTCGCGCGGACCGGCCGCGAGGCGCCGGGGATGCGCGCGGCGCCGGGCGCGGCGCTGCGCTGAGCACGGGGACGCTCGCCCCACACCGGTTGGGTCCACACCGTTACGCGCCTCCGTCCTCCGCGTCGAACTCGGCGGAGGAGTCAAACCATGATCATCGGGCGGTGGATGGCGCTGGCGGCGTGGGCCGCCGTGACGCTGGGCGCGGCAGGGTGCGAGGAGGGAGCAGCGGTCGTGGCGGCCCCGGTGGCCGCCGCGCCCCAGGAGACCAGACAGGCGGAGGGCGGCAAGAAGCCGAACGAGGTGCGCATCGATCGCGAGACCGGCCGGCGCATCTTCCGGTTCGACACGTTCGGCGACGAGGCGTTCTGGGGCGGCGCGCTGAAGCTCCACGACGCCATCCAGGGGAGCGGACACGGCGGCGTCGGACCAGGGGTCTCGCCGCGGACGGCGCTCTCGGTCGGGCTGAAGGTGGACGCGGAGGCGCTCGACCGGCGCACGCTCGACGCGATCCGCGCCGGCCAGGTGGACCTCGACTCGCCGGACACGACGCTCGCCCTCCTGCAGCGGAACGCGGTCGTCGGCGTCCGCGCGTTCCCCGATGGGCGCGGCAACCTGCGCTCGGTGGGGATCACCTGCGCGCTCTGCCACTCGACCGTGGACGACTCCGTCGCCCCCGGCATCGGCCGGCGGCTCGACGGCTGGGCGAACCAGGACCTGAACGTCGGCGCGATCGTGGCGCTCTCTCCCGATCTCTCGCCGTTCACGCAGGTGCTCGGCGTCGACGAGGCGACGGTCCGGCAGGTGCTCGCGAGCTGGGGACCCGGCCGCTTCGACGCCCAGCTCATCCTCGACGGCAAGGCGTTCCGTCCGGACGGCAAGACCGCGGCGACGCTCATCCCGCCCGCGTTCGGCCTGGCGGGCGTGAACCTCCACACCTCCACGGGCTGGGGCTCGGTCCCGTACTGGAACGCGCTCGTCGCGGTGCTCGAGATGCACGGCCAGGGCAACTTCACCGACGCGCGCCTCGACGATGCGACGCGCTTCCCCGTCGCCGCGCGGAACGGCTTCGGCCACGTTCGCGTCGAGGAGGACCTGGTCACCTCGAAGCTCCCCGCGCTCCACGCGTACCAGCTCTCGCTCGCGCCGCCGCGCGCGCGCCCCGGGAGCTTCGACGCCGGCGCCGCCGAGCGCGGGCAGGCCCTCTTCGCCGGCCGCGGCCAGTGCGCGACGTGCCACGTGCCGCCACTCTTCACCGATCCCGGCTGGAACCTCCACTCGCCGGAGGAGATCGGGATCGACGACTTCCAGGCGCAGCGCTCGCCCGACGGCGGCTACCGGACCGCGCCGCTCCGGGGGCTCTCCTCGCACGCGAAGCGCGGCTTCTACCACGACGGTCGGTTCGAGACGCTGCGCGACGTCGTCGATCACTACGACGCGCACCTGGGGCTCGGGCTGAACGACACGGAGAAGAACGAGCTGGTGGAGTACCTGAAGTCGTTGTGACGCCTGGTTGGTTCCCGGGTCGTTGGTTC
>JAEYZK010000202.1 GCA_023428085.1 Pseudomonadota bacterium
CGAGCGCCCGCTCCACCTCGGCCTTCCCGCGGAAGTACGGGAGCGGCGCGTCGAGCGACGGGTTGGTGATCGAGACGTGCACGACGCGCTCGACGCCCGCCTCGGCCGCGGCCCGGAAGAGCCGCCGCGAGTGCTCGACCGCGCGCGCGAACGTCGAGGCGCCGTGATCGAAGCGGACCCAGTACGTGTTGTAGAGCACCTGCACGTCGGCGAGCTCCGCCCGCATCCGCGCGGGGTCGTCGAACGCGAACCGGCGGACCTCCACCCGCCCGCCGAACGGATCGGGGCGGTCCGGGTGGCCGGTGAGCGACCGCACCCGCGCGCCCGCGCCGAGGAGCAGCGCTGCGACGTGGCGGCCGCTGTAGCCGAAGGCGCCGGTGACGGCGTGGACGTCGCGGGTCATCGCTTCTTCCTCCCGTCCTGATCGTCCAAGCATTGGCCCCGGCCGGCAACACTCTGGAGCATCCGGACCCGCAAGCGCGTCGATTTCCGCCCCCCGACGGACCACGAGCGAGTGAAGCGAGGCCGCCCGGACACGACGAGGCCCGGCCGGCAAACGCCGACCGGGCCTCGCGTCCAGGCGGGGGAGGGGGACTTGCCTGGATCAGCCGTTGAGTGCGCGCGCCGCGGCCTCGTCGGAGCTGCCGGGCTCGACCGGCAGGACCTCCGGCGGCCGCGCCGGGAACCGGCGCAGCACCCACGAGGCGGTGAACCAGACGAGGCTCGCCACGCCGACGAGGAACACCGTGTCGCCGATCATCCGGAGCCAGCGCAGGTTCTGGAGCAGCGGCTGCTGGAGGAAGTCGGCGCTCCGCGCGTACCAGAGCCCCGTCTCCACGCTGGCCGACGCCTGGAGGAGCCCGACCGGCAGGAGGGAGAGGCCGATCATGAGCGCGAGGCCGACGTTCATGCCCCAGAAGGCGACCTTGAGCGGCTTCTCGCTCCACTGCTCGCCCGGGCGGAGCCGGCGCAGCACGAGGAGCACGAGGCCGAGGCCGAGCAGGCCGTACACGCCGAACAGCGCGGCGTGGCCGTGGACCGGCGTCGTGTTGAGCCCCTGCACGTAGTAGAGCGCGATGGGCGGGTTGATGAGGAACCCGAAGAGGCCCGCGCCGACGAGGTTCCAGAAGGTCGCGCCGAGGAAGAACATGATCGGCCAGCGGTACGCGCGCATCCAGGGCGCGGCGCGCGAGACCTGCAGGTTGTGGAACGCCTCGAACCCGACGAGCACGAGCGGCACGACCTCGAGCGCGCTGAAGGACGCCCCGACCGCCATGATCGAGACGGGCGTGCCGGAGAAGTAGAGGTGGTGGAAGGTGCCGGGGATGCCGGCCGCGAGGTAGAGCGTGGTCGAGAAGAGGGTCGCCCGCGTGGCGCTGCCCGGCCGGACGAGGCCCATCCGCACGAAGAGGAAGGCGATGGCCGCGGTGGCGAAGACCTCGAAGAAGCCCTCGACCCAGAGGTGCACCACCCACCAGCGCCAGTACTCCATCACCGAGAGGTGGGTCTTCGCGCCGTACATGAGCCCCGCGCCGTACATGAGGCCGATGGCGACCACGGACGCCGTGAAGAGGAAGAGGATCTCGCGCCGGTCGTCGCGCGTGCGGAGCGCCGGGAGGAGCGCGCGCGCCATCAGGAAGAGCCACAGGCCGATCCCGCCGTAGAGCGCGATCTGCCAGCCGCGGCCGAGGTCGATGTACTCGTACCCCTGGTGGCCGAACCAGAAGCTGATCTGGTCGCCGAGCTTGTTCTGGATGGCGAGGTACTCGCCCGTGAGCGAGCCGACGACGACGAGCAGGAGCGCCCCGAAGAGCACGTTCACGCCGAGGCGCTGGCCCTTCGGCTCGGCGCCGCCGATCGCGGGGGCGAGGAAGAGGCCGATGGCGAGGAACGCGGTGGCGATCCAGAAGACCGCGAGCTGGAGGTGCCAGGTGCGGACGACGGCGTACGGCAGGTACTCGCCGATGGGGAGGCCGAAGAAGCCCTGGCCCTCGACGGTGTAGTGGGCGAGGAGCGCGCCGAGCCCGACCTGCGCCGCGAGCAGCGCCACCACGACGACGCCGTACTTCGCGACCGCCTTCATCGACGGGGTGATCACGATCCGGTCGAGCGGGTCCGCCTTCGGCGCCGCGGGGGGCGCCTCCTCGCGGTCCTTGAACGCCTTCCAGTAGACGAGCGCGCCGATGCCGGCGAGGAGCAGGACGACGCTCAGGATCGACCAGAGCACGTTCGGGCCCGTCGGCACGTTCCCGATGAGCGGCTCGTGCGGCCAGTTGTTCGTGTAGGTCGCGGTCGCGCCCGGCCGGTTCGTCGCGGCCGCCCAGGACGTCCAGAAGAAGAAGTTCGAGAGCAGCTGCCGCCGCCCCGGATCCGGCACCGGGGCGTTCGTGAGCGCGTAGTCCTCGCGCAGCCCGGCGAGGGCCGGGGCGCCGCCGAACAGCGCGTCGTAGTGCGCGGCCGCCTGCGCCATGGCCGCGGCGCGATCGTCACTCACGGTGACCGTTCCGGTCGCGGCGTCGAAGCGGTTCGTCCGGACCGCCTCCGCGAGCCGCGCGCGCAGGCCCGCCTGGGCCTCGGCGCCCAGCGCCGCGTACGGCTGCCCGTGCGCGCGGACGGCCCAGACGTCGAGGAGCGCCGTGAGCTCGCGGTGCAGCCAGTCCGCGGTCCAGTCCGGCGCCTGGTACGCGCCGTGGCCCCAGATCGACCCGACCTGCTGGCCGCCCATGGTCTGCCAGACGACCTGGCCGGAGAGGATGTCGTCCTTCGTCATGAGGACGCGTCCACTCTCCGTGACGACGCGCTCGGGGATGGGCGGGGCGGCGCGGTACACCTCGCGGCCGAAGAAGCCGAGGATGGCGAAGGCGCCGGCGACGGCCAGGCCGAGCGTGATCCACAGTCGCTTGCTGTTGTGCATGGTGCAGGATCTCCGATGGGATGACGAGCGGAGCGACCTCGGCCTAGGCGGCCAGGGCGCGGGGGAAGAGGACGTTGTTCTCGAGGTGGATGTGCTCCATCAGCTCCGCCTCGAGCCGCGTGAGGCCGTCGTAGAGCGCGGTCCAGGAGCGACAGGCCTCGGGGGGCAGGACGAGGTCGCCGGTGAGCTCGCGGATCCGGCGGAGGCTCGCGCCGTGCTGGTCGTGCTCGAGCTCCATCACGCGGATCGGCATGCCCGCGTCGGGGCCGCGGCCGGCCTTGATGATCGGGAAGAGGATCTGCTCCTCCTTGTCGAGGTGCGACCCGACCTCGGCCTGGACGACCTCGAGCAGCTCGCCGAGGCCGCGCGGGCACGCGGGCTTGTCGGCGTGGCGGCGCTCGACCTTGCGCGCGAGGGCGACGAGGTCGGGGAGGTCCCGGCGGAGGGGCACGTGGTAGCGCGCGATGATGTGATCGACGAGGTCGCCGAGCGGGCGCTCCGTCCAGACCGCGGGATCGCCTCCGAGCCGCTCGCTCTCGGCCTGGATCTCCTTCACGACCTCGTTCGGGTCGATCGCGGCGGCCTGGCAGGCCTGGGCGAGCGGGCGGTCGCCGCCGCAGCAGAAGTCGAGGCGGTGGCGGAGGAAGACGCGGGTGGCGACGGGGTGGTGAACCGCGAGGTCGGCGAGGGTGGCGTTCGTGTCGATCATGGACAGCCGGGAGAGCAAGGGTGAGTCCAGAACGCAACCCGCTGTGATCACTGAGACTACAGCGATCGGTTGTACTCTCGACAACGCGCCCGGGTTGCGTTTCACACAACTCGTGTTACATGTCCGACAACATGGAGCCGCTCGAGCCTCTCCTGGCGATCGCCGCCGATCTCACCGCCTCGCTCCCGTCCGCCGATCGTTACGACCGGCTCCTCCGCGCCGTCCGGCGCGCGATCCCGTGCGACGCCGCGGCCCTCCTGAGGCTCGACGGCGAGACGCTCGTCCCCCTCGCCGGCCACGGCCTCGTGCCGGAGGCGCTCGGCCGCCGCTACGTGCCCGGGGAGCACCCGCGGCTCGCGGTGATCCTCGGCGCGAGCCGGCCGGTGGTGTTCCCGCGCGACTCGCCGCTCCCCGACCCCTTCGACGGGCTCCTCGAGGGCGACACCCACGCCCTCGAGCACGTCCACGCGTGCCTCGGGTGTCCGCTCGTCGACTCCGGGGAGGTCGTCGGCGCGCTCACCGCCGACGCGTTCGACCCGGGCGCGTTCGACGCCCTCGACGCCCGCCTGCTCGAGGCGCTCGGCGCGCTCGCCGGCGCCGCGCTCCGCACCACGGCGCTCATCGAGGCGCTCGAGCGGACCGCGGCGCGCCACACCGAGGTGAGCCGCGACCTCCACCGCGAGGGGAGCCGCCGGAGCGGCGGCCAGCTCCTCGGGACGAGCCCCGCGATCGAGAAGGTCCGGCGCGAGATCGGCCTCGTCGCCTCGTCCGACCTCGCCGTCCTCGTCACCGGCGAGACCGGCGTCGGCAAGGAGCTCGTCGCCCGCGCCCTCCACGCGGCGTCCCGCCGCCACGACGAGCCGCTCATCTACGTGAACTGCGCCGCCCTCCCGGAGCACCTCGCGGAGAGCGAGCTCTTCGGCCACGTCCGCGGCGCGTTCACCGGCGCCACCGCCGACCGCACCGGCAAGTTCGAGGTCGCGGACCGCGGGACGCTCTTCCTCGACGAGGTCGGCGAGCTCCCGGCCGCCGTGCAGGCGAAGCTCCTGCGGGCGCTCCAGCAGGGCGAGATCCAGCGCGTCGGCTCCGACCGCGCGCACCGGGTGGACGTGCGGATCGTCGCCGCCACGAACCGCGATCTGGCGCGCGAGGTCGAGGCGGGCCGCTTCCGCTCCGATCTGTTCCACCGGCTCGCCGGCTACCCCATCCACGTCCCGCCGCTCCGGGAGCGGCGCGGCGACATCCCGCTCCTCGCCGGCTACTTCCTCGACCTGCTCCGCCGCCGGCTCGGCCTCGGCCCGGTCCGGCTCACGGAGGCCGCCCGCCGCGCGCTCACCGCCGCGGACTGGCCCGGCAACGTGCGCGAGCTCGAGAACCTCCTCAACCGCGCCGTCCTCCACGCGCAGGCGGGCGGCCGCGCCGGCGCGGCGGTGGTCGTGGAGGAGCGGCACCTCGGCCTCGAGCCCGCAGCGCGCGCGGCCGCGCCCATCGAGGTGCCGCCCGCCGACCCGGACCCGGCGCCCCGCCCGGCGCTCCCGCTCCGCGAGGCGCTCGACCTCCACCAGCGGACGCTCATCGAGCAGGCCGTCGCCGCGAACGGCGGGAACTGGGCCGCCGCGGCCCGCGAGCTCGGGGTGCACCGCTCCAACCTGCACCACCTCGCGCGGCGCCTGGGGCTCAAGGCCTGACGCACGCGCCCGGCGGCCCGCGCGCCCGGGGTGGGGGGCAGCCCCCGTTCGATCAGAAGTCCTCGAGCGCCGCCGGGCCGTCCATCGGGAACAGCTCGTCCGCCCGCGCCTTGCCGTTCCGCCGCGCGGCGGCGTCCGCCTCCGCCGCGCGCGGCGGCTGCGCGGGGACCGCGGGGAGCGCCCGCGCGCGCGCCCCCGCCGCGGGGCGCCCGCTCCGCGCCTCCAGCCGGAAGGTGCCGACCATCGCCGCGAGCTCCTCGGCCTGGCCGGAGAGCTCGCTCGCGGCCGACGACGACTCCTCCGCGCTCGCCGCGTTCTGCTGGGTGACCTTGTCCATCTCCTCCACCGCGCGGCTCACCTGCTCGATGGCCGAGGACTGTTCGCGCGCCGCGGCGGCGATCTCGGCGACGAGGTCCGAGACGCGGGCGACGCCGTCGGCGATCTCGCCCAGCTTCGCGGCGACGCGCCGCGCGCTCGCCTCGCCGCCGTTCGCCTCCTGCACCGACTGGCGGATCAGCGCCTCGGTCTTGGTCGCGGCCTCCTTCGCGCGGAGGGCGAGCGAACGCACCTCCTCCGCGACGACCGCGAAGCCGCGCCCCGCCTCGCCGGCCCGGGCGGCCTCGACCGCCGCGTTGAGCGCGAGCAGGTTGGTCTGGAAGGCGATGTCGTTGATGTCCCGGATGATCTGCGAGGTCCCCTCGCTGCTCGCCTTGATCCGCGACATCGCCCCTTCCATCTCCGTCACCGCCGTCGCGCCGTCGCCCGCGGCCGCCCGCGCCGCCTGCGCCAGCCGGTCCGCCTGCTGGGCGGCGTCGGCGGTCTGCTTCGTCATCCCGCCGACCGCGTCGAGCGAGGTGGTCGTCTCCTCGAGCGCGCCCGCCTGCTCGGAGGCGCCGGACGCGACCGCCTGCGAGGAGGAGGCGATCTGCGTGGCCGCCGACGAGACCTGCCCCACCACCTCCGCGACCTGCGCCAGGGCGTCGTGGAGCGCGGCGGCGGTGGTGTCCACCGCCGCGGCGATCCGGGCGTGATCGCCCTCGTACCGCGCCGTCACGCGCGCGCGGAGATCGCGGGCGGAGATCGCCTCCAGGACCCGGGAGGCGTCGGTCACCGGCGCGGTCACCGCGTCGAGGGCGCGGTTGACGCCCTCGACGACGCTCCGGAAGGCGCCCTCGTGCCGATCCGCCTCGGCCCGGACCGCGAGCTCCCCCGCGACCGCCGCCTGCGCGAGCCGCTCGGTGTCCGCGACGAGCGCGGAGAGGGACGCGAGGGCGCGGTTGACGCTCGCCTGCATCGCCACGATCTCGCCGCGGACGACCTCGGTCCGCCGCGGCGGGATCTCGCCGTGCGAGATCCGCTCCATGGCGTCGGCGACGGCCCGGAACGGCCCGACGATCGCCTCGATGGTCGCGTTGACGCCCTCGACCATCGCCCTCCACTCCCCGCGCAGCCGCGAGGTGTCCGCGCGCGCCGAGAGCTCGCCCGCGAGCGCGGCCGCGCTGAGCGCCCGCACCTCGCCCGCGGCCGTCATGAGGTTCGCGCGGACCGCGTTGACGACGGTCGTCATCACGATCTGCTTGCCCGGCAGGACCCGCATCTCCTTGCGGAAGTCGCCCTCGCCGTACGCGCGGAGGATGTCGAGCTCCTCGAGGATCGTCCGCACGTGCATCTGCGTGTTGTCGTTGACGCCCTTCGCGAGCGCGCGGAAGGCCCCCTCGAAGGGCGCCTCGTCCACGACCGCCTCGATGTCGCCCGCGAGCTGCGCCCGGCTCATGCCGTCGATCGCGCCCGTGAGCGTCGTGAGCGCCCCGATGCACCGGTTGAGCGACGCCGTGATCGCGTCGAAGTCGCCCGCGTACCGCTCCGCGATCGGCGGGGGCAGGTCGCCGTTCGCGATCCGGGTGACGTACTCCGCGGTGAGGGCGATCGGCCGCCCGTACGCGTCCATCGTCTCGTTGATGCCCTCGATGATGGGGCGGAGCTCGGGGCTGACCCGGGACGGGTCGCCGCGCTGCGAGAGGCGGCCCGAGGCCACCGCCTCCCGGAGCTCCCGGGCCTGGGCGACGAGGACCGCCACCGACCGGGCGATCGACCGGGCGAGGACGAGCGCGAGGGCCACGGCGCCGGCGAGCGCGGCGACCAGGGTGGACCAGAGCAGGACGCCCGCGTTGGAGCTGGTCTCGCGCGTCGCCGCGAACCCCACCGCTCCCACGAGCGCCGACAGGAGCGCGAGGAGCAGGCACCCGGCGAGGAGGCGCGTCTTGATGGTGGTGTCGGTGAACATGGCTCTCCCTCGGGTCGCGCCCTCGCGACCCTTCCGAGCGTGTTCCATGCCAACCGTCCTGCGCCCGGCGCGCCACGCGCGGCGCGTCCCTGACCCACCCGGAAACGGCAGGCATCCCGCCGATCGGCGCGCCGGGAGCGCGGCTCGACGCGCCGGCCCGGACCCCCCGCGCGATGGGTGCCGTGCGCCTCGGGGTCTGCCCGGCCCGGGGGAGTCGCGGCGGCGCCCTCGCCGCGGCCGTCACTCCCACGCGCAGAGTCCGTCCACCCACGCGGCCGAGCCGTCGCGGAGCCAGCCGTCGAGCTGCGCCTGGTCCTTGAGCTGCTGCCCGCGGCGGCGCGGGACCGCGACGTAGCTCGTCTCCACCTCGGCGAGCATCGTCATGTCCACCCAGAGCTTCTCGAACTGGGTGACCGGGAAGACGTCCTCCTGCCCGTGGCCCCACCGCTTCTTCACGTCCTTGAGCGTGACGTAGGTCGGCATGCGCGCGGCGACGCCGCGGACGGCCGCCTGGATCTTCGCCGCGTCGCCCGCGGCGACGTCGGCGCGCGAGAGGCCGAACACCGCGAGCAGCCGATCGAGGTCGATCCAGCAGGTGTTCGAGTTGTAGAACGAGAGGCGGAACTCGTCCTCCTCGCGCGGCATCGCGAGCCCCTCGACGAGCCGCAGCCGCCCGTTGACGCGCGCGAGGCCGCCGCCGCGGTCCTCGATGCGGCGCCGCACGACCTCGAAGGTGAGGCACGCGCCGCTCGCGCGGTGGTGGCCGAGGACCGCCGGATCGACGTCGGCCCCCACCGTGTCCACGTTGTGCAGCACGAGCGTGCGGAGCCGGGGCCGCTCGGCCAGGAGGCGCGCCAGGACGCCGTTCCGCAGGAGGTTCGGCACCTCGTACCAGTGGCCCACCGGGTGGAGGCACTGGAGCGGGACGTTGTCGGTGTAGTCGCTGGCCTCGCCCGTCGCGCGCGTCCAGCCGATGAGCGCCGCCCGCAGGCTGTCGCGCACCTTCTGCTGCTGCTCGTCGAGGACCTGCTGCGCGGTCTCCTCCCACGCGAACCGGAGGTCGCGTTCGGTGGGGACGAGCCGGAGCCCGACCGCGCGCCCGGGCGAGAGGTGGAGCGGGCCCTCGTAGCCGTAGCGCCGCACGCGCGCGAGGAACGCGGCGGTCGGATCGTGGGTGAGGTAGCTCGTGGTGAAGACGTGCGGGAGCGCGGCGCCCGCCTCGCGCGCGACGCGGCGCGACTTGGCGAGGTGCGTCTCGACGAAGGTCCGGTGGCGGCCGGAGAGGCGGCAGTACGGGTGGAGCGCCTTCACGACGCCCGCGCCCTGCGTCCAGCGGCTCCCCGCGCCGGCGGCGAGCGTCACCACCGCGACCTCGCCGCCGCGGAGCGCCTCGAGCCCGGCGGCGCGGAGCGCGCGGTCGCCGGCGAGGGCCTCCCAGCGCGGCACCTCCTCGGCCCGGACGTCCTCGAGGACGGTGCTCACCGGGAGGCGGTTCTGGGCGAGGCCGATCCGGCCCTCGCGCAGGTCGGCGCGGATCTGCTCGTGCTGGGCGCGGTCGAAGCCGTGCTCCTCGAGGAGCTCCGCGAGGGAGCGCTCCCCGGCGGCGTCGCCGCGGCTCCGGGGCAGGAGCGCGTCGAAGAGCGCCTGGACCATGCCGCCCAGCTCCGGCCGCGTCCGGCAGGCGGCGCCGAACTTGTCGAGCTCTGCGCGGCGCGGCGCGGGCAGGGCGTGGCGATCGCGGCGGATGAGCGTCGGCACCGTGAGCGCGTAGTAGCCGGCCGGCAGGAGGGCGTCCCCGCCGCGGAGCACGTCGGCCCAGGTCCCGCGCTCGTCGATCGCGAAGTCGTAGACCACCGGCTCCATCGAGAACGGGAGCGCGCTCCGGAGCTCGCCGGCGGTGCGCGACATGATCTCCTGCATCCGCGCCTGCGCCTCGACCTTGCGCTCCGGGGCGAAGATGAACCCCATGCCGCCGCCGGACATGCCGCCGAGCATCCAGAAGCCCCAGTAGTCGGGGCCGAACGCCTCGCGGGCGCGCGCGATCAGCGTCTCCGTGTACGCGTTGCTCGCCCACGGGATGATCG
The DNA here is from genome assembly GCA_023428085.1 of Pseudomonadota bacterium. Taxonomy (GTDB): domain Bacteria; phylum Myxococcota; class Myxococcia; order Myxococcales; family Anaeromyxobacteraceae; genus Anaeromyxobacter. Next base: position 9,680 of record JAEYZK010000202.1, read on the forward strand.
TCTGGAGCGGACCCTCGAAGTTGCGGGTGAGCGCGCCGCCGAGCGCGCGCACGTCGCCGCGCCGCAGCGCCCCGAGGAGCTCGTCGAGGATGCCCATCATCTCGGCGCGCGCGGCCCACTCCGCCTCGGAGCGGAGGAGGTACTTCTCGGTCACCATCTCGAGGATGGGGCCGACGTTCTGCGCCATGCCGCCGTGCACGAGGACGAGGCTGTCCTGCAGGCGGCGCCGCGTCTCCGCGGAGGCCTCGTCCGCCCCCAGGATCCGGTGGGAGGGGAGGAGCCGCCCGCGCGAGACGCCGTGCTCCGGGTCGTCCGCGCCGGCGCGCACGCCGGTGATGAGCTTCAGTCCGGGCCAGACGCCGCCCGAGTCCTGCCAGCCGCCGCCGGACCCGCCGAGCCACTCGCCCAGGAGGGCGCGCGCGAGCACGAGCCGCCGCTCGTCCTCGACGAGCCCGCCCTCGAGCGCGCGCGCCTGGCCGGTCGCCCGCATGCAGGCCGAGACGAGCGCCGCGAGGAGCGTCGTCGAGACCGCCAGGCGCGAGCCCTTGGGGATGTCGTTCACCGCGCTCACGAGCTCGAGCCCGCGGCCCGGGCCGACGACGCGCGCGAGGAGGTCCGCGAGGCTCTGGCCCGAGCCCTCGACGCCGGGCGGGACGACGCCGGCGGCGATGACCGCCGCCTTGAGGAGGCCCAGGTGGTCCTTCGCGAAGTCGAACACGTCGGCGAGGCTCGAGACGTCCGCGGTCGCCCCGAGATCGACGCTCGCGAGCCGCAGCACCGGCTCCTCGATGACGCGCAGCCAGGCCTCGACCGGCGGCCGCGGCGCCCGATCGCGGCCGTGGACGCCGAGGTCCACGGAGACGTTCAGGACCTTCGCGCCCTCGGGGTAGTCCATCCCCAGGAAGAAGATGTCGCTCCACCCGCAGTGCGTCAGGTCCATCCGGACCGGCGTGCGCTCGCGGAGGACCGGGTAGGTCCCGTCGGCGCTCTTCACGAGGAGCTCGGGGCGGAGGCGCAGCGGGTGGTCCGCGGGGTGGCCGACGCGGAACATCCACTGGTTCCCCCGCACCGAGCGGACCGACCGGCGGACCTGGTCGGCGAGCGTCTGGAACGCGAGCCGCTGGTACGCCGTGGCGAGCGCGCTCGAGATCCCGTCGGTCGGCCCCTCCGCGGCCTGGACGGCGAGGAAGGCGTCGATGGCCTCCTCGAACCGGCGGGCGAGGAGGTGCTCGAACCCGCGGAACGGGATGAGCCCGCGCGCGGCCGCGCCCGGCCCCTCGGCGGCGAGCCGGGCCGGCAGGTGGAAGCGGTGCAGGGCGTGCAGGAAGAGGAGCGCGCGGACGCGGTCGTAGAGGTTCTCGCTCCGGCGCCGGAAGGCGTCGAGCGCGCCGCAGGCGGCGAGCAGCGCCGGGAGCGGGAGCGCGCCGCAGGCCGCGTCGAGGGAGCGGTTCCGCTGGGCCGGGTCGGAGGCCCGGATGAGCTCGACGAGGGCGGTCGTCATCGAACGCGCGCCGCCAGGAGCTCGACCAGCGTGGAGAGGACCTCGTCGCGATCGCGGCCGGACAGGGCGAGCGCGAGCTGGGCCGAGAGGAGGCCGTAGGTGAGGCCGACGTCGTAGCGGGTGCCCCGCAGCTCGTGCGCGAGGTACCGCTCGCGCGCTGCGAGCCGCGCGAGCGAGGGGGTCAGCGGGACGCGCTCCGTGCCGTCGGCCTCCCGGAGGGCCTCGCCCAGGAGCTCCATCGCGAGCGGCGTGAGGACGTGCATCCCGAAGAAGCAGAGGTAGTGGCCCGCGCGGAGCCCCGGCACGAGGAGCTTCTGCTCCGCCTCCGTCGGCGTCGGCTTCTCGATGACCTCCGAGACCTCGTAGAGGCCCTTCCGGTTCGCGACGCGCTGCCCGCCGACGGCGCCGTAGAAGGGGAGCTTGCTCTCGTGGGTGGGCTGGACCGCCGAGACCGCGCACCGCTCCGCCCGGGCCGCCTCGACGAGCTGCTGCGCACAGCGCTGCTCGCTCCCGCTGACGTACAGGTGATCGCCGACGAGGAGGAGGAAGGGTGCACCTTCCGTGAACTCCCGCGCGCAGTGGACCGCGTGCCCGTACCCCGCGGGGCGCTCCTGCGCGACGAAGCGGAGCCGCTTCGCGTGCGGGCCCGCGGCCTTGGCGTAGGCGCCCTCGTCGCCCGGCGCGACCACGACGCAGATCTCCTCGACCTTCGCCGCGAGCGCCTCCTCGATGATGATCCGCAGGGCGGTCTTGGTCTCGCCGTCCTGATCGACGAGCGTCTGGAGCGGGAGCGTGCGTTGCGACTCGCCGGCTGCGGTGATGACGGCGCGGGTGATGTCCACGGGGAGAGGCCTCGGCTTTCGGGCAGCACCCGTCGCGGGCGCCCGCGGAGAGTACCACCCCGCTCCGGACGCTCGAAGCGGGACGGCGCCGACGCCCCGCCGGGCGCGGCGGCGCGCCGGGATGCGCCGCGCCCCTACGGCCGCAGCTCGCCCGAGCCGCGCGCCACGAGCCGCACGGGGAGGACCACGCGCTGCGGCGGGCGGCGGTCGCCGGCGAGCCGCGAGAACAGGAGCTCCGCCGACCGCGCCCCGAGGGCGGCGGGATCCTGGGCGATCACCGTCACCGCCGGGACGAGCGCCTCCGCGAGCTCGAAGTCGTCGAACCCCACGAGCGCCGGACGGGCCGCGGGCGAGGCGGCGAAGAACCGGAGCACGAGGACGGTGGTGCGGTTGTTGCCGGTGAGGACCGCGGTCGGCGGCCGGCGCTGCGCGGCGAACCGCGCCAGCGCCGCGCGGATCGAGTCCTCGGTGGGCGTGCGCGTCGAGATGAGCGCCTCGTCCAGCGGGAGCCCGAGCCGCCGCATCGCCTCGCGGTACCCGCGCAGCCGCTCGGTCGCGGTGTAGATGCGCTGGTCGTCGCCGATGTACGCGATCCGCTTGTGGCCGTGGGCGGCGAGGTGCTCGACGGCGGCCCGGGTCCCGCCGGCGTTGTCCACGAGCACCACGTCGGCGGTGAGGCCCGCCCCGGGCCGATCGGCGAACACGACGTGGATCCCGGCCCGCACCTCGGGGGCGAGGTAGCCGTGATCGTCGGGGGTGGGGACGACGATGAGCCCGTCGACGCGCCGCGCGCAGAACGCCAGCGCGAGCCGCCGCTCCCGGGCGGCGTCCTCGTCGGAGGAGCCGGTGAAGACGAGGAAGTCGTGGCGCAGCGCGACCTCCTCCACCGCCCCCGTCAGCACCGAGTAGAACGGGTCCGACACGTTCTCGAGCAGGAGGCCGAGGCTCTGCGTGCTCGTCCCGCGCCGGAGCGCGGACGCGCTGTCGTTCCGGCGGAAGCCCAGGGCCGCGATGGCCGCCTGGACCGCCCGCAGGGTCTCGGGGTGGACCGCGGGCTCCTCGTTCACCACGCGCGACACGGTCTTGAGGCTCACGCCGGCCTTCCGGGCGACGTCCACCATCGTGGGGCGGGCGCGCTTCGGGGAGACGCGGGGCGGCCCGGAGCTCGGCATCCCCGGACGAAAGCCCACGCGGGCGTCCGCGTCAAGCGAGGCGACGCCCGCGCCGCCCCGGGGAAAACGTTGTCGCTCGCCCGCCGCACCGGGCGCAACGGCCCAACGGGGAGCGCGGGCAGGGCGGCCGCAGCCGCTATAGTCGCCCGTCCAGCCAGCAAGGCCTCCCCGGATCGCTCGTGGCCGCTTCATCGTCCGCCTCACACCCGTGTACGGAGACTCGTCCGATGACAACGTCGTCACACCGCCGCCCGGGGCTCGCCCCGCGCGCCCTCCTGGTGTCCGCGATCGCCTCCGCGATCGCCCTCGCCGAGCCCGCCGCCGCGCAGGGCCTCCACGTCAGCGGCACCCGCGTCGTCGAAGGGAACGGCTCCACCTTCGTCATGCGCGGCGTGAACCACGGCCACGCCTGGTTCACGAGCCGCACCAGCGCGTTCGCGGACATCAAGTCGTACGGCTCGAACGTCATCCGCGTGGTGCTGTCCAGCGGCCGCTGGGGCACGACCAACGGCCCTGCCGACGTCGCCAACGTCGTGAGCCTCTGCAAGGCGAACCGGATGATCTGCGTGCTCGAGAACCACGACACGACCGGCTACGGCGAGGACGGCGCCGCCATCTCGCTCGACGCGGCCGTCGACTACTTCGCCACGCTCCAGGGCGTGCTCGCCGGGCAGGAGGACTACGTCATCATCAACCCCGGCAACGAGCCGATCGGCAACACCAACGCCGCCCAGTGGATCAGCGCCACGACGAGCGCCATCCGCCGCCTGCGGAGCCTCGGCTTCCAGCACCTCATCATGATCGACGCGCCGAACTGGGGCCAGGACTGGCAGTACGTGATGCGGGACAGCGCGCAGACCATCTGGGCGAGCGACCCCGACCAGAACCTGGTGTTCTCGATCCACATGTACGGCGTCTTCAACACGCCGACCGCGATCACGAGCTACCTCGACACCTTCCGGAGCGCCGGCCTGCCGCTCGTCATCGGCGAGTTCGGGTACCGCAACAACAACGGCTCCAACGTGGACCACGACACCGTCCTGTCCGAGGCCGAGGCGCGGAGCATGGGCTACATCGGCTGGTCCTGGTGCGGGAACAACGACCCGTACCTCGACATGGTGGTCAACTGGGACCGGAACAACCTGAGCCCCTGGGGGCAGCGGATCCTCAACGGTCCGAACGGCATCGTCGCCACCGCGCGGGAGGCCACGATCTTCGGCACCGGGACGAGCTACGGCCTGACGGTGGCCCGGGCCGGGACCGGCGGCGGCACCGTCACCTCGAGCACCGGCGGCATCAGCTGCGGCACGGCGTGCACCGCGAGCTACCCGAGCGGCACGAGCGTGACGCTGACCGCGACGGCGGCGAGCGGCTCGAGCTTCACCGGCTGGAGCGGCGCGTGCGCCGGCTCGTCGGCCACCTGCGTCGTGTCGATGACCGCCGCCCGGTCCGTCACCGCCACGTTCGACGCGGTCGGCACGTACTACGCCGTGACGGTCGCCAAGGCAGGGATCGGCGCCGGGACGGTCACCTCGAGCACCGGCGGCATCGCCTGCGGCACCTCGTGCTCCGCCTCGTACGCGAGCGGCACCACGGTGACGCTCAGCGCGGCCGCCGCGAGCGGCTCGAGCTTCGCCGGCTGGAGCGGCGCGTGCGTCAGCACGAGCGCGACCTGTGTCCTGTCGATGACCGCGCACCGGACGGTGACCGCGACCTTCAACAGCGCCCCCTCGGCGTACGCGCTGACGGTCCTGAAGGCGGGGACCGGCGGCGGCACCGTCACCGGCTCGAGCATCGACTGCGGCCCCACCTGCGCGGCGGCCTTCGCGAGCGGCACCACCGTCACCCTGACGGCGACGGCCGCGAGCGGGTCGGCCTTCGCGAGCTGGTCCGGCTGCGCGAGCGTGAGCGGCGCCACCTGCACCGTCTCGATGACCGCGAGCCGCACGGTCACGGCCACGTTCGACACGAGCGGCGGGACCGCGCCGTGCGCGAACGCGATCACGTTCACCGGGAACACGAGCAACTTCAACACCACCGGCGCCGTCTGCTACCGCACCGCCCAGACCATCAACGGCTGGGGCTGCTACAACCTGGACGGCCGGACGCTCAGCGTGAACAACACCGTCGTCACCTGCGGCCGGATGCCGTTGCCGGCCAGGTGGTCGGACGGGTACTACTACTTCTCGGCGACCGCGGGCATCTACCCGTGGGCCGGGATCTACGCGTGGTGATCGCGCCGCGGGCGTGACCCCTGCTGAAGGAGAGGGCGGTGGGCCCCTGCCCGCCGCCCTCTCTGCGCCTCACGGCTCCCGCCACAGCGGCGCCAGCCGCCGGAACGCCCCGCCCGCGCACGCGGCCGCGAGGAGCGCGAGCAGGATCGCAGCCCGGTCGCCCTGCGCCGCCGCGAGCGCGCCGAGCAGGAACGCGCCGGCCCCCAGGAC
>JAEYZK010000255.1 GCA_023428085.1 Pseudomonadota bacterium
GCGCGGGACCACGGCGACGTCGGCGGCCGCCGCCGCGACGTGGCTCGTCGCGAACCAGCGGCGCAGGTCCTCGGGCAGCGACCGCGCGCGGAGATCGAGGAGGCTCCGCTGGTGCGTGCCGTCGCCGGGGTCGAGGCGCACGGCGAGGTGCCCCTGGCCGCCCAGCGCGGCGCGCGCCGCGCGCTCCGGGTCCCCTGCGAAGTGCACCCCCGGCACCCGCACGTAGCCGCGCAGCGCGCCGTCGGGCTCGGCGTCCACGAGGAGCCCGCGGAGCGGGCCGTCGCACACGATCTGGAGGTTCGCGCGCCCGCCCGCGCGCTGGGTGGCGCCGAACAGCGCTGCCGCGGCGAGCGCCTGGGCGAACAGGTAGGCGCTCGTCTGGGCGAGGCCGTGCAGGGCCCGGCTCGCCCGGGCAGTGTCCCCGACGCGCGCGAACACGACGCGGAGCCCGAGGTCGGGGAGGAGGCCAACGGACACGTGATCGGGCACGGGGGGATTGTGCTCGGAGGGGGAGGGCGGCGCAATGGCGTGGACGGCTCGCGGGAGAGAGGCCGGGTGCGGGACCGGGAGCGGGTGCGTCGACGGGGGCGGGAACGGGGACGGGTACGGCACTCTCCGGATCGAGGCGGCCGCGGGGATGGCAGAATGCCGGTCTCCCCTGGAACAGGACCCGCCATGCCCAAGCACCGCACCCGAGCCAGGACCGCGCCGCGCCGCGACGACCCGGGCGAGCGCCCTGCCCCGCGCTCTCTCCGCGACCTCGACGCCGCCGCGGTCACGGAGCCGCTCGACCTCCGCCGCGTCTGGCCCCACGCGCTCGGCGTGTTCGCCGTGCTCCTGGCGCTGTACGCCGCCACCGCCCCGCGCACGGTCGCGTTCGAGGACGACGGCCTCTTCATCCTCGCCGCCCGGAGCCTCGGGCTGCCGCAGCCGCCGGGCTACCCGCTCTTCGTCCTCCTGGGCAAGCTCGCGTCGCTGCTCCCGCTCGGCTCGCTCGCCTACCGCGTCCACCTCGTCTCGGCCGTCTGCGGCGCCGCCACGTGCGCCGTGCTCTGGCTCGTCCTGCAGCAGCTCTTCCAGGACCGGCTCGCCTCCTGGGCGGGTGCGCTCCTCCTCGGCGTGTCGGCGGCGTTCTGGTCGCAGGCGATCATCGCCGAGGTCTACACGCTCCACACGCTCCTCTTCTTCGCCGCCGTGTCCCTCGCGCTGCAGCTCGGCGCCTGCTGGCGGCCGCGGACGGCCTACCTCCTCGCGGCGTGCTACGGCCTGGGGCTCGCGAACCACTGGCCGCTCCTCGGGCTCTCGACGCCGTGCCTCGCGCTGCTCCTCGTGCCGCGCCGGCGGGAGGTGCTGCGGCTGCTCCCGGGGCTCGCCGCGACCGCGCTCGCGTGCGCGGCGATCCCGTACGCGCTCCTCGTGCTCCGCTCGCACCAGGCGCCCGAGATCAACTTCTACGGCCCGCTCCGCAGCGCCAGGGAGTTCGCGTTCTTCTTCCTCCGGAAGGGGTTCGGCGAGGTGGACGTGAGCGAGACGGCCACCGGCGCGGACCGCCTCGCGTTCCTCGGCTTCCTCGCGCGGGAGTGCGTCCGGCAGCTCACGCCCGTCGGCGCGGCGCTCGCCGCGGTCGGGTTCGCGGTCCAGTGGCGGTGGCTCCCGCGCAGCGCCGCCCTGGCGCTCCTCGCCGGGTTCCTCGGCTCGAGCTTCGTCCTCCTCTTCCTGCTCGCGTTCGACTACGACGTCCTGTTCCAGTCGGTCCTCCGGGTCTATCCCCTGGTGCCCTACGGCATCCTGGCGATCTGGGCCGTGCTCGGAGGGCGGCTCCTGCTCGCCCGCGTGCCGTGGAAGGCGGCGCGGGTCGCGGGCTGGGCGGCGCTCGTCGGCCTCACGCTCGCGGTGCACGTGCGCGGCAATCAGCGCGCCGGCGACACCTTCGCCCGCGACTACGCGAGCGCCGTCCTGGCGTCGGTCGAGCCCGGCGCGACGCTCTTCCTGCACGGGGACATGGACACGTTCCCCATCGCCTACGCGCGCCTCGCCGAGGGCGAGCGGCCCGACGTGACGCTCTACAACGACCAGGGGCTCCTGTTCGAGAACCGGCTGTACGAGTTCTCCGCCTCGTTCGCCGAGCGCCAGCGCCGGCTCGGCCTCTTCATCCGCGGCACGCCGCGGCCCGTCTACTTCGTGGACAGCGCGCCGGAGGGCTTCTCGCTCCAGGACGGCGGCCTCGTCACCAAGGTGCGCGAGGACGTCGGGGCGGGGCAGCTCTTCTTCGAGCTCTCCCCGCCGGCGCTGGCGTTCGTCGCGCGCATGGAGGCCGAGCCCTCGCGCGACGCCTGGACCGTCTACCGGCGCGACCAGCTCCGCCGGCGGCTCGCCAAGGCGCTCACCTTCTACCGGACGCACCTCCCCGAGCGGTTCGCCGGCGAGGGCATGGCCGAGGCGTACGAGCGGCTGGCGCAGACGCGCCAGGGGCTGCTCGGCGTGCTCGACCTGCTCACGATCCCGGACGCGGGCCTCGACCAGGCCGCGCTGCTCGCGTACGCGGATCGCGCCGAGGCGACCCTCGACGAGACCGCCACGAAGCCGGAGCGATCGCTCCCGGCCTACGCGCGCGGCCGCGCCCACCTCGACGCGGGCCGCGTGGACGAGGCGGTGGGGAGCTTCCGCGAGTCGCTCCGGCGCTGGCCGTCCCACCAGAACCGGGCGGTGCTGGGGCTCCTGCGGTGCTACGCCGAGACGGGGCGCCAGGCGGAGTTCATCGAGGCGACGGACCGGTATCTGAAGGGGCGGAACGTGCCGCCGGCGGTCGTGGCCGAGTACGAGGGGCTCAAGGCGAAGGTGCTCGGGCGCTAGCGGGCCGCAAGACGAAGGCCCCGGCCCAGCGCGCGCTGGACCGGGGCCGTACACCGCTTCCGCGCGGGGTCAGGCTACCAGATGTAGATGCTGGCCCACGGGTAGCTGCCCGCCGTCGCGGAGAAGTACGTGTAGCCGTCGGACTGCGCGAGCGGGAAGGGGCCCGCCCCGCACGTCGTCGCCGCGCCGTTCACGCTGATCGTCCGGCCGGCGAAGTTCGCGCAGCCCCAGCCGTTCACGCGCTGGCTGGTCCGGTAGCAGACCGCGCCGGTGGTGTTGAAGTTGTTGGTGTTGTGCGTGAAGTCGATCGGGTTCGCGCACGGCGTCGTGGTGACGGGCTCGAAGGCCGCGGTCACCGTGCCGCTCGCCGGCGCCGTGCAGGTCGAGGCGGTGCCGGTGCACGCGCCGCTCCAGCCGGCGAAGCGAGAGCCGCTCGCCGGGGTGGCGGTCAGGGTCACGCTCGACGGCCCGGAGCAGGCGAACGTCACCGAGCAGGTCGTCCCGCAGTTGATCCCGGCGGGGGTCGAGGTGACCGTGCCCGTGCCCGTCCCGGTCTTCGTGACCGTGAGCGGCAAGGCCAGGCACGCGGTCTCGAACGTGGCGGTGACCGTCCGCGCCGCGGTCATCGAGACCACGCAGAGCCCGGTGCCGACGCAGGCGCCGCTCCAGCCCGTGAACGTCGCGCTCGTGCTCGGCGACGCGGTGAGGGTCACCGTCGTCCCCGCGCCGTAGGACGCGGCGCAGGTCGAGCCGCAGTCGATGCCAGGCGGGCTGGAGGTGACCCGGCCGCTGCCCGTGCCGGCCTTCGTCACGGTCAGCGAGTAGGCGCTGCAGCAGGTCACGAACGCCGCGGTGACCTCGCGGGACTGGCTCATCGTGACCACGCAGCTCGCCGTGCCCGTGCACGCGCCGCTCCAGCCGCCGAAGGTCGCGCCCGCCGCCGGCGTCGCCGTCAGGGTGACCAGCGTCCCCGGCGCGTAGGTGGCCGAGCAGCTCGCGCCGCACTGGATCCCGGCGGGGTTCGACGTGACGGTGCCGCTGCCGGCGCCGCTCTTCGTGACGAGCAGGACGGGGTTGTCGACCACCACGAACGTGAACTGGGCGATGCACGCCTTGTTCGACGTCATCGCCACGCTGCCGGCGGCGCAGTCGCCGCTCCAGCCCGTGAACCGCGAGTCGGGCGACGCGACCGCGGTGAGCTGCACGAGGGTGCCGGCGGGGTAGCTGACGGTGCAGGTCGCCCCACACGAGAGCCCGGGGCCGGTGACCGTGCCGCTCCCCGTCCCGGTCTTCGTGACCGTGAGCGTGTAGTTCTCGGCGATGATCGGGTTGAAGGTGGCCGTGACGGTCCGGGCCGTGGTCATCGTCACCGTGCAGGCGGCGGTGCCCGTGCAGGCGCCGCTCCAGCCGGCGAACGTGGACCCGAGCTCCGGGGCCGCCACCAGGGTCACGACCGTGCCGGACTCGAGGCTCGCGCTGCAGGCCGCGCCGCAGTCGATGCCGCCGCCGGACACGGCGCCGAGGCCGTCGCCGGCCTTCCGGACGCTGAGCGTGTAGTAGGTCGGGCCGGAGCCGCCGCCCTTGAGCGGCGTGAGGAAGGGCTTGATGACGTCGTAGCGGACCGTGTCGATCGTGGTCCAGTCGTCGAGGAAGAGGCCCTTGGTGTCGCCCGAGTTCGGGTTGAGGCACCAGTAGGTCCAGCTCATGCCGTTCCGGTTGGCGTA
>JAEYZK010000262.1 GCA_023428085.1 Pseudomonadota bacterium
GGGTACGGGCGCGGCTTCCTCGCGTCGATGGGCATCTACCTGTTCGAGCGCGACTACCTCGAGAAGGTCGTCTCGGATCCGTCCCTCGTCGACTTCGGCCGGCACGTCGTGCCGCGGGCCATCGGGACCACGCAGGTCCAGGCCCACGTGTTCCGCGGCTACTGGGAGGACGTCGGGACCATCGCGTCCTACTACCAGGCCGGGCTCGCGCTCACCGCGCCGATCCCGCCGTTCGACTTCCACGACGCGAGCCGCCCGGTGTACACCCGGGCGCGGTTCCTGCCCGCCACCCGGATCGAGGGCTGCACGCTGCACGCCGCCCTGGTCTCGGAGGGATGCATCCTGATGGGCGCCGAGATCGACCGGTCGATCGTCGGGATCCGCAGCCGCATCGGCCAGGGCACGCTCGTGAAGGACTCGCTCGTGATCGGCGCGGACTCCTACGAGTCGCTCGCCGAGATCGACCGCGCCCAGGCGCGCGGGGTGCCGCCCATGGGCATCGGCCGCGACTGCGTCATCCAGGGCGCGATCGTGGACAAGAACGCGCGCATCGGCAACGGCGTCCGGATCCTGAACGAGGGCCGCATCCAGGAGGCCGACGGCCAGGGCTACTACATCCGCGAAGGGATCGTGATCGTGCCGAAGGGCGCAGCGATCCCGGACGGGACCGTGATCTGACGGCGCGGTCGCGCCGTACCCGGCCCGGCCAGGTTCACCCATAGGCAAGCGACCGTTCGCCAGGTGGCCGCCGCTTGCGGCGACGGCCGCTCTCGCTCTAAGTACGGGTCATGGCCACCGCCAAGAAGAAGACCGAGGCCCCCAGCACCCGTACGGCGCCCCGCCCGCAGGCCGAGCGCCGCGTCGAGGCCGCGCCGCCCGCGCGCGCCACGCGCCAGCCGTCGCACGACGCCGTCGCGCGCAGGGCGTTCGAGCTGTGGGAGCAGGAGGGCCGCCCGCCGGGCCGCGATCGGGAGCACTGGCTGCAGGCCGAGGCCGAGCTGCGGGAGGCGTAGCCCTCGGACGCGCGCAGGGAGACGGCGAGGGGCCACGTTCGGGGCGTCGCGGAGCAGACTCCCGGAACATCGGGATTCCCCTGTCTTCACGCGCAGTTCCGGTCCCGCCCGGCCCGGGCCCGCGCACGGATCGGCTGCGGGTCCGGCACTCCTCTACTCTCCGTTCATGCGCGGCGGTATCCTGCGGGTCGCTGGGGGGCTGCATCGCTGGAACGCGCATGACGCTGCCCGCAGGCATCACGCTGCTCTCGACCGGGATCGCGCTCTTCTTCGCCATCCTGTCATGGATGTTCTCGCGCGCGCCGGGCTGGCAGGACCAGCGCTCGTTCTCGCTGGTCGCGCTCAGCGTCAGCATCTACGCAGCGCTCAACGTCCCGACGACCGCGCCGGTCTTCGGCGACGGCGGCGTCGTCGTCTGCTCGCGCCTGCAGATCGCCGCCGCCGCGCTCCACGCGGCTGCGTGGCTCCGCTACAGCAGCGTCCTCCTGCGCGACCCGCGCTCCTCGATCGATCGCGTCCTCACCGGCGCGCTCGGCGCGCTCGCGGTCGTCGGCCTCTCGACCCCCGCGATGGTCCCCGGGGGCGTCCGGACGGACCAGTTCGAGCTCGTCCGCGCCACCTACCGGACCGCCGTCATGACCCCGGCGGGCAGCGTGACCTGGGCCCTGCTGCTGGGGATCCTCGTGGTCCCGCTCCTCCGCCTGCGCCGGGCGGCGCGGGCGGGGGTCCCGAACGCGGGGCTCCAGATGCTGGCGCTCTGCGTCCTCCTCGCGATGGGGATCAACGACGCGCTCGTCGCGAGCGGCGCGTACAGCGGCCCGTACCTCGTCGATCTCGCGTACCTCGTCCCCATCGCGGCCGTCGGCTACTCGAGCGCGGCGCGCTTCGTCGCGGACGCGCGGGCGCTGGCGGCGCTCCGCTGCCGGCTCGAGGGCGAGGTGGCGGAGCGCACCGCCGAGCTCGGCCGCGCCCAGGACGCCCTGCACCGGGCCGAGAAGCTCGCCGCCATCGGCCAGGTCGCGGCGGGCGTCGCCCACGAGGTGAACAACCCCTCGGCCGTGGTGAGCGCGAACCTCCAGTACCTGAGCGAGGCCGAGGCCGACGCCCTCTCCGCCGCCGGCCGCGACGCGATCCAGGAGTCGCTCCGCTCGGTGCAGCGCATCTCCACCATCGTCCGGCAGCTCCTCGACGCGGGCCGGCTCGCCGCCGCGCCCGAGCCCAACGTGGGCGTGGCCGCGCGCCCGCTCGCCGACGTGGCGCTCAAGGTGGCGCGGACGCGGCACGGGACGCGGGTCGCGCTCGTGAACGCCGTGCCCGACGACCTGTACGTCTCCGGCCAGGAGAGCGTCCTCGTGCAGGTGCTGGTGAACCTGGTGGTGAACGCGGTCCACGCCATCCCGGACCACCGCCCCGACGGCCGGGTGGCGCTGCGGGCCGAGGCGGACGGCGACCGCGTGCGGCTCGTCGTCGAGGACAACGGCACGGGCATGGAGCCCGAGGTGCTCCGCCGCGTCTTCGAGCCGTTCTTCACCACGAAGCCCTTCGGGACGGGCACCGGCCTCGGCCTCGCCGTCTCCCGCGGCCTGGTGCTGAGCCTGGGCGGCGACCTGCGGCTGGAGAGCCAGCCCGGGGTCGGCACCCGCGCCGTCATCGAGCTCGGCCGGGCGGCGGCGACCGCGCCCGCCGCCCCCGAGGCCGCCCGCCTGCCGGGCGAGCCGATCCTGCGCCTCCTCCTCGTGGACGACGAGCCGTCCATGCTGACGTCGGCGCGCCGCCTGCTCGAGGCGCGCTACCAGGTGGAGATCGCGTCCGGGGTGGACGAGGGGCTCGCGCGGATCGAGAGCGCGGGCCGCTTCGATCTCGTCCTCTGCGACGTGATGATGCCCGCCGGCGGCGGCGAGCGGCTCTACCACACGCTCCTGGGGCGGCGCCCGGCCATGGCCCGCCGCATCGTGTTCCTGACCGGCGGCGCGGTCACCGACGGCGCGCAGCGCTTCCTCCACGCGCAGCCGCAGCCCGTGCTCTACAAGCCGCTGGACCTCGCGGCGCTCGCCCGCGCCGCCGACGAGGTCGCGCAGTCGGCGAACGCGCTGCACTGAATCGATTCGGCGCCGGTCCTCTGCGCTCCACGCCGCGGGAGGAGGAGGGATCACGGCCACCCGACGGCCGCGGCTCCCCTCGCTGCACACCTCGGCGCCGCCGCCCGTACACGTCTCCGTCAGGGGGTCACCCTAGGTTGAGTCCGTCGGCCCACGCATCACGCTCCCGGGAGGAGGACGAGATGGACGTGTTCGCGAAGTGTGCGCAGGTGCCCGTCGCGCGCCAGCTGAAGGACGAGGGGTTCGATGCGTTCTACCGGGTCCTGCAGTCGGCGCCCGACGCGGAGGTGGTCGTGGAGGGCCGGCGGCTCATCATGCTCGGCTCGAACAACTACCTCGGCCTCGCGGACGACCCGCGCGTGAAGAAGGCCGCGGCCGAGGCCACGGCCGCCTGGGGCGCCGGCACGACCGGATCCCGCTGCCTCAACGGCACGCTCGACCTGCACGCGCAGCTCGAGGTGCGCCTGGCGCGGTTCTTCGGGCGCGACGAGGCCCTCTTCTTCACCTCGGGCTACATGGCGAACCTGGGCGTGATCGCCGGGCTCGCGGGCCGCGGCGACAACGTGATCGTCGATCGGCGCGCGCACGCGAGCATCCTGGACGGCTGCCGCCTCTCGACCGCCGAGGTCCGCCGGTTCCGGCACAACGACACGAAGGATCTGGAGCGCGTCCTGGAGGAGTGCGGCGACGCCGGCAAGCTCGTCGTCGTGGACGGCGTCTACTCGATGGAGGGCGACATCGCGCCCCTCCCGGCGATCGTCGCCGCCTGCCGCGCGCACGGCGCCCGCCTGGTGCTCGACGACGCGCACGGGCTCGGCGTGCTCGGACGGACCGGCCGCGGCACCGCCGAGCACTTCCACCTCGAGGACGAGGTGGACGTCGTGGTCGGCACCACCAGCAAGTCGCTGCCGGGGCTGGGCGGCTTCGCGGTGGCGGACCGACAGGTGATCGAGTACCTCCGCTACGGCGGGCAGAACCGACCGTTCATCTTCGCGGCGAGCCCGCCCGCCGGCGTCATCGCGGCGGTCTCGACCGCGCTCGAGATCCTGGAGGAGGAGCCCGAGCGCCGGCGCCACCTGTGGAAGCTCACGCGCCGGGCGCAGGCCGAGCTCGCGGCCATGGGCTACGACACGGGGGGCTCCGAGACGCCCATCATCCCGGTGGTGGCAGGCACGCTCGAGCGCACGTTCGCGATGTGGAAGGCGCTCACGGAGGAAGGGCTGTTCGTGAACGTGGTCCTCCCGCCCGCCGTTCCCGCCGGGGGGTGCCTCATCCGCATGACGTTCACGGCGTCCCTCACCGAGGCGCACCTCGACCGGATCCTGGACGCGTTCCAGCGCGTCGGCACGCGGCTCGGGATCATCCCCGGCGGTCCGCGGGTGGCGGAGGCGCGGAGGGCCGGCTAGGACGGGGGGATGGCGTTCCCGATCCCTCCGCCCATCGCGCCGATGCTCGCCAAGGCCAGCCCGTCGCTCCCCGCGGGCGACGGCTGGCTGTTCGAGCCGAAGTGGGACGGCTTCCGGGCGCTGGTCTTCCGCGACGGGCCCGAGGTCTACCTCCAGTCGCGCGAGCAGAAGCCCCTCGACCGCTACTTCCCGGAGCTCCTCGTGCCGCTGCGGCACGGCCTCCCGGATCGCTGCGTGCTCGACGGGGAGATCGTCGTGGCGGGGCCGAAGGGGCTCGACTTCGAGGCCCTGCTGCTCCGGATCCACCCGGCGGCCTCGCGCGTCCGGCTCCTCGCGGAGGAGCAGCCGGCGAGCATCGTGTTCTTCGATCTGCTCGCGCTCGGCGACCGCGACCTGCGGGCGGCGCCGCTCGCCGAGCGGCGGACCCTCCTCGAGCGCGCCCTCGGGGGCGCGCGGCCCCCGCTCCACCTCACCCCGGCGACGCGCGACGGCGCGACGGCGGCGGACTGGTTCCGCCGGTTCGAGGGCGCCGGCCTCGACGGCGTCGTCGCCAAGCGGCTCGAGCTGCCCTACCAGCCGGGGGTGCGCGCGATGGTGAAGGTGAAGCACGCGCGGACCGCCGACTGCGTGGTGGCGGGGTTCCGCTGGCACAAGGACGGCAAGGGCACGATGGTCGGCTCCCTGCTCCTCGGGCTGCACGACCTCGAGGGCACGCTCCACCACGTCGGCATCTGCAGCGCGTTCACCACGGTCCGGCGGAGGGAGCTCGTCCAGGAGCTCGCGCCGCTGCGCGAGGGCGCGGCGGAGGGCCACCCGTGGCGCGACTGGGCGGAGTGGTCGGAGGCGGGCGAGGACCCGGGCCGGCGGCTCCCCGGCGCGTCGAGCCGGTGGAACCGCGGCAAGGACCTCTCGTGGGAGCCGCTCCGCGTCGAGCGCGTGATCGAGGTCGCGTACGACCACCTCCAGGGCAACCGGTTCCGGCACGCCACCCAGTTCGTGCGCTGGCGGCCGGACCGCTCGCCGGCGGACTGCCGGTACGATCAGCTCGAGGTGACGCCGCCGTACGAGCTCAAGCAGATCTTCGCGGGGTCGTGACGCTGCGTGAACCTCTGCGCGCGCCGAGCCCGTGGAAGCACGAGCGCCGCGAGGACAGCACGCGCCGTGAGCATCCGCTCGTGCTGAACCTGTCGAAGCACGGGCGGCGCAAGGCCGCGCTGGGCGTACGCCTCGCCTCCGGCGCGTCGCCGTCGCGGGCCGCTCGCCCGGAGAGGATTCACGGTCCGTGTTTCGGTCCGGGGAGGCCGCTGGAGGCGTGGCGTTCTGCTTCCTCCCCGGGCGAATTGCCATCACCCCGGAGGTGGGCACCCGGAGCGCGCCCTCGCACCTGGATGGAACATCTCCGGTTCTCCCGCCGCCGCCGCGGACCTCCGTCACTCGCCCGAGGTGCAGAGCGCGCTCGGCACCGGAATTGCTCGCTCGAGGACCGACGAGCCTCGTTCGGGGAGACACCATGAACCACGATCACCTCCGCAGCGCCGAAGAGCTGGAGCCCGAGGCTCCCGCGAGCATCTCGGACGCGATCCGCCAGGTGCTCGAGGTCGGGAGCGCGGCCGGGCTGCTCATGCCGGGCCACGCGGGCCTGGTGGAGCTGGTCCCGTCGCAGGGCGTGCTCTTCGCCCTCGGCGACGGGTCCGAGGCCGACGATCTCGCCTGGCTGGCGGACGGCGAGGTGTATCGCCTGCGAGACCTCATCCGCGCGCGGCGCCTGTCGCGAGCGACGGCCGCCTCCGTCGTGAACCGCCTCGCGTACGCGCGGCGCTCGCACGCCGGCGCGCGGCGGCGCGCATTCGCAATGCTGGGGCGCACCGTACACCTGGTCGAGTCCGAGCAGCTCGCGGCGGAGATCCGCAGGATCGTGGCCGAGGTGATGAGCTGAGCCACGCTCCGGGAGCGGCGGCGCAGAGCTCCCCGGATGAGCGCGGCTGCGCGGCGGGTCATCCGGCCGCACGACCGGCGTCGCGATCTCGTACAGGCTCCGCGTCACCCGCCGGGATCGGGTGCAGGGCCGCGGGCGCGTCGAGCCGCGTGCGCGGCAGGTAGCGGCCGTCGTCGAGCCGCTGCACGTAACCGAGGAGGTGCTCACGGACGGCGCAGCGGAGGTCCCAGGCCCGGCTCGAGTCCGCCGCCGAGACGAGCGCCCGGAGCTGCACCGTCCGCTCGGTCGCGTCCGTGACCTGCAAGCCGACCACCTTGCGATCCCACTCCGGTCGCGTCGCGACGAACTGCTCCAGCTCCCGGCGGACCCGATCGACGGGGAGCCCGTAGTCGGCGTACAGGAAGACGGTGCCCAGGATGTCGGCCCCGGCGCGGGTCCAGTTCTGGAACGGAGCCTCGAGGATCCGCGTGATCGGGATGATCAGGCGGCGGAGATCCCAGACCTTCACGACCACGTACGTGAGCGTGATCTCCTCGACGGTCCCCCACTCGCCCTCGATCACCACGACGTCCCCGGCGCGGACCGGCTGCGTCAGCGAGATCTGCAGCCCCGCGAGCAGGGTCCCGAGCGTACGCTGCGCGGCGAACCCGAGCACGATCCCGGCCACCCCCGCCGAGGCCAGGAGCGACGTCCCGACCGCCCGCAGCGGATCGAACTGGAGCAGGACGAGGGCGCCCCCCACGACCACCACCACCACGTCGGCGATCCGCCGCATCACCATGACCTGCGTGAGGCGGGACCGCGCCGCCGCGTCCGCCGCACCGGCCGAGACCCGCTCGGTGAGCACGGCCGCGCCGAACCGGATGGCGCGCAGGCCCATCCAGGAGAAGAGCACGACGGCGGCGATCCGGAGACCGCCGTCCAGGACGGCCTGCGGACCGAGCGCGAGGCGCAAGGCGCGCTGCGCCGCGGCGAACGTGACGATCCCGAGCAGCAGGCGCGCGGGGCCGGACGCGGAGTCGATCAGGTGGTCGTCCCAGGTGAACCGGGTCCGCCGCGCGAGGAGGAGCGCCAGCCGGCGCGCGAGGGCGCCGAGCCCGAGCGCGGCGAGGAGGGCCAGCGCGAGCGCGACGGCGAGCCCCACCCACTGCCACGCGGGGACGCCGAGCCAGACCATCTCGGCGAGCGCCCGCGGCACGCGCTCGCCGATCCACCCCGGACCCAGCGCCGCGTGGAGCGCGGGCGCGGCGGCGACGATGACAGGCCCGAGCCTCCACCCGCCCGCGTCGCGGACCAGCCGGACCGGCACGGCGCCGCCGTCCATCGGGAGGTGCCCCAGCAGGTCGGCATCGCGGCCGTCCGCGGGATCGCCGTCGGGCTCGTCCGAGATGGCCTCCCAGTCGAGCCGGAGGTGCCGCTCGAGGACCTGCGCGATCTGGCGGGCGAGGCGGGGCCCCTCCACGGCGCGCCGCGCCGCGGGCACGGCGCGCAGGTCGAGGAGCGCGGCCGCCGCCTCGTGGTCTCCCGCTCGCGCGGCCGCGAGGAACGCCTGCAGCGCACGCCGCGGCGTGGTCGGGGCGGGCTCCGCCGCGACCGGAGACGAGGGGAGCGCGACGAGCAACGCGAGTCCGGCGGCGAGCGCCCTGGTGCGAGGGACCATCGCCCGACCATCGCACGCGCGCCGCGGCGAAGCCCGCGCCGCTTGGGGCGGTGCCGCACGCTCGGCCCACGCGGCGGTGGAGCGTGACCCTCCGCCCCCGGATGGTCGCGCGTTCACCTTGCAAGCAAGCGTCGGTTGTGGCCTTGTCACATGCGTTACTAACACACGGCCGCCCCGGCCGCGGAGGAGACCATGAGGAGCTGGATCCTTGCAGCCGCGCTGCTTGCCCCCCTCGTCGTGCTCCCGGCCTGCAAGAAGGGCCGGACGGGCGGCACCGTCACGGTCCTGGGCGTCTGGGGCGGAGCCGAGCTGGAGACCTTCCAGCGCATGGTGAAGCCCTTCGAGGAGCGGACCGGCGTCCGCGTCGAGTTCGAGGCGACGCGCGACCTCGACGCCGTGCTCACCACGCGCGTGGCGGCGGGGAACCCGCCCGACCTCGCCGTCCTGCCCAGCCCTGGCAAGATGGCCGACCTCGCCCGGCAGGGGAAGCTCGTCGACCTGGGCGGCGTGCTCGACGTCGCGAAGCTCCGGAAGTCGTACGCGCAGGGCTGGATCGACCTCGGCAGCGTCGACGGCAAGCTCGTGGGCATCTTCCCGAAGGCCGATCTCAAGGGGCTCGTGTGGTACGACCCCAGGGCGCTCGCGGCGGCCGGCCTGAGCGCCAGCCCCGCCACGCTGGGCGAGCTCCTCGGGCAGGCCCAGCGCGTCGCGGCCAAGGGCGTCACGCCGTTCGCGATCGGGATCGAGAGCGGAGCGGCGAGCGGCTGGGTGGGGACCGACTGGCTCGAGAACATCCTCCTCAAGACGCACGGCCCCGAGACGTACAGGGCCTGGTACGAGGGCCGGCTGGCCTGGACCTCCCCGGAGGTGAAGCTGGCGTTCGAGACCTGGGGCCAGATCGTCGGGGATCCGAAGCTCACCTACGGCGGCCGACCGTACGTGCTCTCGACCAACTTCGGCAGCGCCTTCACCCCGTTGTTCGAGGCGCCGCCCAGGGCGTACTTCCACTTCCAGGCGACGTTCATCCAGGGGTTCATCACGAAGCAGTACCCGTCGCTGAGGGCGGGCGAGGACTTCCGCTTCTTCGCCCTGCCGCCCGTCCGGCCGGAGTACGCCGACGCGGCGGAGATCTCGGGCGATCTGGTCGGCATGTTCCGCGACACCAAGGCGGCGGCGGCCTTCCTCGCGTACCTCACCACGGCCGAGGCGCAGAGCCACTGGGTGAAGGCGGGGAACGGCCTCTCGCCCAACCGCGACGTCTCGCTCGACGACTACCCGAACGCGCTCGCCAGGAGCGCTGCCCAGATCCTCACCTCGGCCGAGCGGACCGTGTTCGACGCCTCGGACATGATGCCGAGCAAGATGAACGCCGCGTTCTGGTCCGGCGTGGTGAGCTTCGTCGCCAATCCCGACGACCTCGACCGCATCCTGGCCGAGCTCGAGGCGGTCCGCGGGGAGGCCTACGCGCGCTAGCGCGCGCGCTGCGGGCCGGGGAAGCGGTGGACTGGACGCGGGCGCTCTGGGGGGTAGCGGCGCTGATCGGGGTCCCGCTCGCCCTCTGTGCCTACCTCTTCCTCGTGGAGCGCGCGGTCGAGCGGCTGCCCGCGCGCCGGCGCCCGCGCGTGCGACCATGGCTGTGGATGGCGCCGGCGCTGGTGCTCCTCGCCGGGTTCCTCGTCTACCCTGCCCTGCACACCGCCGTGCTGAGCCTCCGGAGCGCGGACGGGTCGCGCTTCGTGGGCCTCGCGCAGTACGCCGAGATCTTCACCGCCCGCAGCATGCTCACGGTGCTGCGCACCAACCTGCTCTGGCTCCTCCTCTTCCCCACCGTGACGGTCGTGCTCGGGCTGCTCGTCGCGGTCCTCACCGATCGCGTCCGGTACGCGTGGGCCGTGCAGACCGCCCTGTTCGTCCCGATGGCCATCTCGCTCGTGGCCGCCGGCGTCATCTGGAAGTTCATGTACCAGTTCCAGCCCTCCGGCGCGGCGCAGCTCGGCACCGTCAACGCGGTGTTGACGGCCGTCGTCCCCGGCTTCACGCCGCGGGCGTGGCTCTTCGATCGCGCGCTCAACAACCCCGCGCTCGTGTTCGTGCTCGTCTGGATGTGGGTCGGGTTCGCGATGGTCATCCTGCACGCGGCGATCCGGGGCATCGAGCCGGCGCTGGTGGAGGCCGCGCGCCTCGACGGCGCCAGCGAGCTCCAGGTCTTCTTCCGGATCACCCTCCCCCTCGTGCGCCCGACGGTCGCCGTGGTGGCGACGACCCTCGTGGTCGGCGTGCTCAAGGTGTTCGACGTCGTCTACGTGATGACGAACGGAAGCCTGGACACCGAGGTGGTGGCGAACCGCATGTACAAGGAGATGTTCACCTACGGCGACTTCGGCCGGGCGAGCGCGTTCGCCACCTTGCTCCTGCTCGCGATCCTGCCGATCCTGTGGCTCCACGTCCGGCGGTTCACCCGGAAGGCACGCCGCGCGTGAGCGCAGGCCCTCCCCTCGGCGCACGCCGGTCCCTCGGGGCGCTCGGCCGGGCCACCTCGCGGGGCGCGGTGCACGCCACCCTCGTGGTCGTGAGCCTCGTCTGGCTCCTCCCGACGGTCGGCTTGCTGGTGTCGTCGCTGCGGCCCGCGTCGCGCGTCGCGACGAGCGGTTGGTGGACGGCGTTCGCGACGCCCCTCGCGTTCACGCTGGAGAACTACGCCCACGTCCTCACCCAGGCGAACCTGGCGCGGAGCTTCGTGAACAGCTTGCTCATCGCGGTGCCGGCGACCCTCATGCCCGTCCTCGTGGCCGCCTTCGCCGCCTACGCGTTCGCGTGGATGCGCTTCCCTGGCCGGGACGCGCTCTTCCTCGTCGTGATCGGCCTGCTCGTGGTCCCGCTCCAGGTGACGCTCATCCCCGTGCTGCGGGTGTTCGTGGGCGCAGGGCTCGCGGGGACGACCGCCGCGGTCTGGATCGCGCACACGGCGTACGGGCTGCCGTTCGCCATCTACCTCCTGCGGAGCTTCATGGACGAGCTCCCGGCCGAGATGATGGAGGCGGCGGCGCTGGACGGAGCGACGCACGCGCAGATCTTCTTCCGTCTGGTGCTGCCCACGTCCGCGCCCGCGATCGCGTCGCTCGTCGTCTTCCAGTTCCTGTGGGTCTGGAACGATCTACTCGTATCGCTCGTCTACCTGGCAGGGTCTCCCGCGGAGCAGCCGATGACCGTGACGATCAGCAGCATGGTGAACTCCTACGGCGGCGGCTGGGAGTACCTGACCGCGGCGGCCTTCCTCTCCATGATCCTCCCGCTCGCCGTCTTCTTCGCGCTTCGGCGCTCGTTCGTGCGGGGCATCCTCGCCGGCGCGGTGAAGGGATGACGCGCCGCACGGGGCAGCGGCGGCCACCGGTCTCCTCGCTCGACGTGGCCCGGCGGGCGGGGGTCTCCCGCACCACGGTCTCGTTCGTCCTCAACCACACGGCCGGGAAGAGCATCCCCGCTGCGACGCAGGCCCGCGTCCTGGCCGCGGCGCGCGCGATGGGGTACGTGCCCGACCTCCGGGCGCGTGCGCGCGCGCTGGCCACCCGGCGCACGATCGGCCTCTTCGTCCCGCACACCGGCTACGTCTCGGCCGATCCGTACGTCCACCGCGTCATCCAGGGGATGTCGCCGGCGCTCCACAACGACCGCTTCCGCCTCGTCGTCCAGTCGATCGCGGGCAGCCAGGGCGACTACCTCGCGCTCGCGCGGCGCGGCGAGGTCGACGGGATCGTGTTCATGAACCCTCGGCGTGGAGACCGGGGGCTCGCCGAGCTGCGGGCCGCCTCGTTCCCGCTCGTGGTGATCGGCACGCTCCCGGATCGGGACATCCGCCAGCTCGACGTCGACAACCGCGCCGCCGCCGCCGGGGCGGTCCGGCACCTCCTCGATCTCGGCCACCGCGAGATCGGCCTCATCCTGCACGCGCCGCCGTCCTTCTCTGCAGCCCGGGATCGCCGCGCGGGGTTCCGCGCCACGATGGACGCCGCCGGGCTGCCGGTCCCGGCCGCCTGGCTGCGCGTCGCCGACCTCACCGAGGCAGGCGGTCACCGCGCGATGCAGGCGATCCTGGCAGGCAGGCGCCGGCCCACCGCGGTGTTCGCGACGAGCGACGTCGTCGCGTATGGAGCGCTCCAGGCGCTGCACGAGCGGGGACTCGCCGTGCCCGATGACCTCTCGGTGGTCGGCTTCGACGACGACCTCCTCTCCCGCTACACCCGACCGCGCCTCACCACCGTCCACAGTCCCGCGGAAGCGCTCGGCGCCGAGGCGGCGCGCATCGTCATGGCGCTCGTCCGCGGCAAACGCCCGGGCAGATCCCCCCGGCTCGAGGCCTCGCTGGTGATCCGCGAGAGCTGCCAGCCGCGCTGACTCCCAGGGCCAGCGGTCCCATTCGTGCGCGGGCGGCCCGAGGGCGTGACGGATCGGAACCTCTGCTCGCGCGACCCTGCCCGAAGATCCGAGCGCTGGCGAAGCCAGGTGGGTCCGTGAACGTCCGCTCGTGCTGAGCCTGTCGAAGCACGAGCGGCCTCGCTGCCCCTACCGCGAGGATCGCCGCTTCGACGGCTGCACCCGCGGCGGCTCGTCCTCCTGCTTCGCGTAGTGCGGCGGCCACGGCGCGTCGCCCTGGCCGTCCCGCTTCTGCTTCGCGGCGAGCTCGAGGAGCGGCTCGAGCGATCCGACGGCCTCGTCGATGCCCGCGCCGGGATCGCCGCGCTCCGCGAAGCGCGCCGGGACGGTGCGCAGGGTGAAGTCGGCCGGCTCGCACGCGGGGAGCTCGTCCCAGGTGATCGGCGTCGAGACGCGGGCGTCGGGGCGGGGGCGGACCGAGTACGCGGAGGCGATCGTGCGGTCCTTCGCGTTCTGGTTGTAGTCGAGGAAGACGCCGTGCCGCTCCTCCTTCCACCACTTGCTGGTGGCGAGGGCGGGGGCGCGGCGCTCCACCTCGCGGGCGAGGGCGAGCGCGGCCTGGCGGACCTCGCCGAAGCCCCAGCGCGGCTGGATGCGGGCGTAGACGTGGATGCCGCGCGAGCCGCTCGTCTTGGGCCAGCCGGCGAGGCCGTGCTCGGTGAGCACCTCGCGCGCGAGGAGCGCGACCTGCCGGACCTGGTCCCACTCCACCCCGGGCACCGGATCCAGATCGACGCGCAGCTCGTCCGGGTGCTCGACGTCGCCGGCGCGGACCGGGTGCGGGTGGAGATCCACGCAGCCGAGGTTCACCACCCACGCGAGCTGGGCCGCGTCGCGGACGACGATCTCGTCGGCGGACCGCCCCGACGGGAAGCGCAGCTCCACCACGTCGATCCAGGGCGGCCGCGAGGTCGGCGCGCGCTTCTGGTAGAACGGCTCCGCGGCGATGCCGTCCACGTAGCGCTTGAGCTGCATCGGGCGATCGCGGACCCCGCGCAGCACGCCGTCCGCGACGGCGAGGTAGTACTGGATCAGCTCCCGCTTCGTGATCCCAGCCTCGGGGAAGTAGAGCTTGTCCGGGTTCGAGACCGTGACCTCCCGCCCCGCGACCTCCAGCACCTCCTTCTTCGAGCTCGCCACGGGCTAGGCCCGCTTCCACTTGATGTTGCAGCCCACGCTCGCGCGCTGGTCGGGCGACGGCGCCTCCCCGCGGGCGACGGCGTCGATCGCGGCGCGCAGCGACGCGCCGGTGACCGGCTTCGGCAGCGACGGCCGGCTGTCGTCGAACTGGCCCCGGTACGCGAGCTTCCCCGCCCCGTCGAAGAGGAAGAGGTCCGGGGTGCACGCCGCCTGGAAGGCGCGGGCCACCTCCTGCGTCGCGTCGAAGACGAACGGGAACCGCCAGCCCTCCCCTGCCGCGAGCGCCTTCATCGCGGCCGGACCGTCCTGCGGGTACGCGACCTCGTCGTTCGAGTTCACGGCGATCACCGCGATCCCGCGGTCGATCGCCTCGTGCGCGAGCCGCACCAGCTCGCGCTGGATGTGCTTCACGTACGGGCAGTGGTTGCAGATGAACGCGACGAGCAGCCCCCTCCTGCCGCGGGCGAGCTCCGCGGCGTCGATCGTCTTCCCGCTCACGGCGTCGGGGAGGCGGAAGGACGGCAGCGGGGTGCCCAGGGGCAGCATCGCGGACGGGGTCTCGGCCATGGCGATCTCCTCTCGTGGTGCGTCTCCGGATCCTAGGCCGCACGGCGCGACCGGGCACGCGAAAGGCGCCGCTCACTGCGGCTCGGCCGGGGAGGCCGAGGCGGCGGGCCGCGGCCGGATCGCCGCGAGGTACGAGCCCGAGAGGATGAGCACGAACCCCGCCGCGGTCCCCGCCGTGAACGGCTCGTCGAGCACCAGCACCCCCGCGGCGACGGCCACGGCGGGGTTCAGGTACGCGACCAGCGTCGCGCGGATGGGCCCCACCTCGGCGATGAGCTGGAAGAAGATCACGAAGGCGGCCGCCGTGCACACGACCCCGAGCACGACGACGGCGGCGATCACGCGGCCCGACGGGAACGCCGCGGGCGCGGCGAGGACGGCCGCCGGGGCGTACAGGATCGCGGCGGCCGTGAGGGACACCGCGACGACCTCCAGGCTGGGGAGGTCGGCGAGGTGCCGGGACACGACCAGCGGACCCACGGCGTACCCGAGCACGACGACGATCATCGCCGCGACCGCCCACGCGTCCCCCGCGCGGAGGTCGAGGCCCACCAGGGCGGCCACGCCCGCGAGCCCGAGGCACAGCCCGGCGAGGCCCCGCGCGCCGAGCGCTGCCTCCGCGCGGCCGGTGAGCCGGGAGACGAGCGCGCCGGCCAGCGGCACGCAGGCCACCAGGAGGCCGGCCGCCGAGCTGGAGAGGCGCCGCTCCGCGTGCGACAGCAGGAACCACGGGACCGCGACCTCCACCACCGTGAAGACGAGGATCGGGCGCCACCGCGGGAGGAGGCGGCCGAGGTGCCCCCGCCGCACGACGAACGGCAGGAGCAGGCCCGCGCCGATGGCCGTGCGCCCGAGGACGAGGAGCGCCGGAGCGAGCTCGGCCACCGCGACGCGGATGAGCATGTACGGCAGGCCCCAGATCAGGGCGAGGCTGGCGAACAGGATCCATCCGCGGCGCGACACGTGGCTTCCTCCGGAGGGCCGGATGGTAGCCGCTGCCCCGGCGCGATGCACCTTGCGCCGGCTCGCTTCCTGGGATATCGGGGCGTTTCCGCGGGGCCGACGATCCCGCCGCGAGGAGCTCAATGGGACGCATCTTCGAGACGCGCAAGGCCACGATGTTCGCCCGCTGGGACAAGATGGCGAAGGCGTTCACGCGCGTGGGCAAGGACATCGCCATCGCGGTGAAGGCCGGCGGCACCAACCCGGACACGAACCCGGCCCTGCGGCGCGCCGTCCAGAACGCGCGCGCGGTCAACATGCCGAAGGACAAGGTCGAGGCGGCCATCAAGCGCGCCGCCGGCCAGGACCAGGCGGCGTTCGAGACCATCCTGTACGAGGGGTACGGGCCGCACGGGGTCGCGCTGGTCGTCGAGGCGGCGACCGACAACGTGGTCCGCACGGTGGCCAACGTGCGGATGCACTTCAAGGACCACGGCGGCAACCTGGGCACGAACGGCAGCGTGGCGTTCCAGTTCCAGAAGATGGGGGTGTTCCGGCTCAACCCCCAGGGCCTCGATCTCGAGGCGCTCGAGCTCGACCTCATCGACCACGGCCTCGAGGAGCTCGGCGAGGGCAAGGGCGAGAAGGGCGAGCCCCAGATCGTCATCCGCTGCGCGTTCGGAAACTTCGGGCAGCTCCAGGCCGCGATCGAGGAGCGGAAGCTCCCGCTCATCTCCGCGGAGTCGGAGTACGTCGCGCAGACGCCGGTCGAGCTCCCGGAGGAGAAGGCGCACGAGGTGCTCGAGCTCGTGGACGCCCTCGAGCAGGACGACGACGTCCAGCGGGTGTTCCACTCGCTCGCGTGATCCCCGGGCGCCCGCCCGCAACCCGCGCGGCACGCCTCCCCTCGCCCGCCCCCCGACTCCGCCCGTCCGTGCCACGCCCCCGGCGGGGAACCGGACAGTTCACCCTTCGCACCGGCGCGCCGCCGCGGTATCGGGAGAGCAACCACTCACTCCCCGCGAGGTGTGACGATGCAGCACCGCGAGCTGGGCCGCACCGGGTTCAAGGTCTCCACCATCAGCTTCGGCGCCTGGGCCATCGGCGGCACGTGGGGCGCCGTGGACGACGCCGAGTCGCTCGCCGCGCTCCACCGCGCGGTCGAGAAGGGCGTGAACTTCTTCGACACCGCGGACGTCTACGGCGACGGCCGGAGCGAGCGGCTCATGGCGCGGCTGCGCAAGGAGCGGAAGGAGAAGATCTACGTCGCGACCAAGGCCGGCCGGCGGCTCGACCCCCACGTCACCGCCGGTTACAACCGCGAGAACCTCACGGCCTTCGTCGAGCGGAGCCTGAAGAACCTCGAGACGGACGCGATCGATCTCCTCCAGCTCCACTGCCCGCCCACGGACGTCTACTACCGGCCGGAGGTGTTCGGGGTGCTCGACGACCTCGTACGGGCGGGCAAGCTCCGCCACTACGGCGTGAGCGTGGAGCGGGTCGAGGAGGCGCTCAAGGCGATCGAGTACCCGGGCGTCCAGTCCGTGCAGATCATCTTCAACGTCTTCCGGCAGCGTCCGGCCGACCTGTTCCTCGCCGAGGCGGCGCGCCGCAAGGTCGGCATCCTCGCGCGCCTGCCGCTCTCCTCGGGGCTCCTCGGCGGGAAGATGACGAAGCAGACCCGGTTCGCGGCGGATGATCACCGCTCGTTCAACCGCGAGGGCGCCGCGTTCGATCGCGGCGAGACGTTCTCCGGCATCGACTACGACGTCGCGCTCGCCGCCGTCGAGGAGCTCCGCCCGCTCGTGCCGGCGGGCGTGACGATGGCGCAGCTCGCCCTCCGCTGGATCCTGATGCACGAGGCGGTCACCTGCGCCATCCCCGGCGCGAAGCGCCCGGCCCAGGTGGACGAGAACGTCGCCGCGGCCGATCTGCCGCCCATCTCCGCGCCCACGATGAAGGCGATCCGGGGCATCTACGATCAGAAGATCAAGCCGCTCGTGCATCAGCGGTGGTGAGCGGCGCACACGCCGTCTGGAAGAAGCCCGCTCACCCTGAGCGTAGCAGCCGCGAAGCGGCTGCGGAGTCGAAGGGCGGGCTCGCCGACCAGGTGGAATGCTCGGCGCCGCAGGCTGTCGTAGGCCGCGCGCGTGCCGCAGGAGGTCGAGGCGGGCGCGGCGCCGAGAATCGCCGGCACCCTCGGCGCACGCGTCGCGAGAGCCGGCTCAGACATCGGCGCCGCGCGCGTTCACTCCGGGACGCGCGCGTTCCGCACCAGATCGCGTTCGGGCGCCTGCGCCATGGTCGGCTCGCTCGAGAACGATCACCGCGGCGAAGCCGCCTCATCACCGGGGCCCCCTGGGGGGCCGCCGGGCCCGGCCGTCCGCCTGAGGGCGTTGCTTGTGGCGGCTCGGCTGCGATTCCGGTTGGCTGGATGCACCAGGCGGCATAGCCGCCGAAGCGCCGGAGCCCGGGCCCCGCGCAGCGGTACACCGAGGTCGCGCCGAGGGCGCCTGCCATGCTCCGCGCGCGGAACGGACCTCGCGCAGGGGGCGCGCCTCTGTCCGAAGCCGGCCACCCGCGAGCGAAGCGAGCGGAGGTGGCCGGCAAGTTTGGCGCGCCTCCCCCAAGCACATCCAGCGTCGGCCGCGCGCGTACCGAGATCCCCGCCGCGCGACCGAGGTAGCAGCGCGGGGCCTGGGCGGAGGCGCGGAGGCGGCGTACGGACCCGCACGGATCCGCGCCCGTTCACCTGGACGAAGAGCCGCCTCACTCCCGCTGGACGAGCCAGACTCCCCCGAGGATGACCGCCGCCCCGACCGCGTACACGACGCCCGGCCGCTCCCCGAGCAGCGCGATCGCGAGGAGGGTCGCGAGGATCGGCTGGAGATACGTGACGCTCGCGACGCGCGACGCGGGCAGGTAGCGGAGCGCGTGGGAGTAGATGAGGTACCCGACGACCGACGGCGCGATCGACATGTAGACGATGCTCACCCACGCCACGCCGTCGATCCCGGCCGTCCCCCCGAGCGACCAGAGCCCCCAGATCGCGAACGGGAGCGAGAGGATCGCCCCGCCCCAGTAGGCGATCGCGTTCACCGCGAGTGTCCCCACCTCCTCGGTGAGCGACTTGCCGAAGAGCGAGAACGCCGCGAACAGGGCCGCGTTCCCGAGCATGATGAGATCGCCCACCGCGCTCGCGTGCCCTCCGGGTGCGCGGGCGAGCTGGAGGATCGCCACCCCGCCCGCCGCCGCGATCATGCCGGCGAGCCGCCGGCGCCTCAGCCGCTCGTGGCCCAGCGCCGCCGCGCCGAGGAGGACCAGCACCGGCGCGACCGCTCCGATGACCGCCCCGTGCGCCACGCTGGTGTACGAGAGCGCCGCCACGAACGCGAACTGGTTCGCGACGATCCCGAGCACCCCCACCGTCGCCAGCCGCGGCAGGTCGTGGCGCGTCCAGCGGCGGAGGGCCGGGTCCGCCCCGGCGCGGGCGAGCCGGTACACCGGGATCATCACCAGCCCCGAGAGCACCGTCCGCAGGCACGCGACCACGAGCGGCGGCGCGGCGCGGACCGCGAGCTTCGCGAAGACGAAGTTCGCCGCCCAGATGAGGAGCATCAGCGCCAGCAGGCCGTGCAGCCGGGCCCGCGAGGGGGCGCGGTGCGGCGCGGGGGCGCCGCGGTCGTCCGCCATGGCCGCGGAGGATGTGGTCCGCGACCGCCGAAAGCAACGAGAGCGCACGTGCTCGCCTCCCTGCGGCGCCGAGCCACAGCCCCGGCCGTCCGCGCGTGCGCCGGCGCGGCCTCGACCCGTGATAGACAGGCTGCCCCGGCCTCCCCGAGCCTCGACCCTGCCCTCGGGCTGGCCGCGCCGACCACGACCAGGAGAGCCGCCGTGTCGCAGATCGAGACCCTCATCACCCAGACCGAGAAGCACCGCTCCATCTTCGAGGAGTGCATCCGCAAGCTGGCCGTCCCCGTGTGCGCCGCGTTCAAGGACGGCGCCGGGGTCGCCCCCGTGGACTTCCAGGCCGGCGCCGAGGCGATCTCCACGAAGGACACGCCGGCCGTGAACGCGAAGTTCCCGAAGACCTCCGGCGCGTCCGGCAACAAGGTCCTCGTCGGCCAGGGCCGCGTCAGCGCCCCCGCGCAGGGCAAGCGCGTCGCGGTCCTCTTCTCCGGCGGCCCGGCCGCCGGCGGCCACAACGTGATCGCCGGCCTCCAGGCGGCGCTCGGCGAGGGGAACACGCTCCTCGGCGTGCGCGCGGGCCCGAAGGGGCTCATCGAGGGCAAGCTGTTCGAGATCACGAGCGAGGCCGTCGCCGGGATCCTCAACACCGGCGGGTTCGACTTCCTCGGCTCCGACCGCACCAAGATCAAGAAGGACGAGCAGTTCGCGGCCGTCAAGAAGACGTGCGTGGACAACGCGCTCGACGCCATCGTGGTGGTCGGCGGCGACGACTCCAACACCAACGCGGCCATCCTCGCCGAGTACCTCTTCTCCGGCGTGAAGCAGGACGGCGGCGGCGTCCAGGTGATCGGCGTCCCCAAGACGATCGACGGCGACCTGCAGATCGGCGACCTCCTCCCGATCTCGTTCGGCTTCGACACCGCAACCCGCGTCTACGCGGAGATGACCGGCAACATCCTCCAGGACACGCCCTCGTCCCGGAAGTACTGGCACTTCGTGAAGCTCATGGGCCGCGCCGCCTCGCACGTGGCGCTCGAGGTCGGCCTCCAGGTCAAGCCGGCGGTGCTGCTCGTCTCCGAGGAGGTCGCGGAGAAGAAGCTCCCCCTCTCGACCATCATCGACGGCATCGCCAGGGTGGTCGTGGCGCGGGCGAAGAAGGGCATCAACCACGGCGTGGTCGTCGTGCCCGAGGGGCTCATCGAGTTCATCCCCGAGATGAACGCCCTCATCGCCGCCATCGACCACGAGATGGCGGACAAGGCGGCCGCGGTCGGGCCGATGAAGGAGGCCGATCGGGTCTCGTTCATCCCGCGCCACCTGAAGCCCGACCTGGCGGCGCTCTTCCACTCGCTGCCCGGCTACATCCAGACGATGCTGGTCGCGGACCGCGACTCGCACGGGAACCTCCAGGTGTCGCTCATCCCCACCGAGCGGCTCCTCATGGACATGGTCGCGATCCGCGTGGCCGAGCTCGACGCGTCCGTGAAGTTCTCGACCCACGCCCACTTCTTCGGGTACGAGGGCCGCTGCGGCGCCCCCACCCTCTTCGACGCCGCGTACACGTACAACCTCGGCCTCACCGCCGGCTCGCTCATCCTCGCGGGCAAGACCGGGTACATGGCCTCGGTCCGCGATCTCGAGGCCGGCGGGCGTCCCGTCGCGATCCCGCTCACCGGGCTGCTCAACGTCGAGCGCCGCCACGGGAAGGACGAGATGGTGATCGAGAAGGCGCTGGTGAAGCTCGACTCGCCCGCCTTCCGCTACTTCGCCGCGCGCCGCGAGGCGTGGGCCGCCGAGGACGTCTTCTGCTCCCCGGGCCCGCGGCAGCTCTGGGGGCCGGCGGC
Source organism: Pseudomonadota bacterium (assembly GCA_023428085.1). GTDB lineage: Bacteria > Myxococcota > Myxococcia > Myxococcales > Anaeromyxobacteraceae > Anaeromyxobacter. The sequence continues at coordinate 20,729 of JAEYZK010000262.1, forward strand.
GATGCAGCTGCCGATGACGGTGGCCCTCAACCGGAGCTATGCTTCCCTCGCGTTCAGGTTCTGACCCCGTGAACGAGCCCGCGCCCGAGCCCACGCCCGACGATCCGGGCAGGCTCGGACGCGGCGCCGCTACCGCGCGGCGCCGCCCGCCAGCGCCCGCCCCAGGGCCATGCCCAGGAGCCCGCCCACGGCGCAGGCGCCGACGGTGATCGCGACGTGGAGCGCCGCGAGCCCGGCGCCCCCGTCCTGCGCGAGGCGCAGCGTCTCGTGGTTGAACGAAGAGTACGTGGTGTAGCCGCCCAGCACGCCCGTCGTCAGGAAGAGCCGCAGGTCGGGCGCGAGGGCGGGGGTCCGGCCCGCCAGCTCGAGCACGAGCCCGATCAGGAACGACCCGGTCACGTTCACGAAGAGCGTCCCCAGCGGGAACTGCGCCCCGAAGGCGCGCTCCAGCCACCCCGAGGCCAGGAACCGGGCCCCGGAGCCGATCGCTCCCCCCAGGCAGACGAGCAGCAGCCGCATGCGAACGCGGAGGGTACCGGGGGACGCGGCGGCCCGCAACCGCTGCCTCCGCGGGAGGCGGATCACACGGCGCCCAGCAGCTCCCGGGCCGCGTCCACCGCCTCGCGCGAGCCCGCGACCGCCAGCGCGTCGCCCGCGCGCAGCGCCTCGGTCGCCGTCGGATACACCACCGAGCCGTCCGGCCGCGAGATGGCGAGCACGGTGGCGCCGGTCCGCCCGCGCACCTCGAGCGTCGCGAGCGTCTTCCCCACCGCCGGGCTCGCCGGCGGGAGCCGGAGCGCCACGGGCTCCCCGACCCCGGGGAAGAGCGCCCGGAACGTGCCCATCGCGTCGGCGCCGCCCAGGGCAGCGGGCGTGCCCTGCCGCGCGAGCGCCTCCACGATGGCCTGCGCGCTCGCCCGCACGTGACCCTGCAGGTTGGCGGCGCTGCGCCAGAAGGCGAACCCGAGCGTGAGGAGCGTCACGCCGAGGAGGACCGCGCCCATGCCTCCCGGCAGGAACGGCTGCGTCACCGCGATGATCGGCGCGAGCACGAGCAGCGCCGCCGCGAGCTGGAGCATGGCGAGCAGCGCCCTGCGCGGGGCCGCGGCCAGGTCCAGGCCGCCGGCGCCTCCCGCGGGGAGCGCCGCCGAGGCGAGGGTCAGGCCCAGGCGGCGCGCGTTGGCGAACAGGCCGAAGGTGAAGGGCGCGGCGAGGACCGCGACCACGGCGACGACCGCCATGCGCGAGCGATCCGGGCGCACCGCGAGCGCGCTCCGGAGCCACGCCGACGCGGGCTCGACCGCGACCGCCGCGCCGATGGTGAGCCCGATGACCGCGGCCGCGTCCACCGAGAGCGCGCGGACGAGCCGGCGGACCCGGGCGCCGAGCCCGCGGCGGTCGGGCGCGCCGCGCACCCGCTCCAGCCACGAGCCGTACAGCGAGGCCGCGGTCTGGAGGGGCCGCGGGAGCTTGCGATCGATCCACGCCGCCGCCGTGCCCGACGCGCGGATGGACCACGGCGTGGTCAGCGTGGTGATCGCCGAGACGGCCGCGATGACCGGGTACAGGAAGGGGCGCGTCGCGCCGAGCGAGGACCCGAGCGCGGCGAGGATGAACGAGAACTCCCCGATCTGCCCGAGGCTCATCCCCGCCTGCACGGCGCCGCGGACGCCGCTCCCGGTGAGGAAGGCCCCGAGGGCCACCGCGGTGGACTTCGCGGCCACGACGAGGACCAGCAGCGCGGCGACCGCGCCCCAGTGGCGCGCGACGAGCGCGGGGTCCACGAGCATGCCCACCGAGACGAAGAACACGGCCGCGAAGACGTCGCGGACGGGGCGGACCAGCTCGGAGACGTCGTGGGCCTCGCCCGACTCGGCCACGAGCGAGCCGGCCACGAACGCGCCGAGCGCGACCGAGTAGCCCGCTGCGGAGGCGAGGGACGCGATGCCGAAGCAGAGGCCGAGGCTCGCGACGAGGAGGACCTCGGGGCGGTCGAGCCGCCGCACGTACCGGATCGCCCGCGGGACCGTGAGCATCCCGAGCGCGAGGACCGCGACGAGGAACGCGGCGAGCCGGCCCAGCGTCGTCGCGACCTCCGCCGGCGAGACGCCGATCCCCGCGGCGACCGCGGTCAGCACCGCCATGAAGAGGACCGCGAAGAGATCCTCCACGAGCAGCACGCCGACCACCAGGTCGCGGATCGGCCCCCGGACGCGCAGCTCGTCGAACGCCTTGGCGATGATCGTGGTGCTGGACATCGCCACCATCGCCCCCGTGAAGACGCTCTCGAGCACGGTGAACCCGAGCGACGTGCCGACCGCGAAGCCGGCCCACACCATCAGGCTCGACTGGATGAGCGCGGTGAGCGAGGCGGCCGGACCCACGCGGGCCAGCCGCCGCAGGCTGAACTCGAGCCCCAGCCCGAACATGAGCAGGATGACGCCCAGCTCGGACAGGGTCTCGACCACCGCCCGGTCGGCGACGAGCGGGATCGGGACGTGCGGCCCGACGATCAGCCCCGCGAGCAGGTAGCCGAGCACCACCGGCTGGCGCAGCCGCTGGAACAGGACCGTCGTGATGGCGGCGACGCCGAGGATGACGGCCAGCGCCTGGAGGAACGCGTGCGCGTTCATCGCGGAGGGAACGGGAGCTGGACGAAGAAGGCGCTGCCGCGCCCGCCGACGCTCTCGCAGCGGAGGCGCCCGCCCATCGCCTCGACGAGCCCGTGCGCGAGGAAGAGGCCGAGGCCGCGCCCCTCCCCGCCGCGCGTCGTGTGGAAGGGCTCGAAGAGCCGCGCGCGCGCCGCCTCGGAGATGCCCTCCCCCGTGTCGCGGATCTCGACCTCCACGCCGGCCGCGTACGGGCGGGCGCGGATCCGGACCTCGTGCGCCCCCGGGCTCCCCTCGGGGATCGCCTGCGCCGCGTTGAGGAGCAGGTTCAGGAACACCTGCCCGAGCGGTGCCTCGTCGCCCGCGACGGGCGGGAGCTCCCCGTAGTCCTTCACCAGGCGTGCACGGTTCCGGAGCTGGCCCGCCGCGAGGCTCGCGGCGAGATCGAGGAGCCGGGGCAGCTCGACGGCCTGCATCCGGCCCGGGTCGCGCGAGAAGGCCTGGAGCGCGCCGACGAGCGCCCGCACCCGCCCGGCCCCCTGCTGCGCGTCCGCCACCGCCGACCGGAGCTCCTCCAGGCGATCGGCCGGGAGGAGCGCGCCGAGTTCGCGGAGCTCCGCGGCGACGTGCTGCAGTCCGCTCACGACGCTGGTCAGCGGGTTGTTGATCTCGTGGGCCATGCCGCGGGCCATCGCGCCGAGCGAGGCGAGGCGGGCGGCCTCCAGGAGCTGCGCGCGGGTGGGGCCTTGCTCGATCCCGCTCTGGTCGCGTCCGTTCCCGCGCATCGCGCCCAGTGAAGCTGGTTCGCGGAGGCGGGGCAAGCGCGCTTCCGACGCGGGGTCGGCCCGATCGGGGTGGCGCGCGTGCGACCCGCGCAGGCGCCCAGGAGCGCCTGCGCGCATGGGCGCCGGAGAGGGGCGCGACCGTCCCCGACGGCGCTCGCCCGACACTCGCCCCCGCGACGGGCCCGGGCCACCTTCTCGTTCGAGCGCCGGCGCGCCCGCGTCGGCCGAAAGGACGCACGTGACGAACCAGACCGATCGATGGAGCGCGCTCGCGACGCAGCTCCGGGCCGACAGCATCCGCGCCACCACCGCCGCGGGCTCCGGCCACCCCAGCTCCAGCCTGTCGGCCGCCGACCTCGCGGCCGTCCTCCTCGCCGATCACCTGCACGCCGACTGGGGCCGGCCGAGCGACCTCGACAACGACCGCCTCGTGCTCTCGAAGGGCCACGCCGCGCCGCTGCTGTACGCGATGTTCAAGGCGGCGGGGGCGATCACCGACGAGGAGCTGCTCACGCTGCGCAGGCGCGGGAGCCGGATCGAGGGCCACCCGACGCCCCGCCTGCCGTGGGTGGACGTGGCCACCGGCTCGCTCGGCCAGGGGCTGCCCGCCGCGATCGGGATGGCGCTCGCCGCGCGCCTCCTGGAGCGCGACGTCCGGATCTGGGTGTTGCTCGGGGACAGCGAGCTCTCCGAGGGGAGCGTCTACGAGGCGCTCGAGCTCGGCGGGCACCTCGGGCTGCGCCAGGTCGTCGCGATCGCGGACGTGAACCGCCTCGGCCAGCGCGGGCCGACGATGCTCGGGTGGGACGTCGAGCAGTACGCGGCCCGGGCCCGCGTGTTCGGCTGGAACGCGCTCGTGGTGGACGGCCACGACCGCGAGGCGATCCACCGGGCGTACGCCGCCGCCGAGGGCTCCGACCGCCCGGTGTTCGTCGTCGCGCGCACGAAGAAGGGCGCGGGCGTCTCGGCGCTCGAGGACCTGGAGGGCTGGCACGGGAAGCCGCTCCCGGAGGAGGACGCGCGGCGGGCGCTCGGCGAGCTCGGCGATCCTGCGTGCGACCTCCGCGTCGAGCCGCCTCCCCCCCGGCGCCAGACCGGGCGCACCGCCGCGCCGGCGGGGCCGTACGAGCCGCCGCGCTGGGAGGTCGGGGCCAGGGTCGCGACGCGCGAGGCGTTCGGCGACGCCCTCCGGGCGCTCGGCGCGGCGCGGCCCGACGTCGTCGCCCTCGACGGCGAGGTGGGCAACTCCACGTTCACCGAGCGGTTCGAGCAGGCCTACCCGGACCGCTTCTTCCAGACGTACATCGCCGAGCAGCAGCTCGTGAGCGCGGCCGTGGGGCTCCAGGTCTTCGGGCTCGTGCCCTTCGCGGCCACGTTCGCCGCGTTCCTCTCCCGCGCCGACGATCAGATCCGCATGGCGGCGGTCTCGCGGGCGCACCTCTGCCTCTCCGGCTCGCACGCCGGCGTCTCGATCGGCGAGGACGGCCCCTCGCAGATGGCGCTCGAGGATCTCGCCACGCTGCGCGCGGTGCACGGGAGCACGGTGCTCTATCCCTCGTGCGCGACGTGCACGGCCGCCCTCGTGCCGCTCATGGCGGCGGGGACCGGCATCCACTACCTGCGGACGACCCGCGGGAAGACGCCGGTGCTCTACGGCCCCGACGAGCGGTTCAGCGTCGGCGGGAGCAAGACCCTGCGCCGCTCGAGCGGCGATCAGGCGGCGGTGCTCGCCGCGGGGATCACGCTGCACGAGGCGCTGGAGGCGCACGAGGCGCTCGCGCGCGAGGGCGTCCAGGTCCGCGTGGTGGACCTCTACTCGGTGAAGCCGATCGACCGCGCCACGGTCGAGGCGTGCGCCACCGAGTGCCACGGCCGGCTCGTCGTGGTCGAGGATCACCGGCGCGAGGGAGGCCTGGGCGACGCGGTGGCCGAGGTGTTCGACGGCCGGCCTGCGCCGGCGATCACGCGGCTCGCGGTGCAGGGCATGCCGGCGTCGGGGACGCCGGAGGAGCTGCTCGCGGACGCGGGGATCGACGCGGAGAGCATCGTGCGGGCGGTGCGGAGGGCGATCGGGTTGGAGGCGCCGGCGGAGACGGCGCGGGGGAGTCCGCAGGCGGAGTGAGCGGGGGCGGCGGGGGCGGCTCCGTGGCCGCGAACGGGGCCGTGAACGGTGGCCGTGAACGGTGGCCGTGAACGGTGGCCGTGAACGGTGGCCGTGAACGGTGGCCGTGAACGGTGGCCGTGAACGGTGGCCGTGAACGGTGGCCGTGACGGTGGCCGTGGCGGTGGCAGGTACCCGTCACCGTGATGCTTGCTTGCTGTGGTCCGTTCGCCCTGAGCGTAGGGCCCGCGCAGCGGGCCCGGAGTCGAAGGGCGGACGGTGGAGCGCGGGTGACGGACCGGAGCCGTTCGGCGACTCCTTCCAAGCTCCCCGCCTCGGCCCGGACACGGTACCATCGCTCCGATGCCCCGCCGCCTCCTCCTCGCCGCCGTCGCGCTCCTCGCGCTCGCCGGGGGGGCCGGCGCGGCGGGCCTCGCCCGCCGCTTCGCGGGCGCGGCGGATCCGTGCGCGACGGGCGCGAGCGCGGTCGTGGTCCTCACCGCGAGCCGCACCCTCTGGCTGTGCGAGCGTGGCAGGGCCACGGCGCGGTTCCGGGTCTCGCTCGGCCAGGGCGGGACCGACAAGCGGCGGGAGGGCGACGAGAAGACGCCGCTCGGTACGTACACGCTCGGTGCACCCCGGGCGTCCGCAGGCTGGGGCACGTTCATCCCGATCGGCTACCCGACCGCCGCGCAGCGGCGGCGCGGGTACACGGGCGCGGCGGTGGGCGTCCACGGCCCCGCGCGCGGGTTCCGCTGGGCCGGCCGGGCCAACGCCTGGTTCGACTGGACGGGCGGCTGCGTCGGGATGGCCTCCGACGCGGAGCTCGCGCAGGTCGCCGCGGTCGCGCGGCGCGGCGGGGCGACGATCTCGATCCGCTAGGGAGCGGCCGCGGGCCCGGTGGTCTCGCGCACGACGAGCTCCGGCGCGACCACGATCCGCTCGACCTCGCCCGCCCACTCCTCCTCCGGCCGGCCGATCTTCCGCAGCACGGCCTCGGCGGCGATCCGCCCCATCTCCTGGAGCGGCTGGCGGATGGTGGTGAGCCCGGGCCCCATGTACCCGGCGCTCTCGATGTCGTCGAAGCCGACGACCGAGATGTCGCCCGGCACCCGGTGGCCTTGCGCCTCGAGCGCGTGGATCGCGCCGATCGCGGACACGTCGTTGAAGGCGAAGAGCGCGGTGAACCGCTCGCCCGCGGCGAGGAGCTTGTTCGTCACGTCGTAGCCGAGCTGCGCGGTCGAGGACGGCATCACGATCGGCTCGACCAGGCGCGGCGCGATGGTGAGCCCGAGCTTGCGCGCCGCGGCCACGGTCGCACGCCAGCGCACGTCGGTGTCCGGCACCTCGGGGGTGCCCTTGATGAAGGCGATCCGCCGGTGGCCGAGCTCCACCAGGTGGCGCAGGGCGAGCAGGGCCGCGGTGCCGTGGTCCAGCACGACGCTCGTCGTCCCCTTCACCGCGTGGTGGCACGAGACCGTCGCGACGGGGATGGGGAGCCGCCGCTCCCACGGCGCGCTCACCACGACGAGCCCGTCCGCGCCGCGGTCGGTGAAGCCGGCGGCGTACTGCTCGACGCGCTCCGGCTGCAGGTAGTGACTCGCGACGTAGTGGAAGTAGCCCTGCGCGGCGAGGCCGTCCTCGATGCCCTGGAGGACGAGGACGTTGTAGCCCTGGCTCACGCCGGGGATCATCACGCCCACGCTGTAGGTCCGGCGGGTCCGGAGCGAGCGCGCGAGGAAGTTGGGCCGGTAGCCGAGCTCGCGCGCCTTCGCGCGGACCCGCTCCTGCGTCTCCGCGGAGATGCCGACGGACGTGTCTCCCTTGAGGACGAGCGAGATGGTCGCGGGCGAGAGGCCGAGCGCGGCGGCGAGCTCACGCTGCGTCGGGGGCCGCCCGACGGGCGGCGGCCTCGGAGAGCGCTTCCGGGGAGGCGTCACGGCGTCATCATGCCCGCAACCCGGACGGAGTGCGAGGAAGTGTGGGCGCGCCGCCCCATCCAGCCGGCGAGCGACCGCTCCGCCGCCGGAGCGGGCTTTTCACGATTCGTGGGAAGGAACCCCGGGCGCTGGCTGTACGTACGGCATGGCCCTCTGGAACAACAAGCAGGAGACGATGCCCTCGGTGGAGCCCGGCCCGGTTCCGGGTCGCTTCACCCAGATCCCGCCCACCCGCCAGGAGGAGGTCACGCCGCCTCCTGCACGCCGCGAGGAGCCGGTGCCGGCCGCAGGCGCGCCGTCGAGCGACCTCTTGCTCGGCCCCGGCGCCGAGTTCGACGGGAAGCTCACCTTCCGCGGCACGCTCCGGATCGACGCCAAGTTCACGGGCTCGATCGTCACCGACGACGTCCTCATCGTCGGCGAGCACGCGCGCATGGACGCCGAGCTCACCTGCGGCTCGGTCGTGATCCACGGCGAGGTGAACGGAAACGTCCGCGCCACCGGCGCGGTCGAGCTGCGCCACACCGCGAAGCTGCGCGGCGACGTCACCTCCCCGTCCCTCGTGATCGAGCGCGGTGCGCTGCTCCAGGGGACGGTGAAGCTCGGCGACAAGGACAAGGACAAGCAGGCCAGATCCAAGTAGCCCACGGCGAGGCGCGCGTCCGCCGGCGAGGCGCGCGTCCGCCCGCCAGGCGGATCGCGACGCGAACTGCTCGAGCCCGCCCCCGGTCTACCGGGGTCGGGCTCTTTTCCTTTTCGACATCCACGACTTACCCAATCGGGCACCTCGACGCACCGCAGCAGGCTCCAGAATCGCGCTTGACGCATCGTTTCTCGGCGTGCTATCTCGCGACAAGTTTCTCGATAATCATTTCTCGAATGGCCAACAGCGCTCCCACCCCGAGAATCCGAGAAGCCGGGTCCGCCAGCCTCCGGCGTCTCCCGCTTTACTACCGCCTCGCCCAGCACCTCCTCGCCGCCGGGGTGCGGAACGTCTCCTCGAGTCTCCTCGGCCGCGACCTCGGCCTGGACCCGACGCAGGTGCGCAAGGACCTCGAGGCCATCGGCCTCACGGGCAAGCCCAAGGTCGGTTTCGGCGTGGCGGATCTGCTCCGGGGGATCGAGACCTTCCTCGGCTGGAATCGCCCCAAGGAGGCGGTCATCGCCGGGGCAGGCAGCCTGGGGAGCGCCCTGCTGCGATACGAACGTTTTCGCGAATACGGCATCACCATCGTTGCCGCCTTCGACACCGACCCCCAGAAGATTGGGGTGCCCATCGGTGGCAAAGAGGTCTTGCTTCTCGATTCCCTGCCGGGCCGGACGCTCCGCATGGGGGTTCAGCTCGGCATCATCGCGACCCCGCCCCAGGCCGCCCAGCGCGTCGCCGATCTGATGGTCGAGGGCGGCATCCGGGCGATCTGGAACTTCGCGCCGGTCCACCTCCGCGTCCCCGAGCACGTGGTCCTCCAGAACGAGGACCTCTGCCACTCGCTCGCCTCGCTCTCCCTGAAGCTCGCCCGTCGCGCGGCGCTGGCGGACACCGCGCACGAGGCCTTCCCCGGCGCGACCGCCTTCTTCGAGGGCCTGGCGCTCGACGGGGCCGCCGCGCTCGCCGAGGCCGCCGCGGACGCGGCCAGCGACCCGAACACGCAGGACCAGGAGTGAAGTCATGGCAAAGACGATCGACGTCACCGAGCTGATCCTCCGCGACGCGCATCAGAGCCTCATGGCGACGCGGATGGCGATGGAGGACATGGTCCCCGCCTGCGAGGATCTCGACAAGGCCGGGTACTGGTCCGTCGAGTGCTGGGGCGGCGCGACGTTCGACTCCTGCATCCGGTTCCTGAACGAGGACCCGTGGGAGCGGCTGCGGACCTTCCGCAAGCTCATGCCCAACACGCGGCTGCAGATGCTCCTCCGCGGCCAGAACCTGCTCGGCTACCGCCACTACGAGGACTCGGTGGTGGACCGCTTCGTGGAGAAGGCGGCCGAGAACGGGATGGACGTGTTCCGCGTCTTCGACGCGCTCAACGACATCCGCAACCTGCGCCGGGCCATCGCCGCCGTCCGCAAGACCGGCAAGCACGCGCAGGGGACGATCTGCTACACGGTGAGCCCGCTCCACTCGACGAACGACTTCGTCGAGCTCGCCGAGAAGCTCGTCGAGCTCGGCTGCGACTCGCTGTGCATCAAGGACATGGCGGCGCTCCTCAAGCCGCAGCCGGCCTACGACATCGTGAAGGGCATCAAGCAGGCCGTCGGCGAGGCCGTGCGCGTCCACGTGCACACGCACGCGACGACGGGCGTCACGCTGGTGAGCCTCATGAAGGCCATCGAGGCCGGCGCGGACTGCGTGGACACCGCCATCAGCTCCCTCGCCCTCGGCCCGGGCCACAACCCGACGGAGAGCCTCGTCGAGATGCTCGACGGCACCGCCTTCGAGACCCGGATCGACCGGAAGCTCCTCGTGAAGCTGAAGCGCTACTTCAACGGCGTCCGGCCCCGGTACCAGGAGTTCCTCTCCAGCTTCACCGGCGTCGAGACCGAGATCTTCGAGAGCCAGATCCCCGGCGGCATGCTCTCCAACATGGAGAGCCAGCTCAAGCAGCAGGGCGCCGCCCACCGGATCGACGAGGTGCTCGCCGAGGTCCCGAACGTGCGCAAGGACGCGGGCTACCCGCCGCTCGTCACGCCCTCGTCGCAGATCGTCGGCACCCAGGCCGTGTTCAACGTGCTGATGGGCCGCTACAAGGTGATGACCGGCGAGTTCGCCGACCTGATGCTCGGCTACTACGGCGAGACCATGGGCTCGCGGGACCGCGCCGTGATCGCCCAGGCCGCGAAGCAGACCGGGAAGACGCCGATCAACGGCCGCCCCGCCGACCTGCTCAAGCCGGAGTGGCAGGAGCTCCGCACGGCGGCGATCGCCCTCCCCGGCTGCAACGGCTCGGACGAGGACGTGCTCACCTACGCGATGTTCCCGCAGGTGGCGCCCAAGTTCTTCGCCACCCGCGATCAGGGCCCGAAGAACCTCGGCAAGAAGCCCGCCGCCCCGGCCGCCGCGGCGGCGCCGGCCGCGGGCGCCCCCGCCGCCGAGGGCGGGAACGGCAAGGGCCCGAAGGGCCCCGTGACGAGCCCGATCACCTACGACGTGAAGCTGAACGGCCGCACGCACCGCGTGACGGTCACCCCGGCCGGCTAGCCCCGAGGACCCGACACCGACATGGCGAACCACAGCATGCAGGAGAGGATCGCGGAGCTCCGGAAGCGCCGCGACGAGGCGAAGCTCGGCGGCGGCGCCGACAAGCTCGAGAAGCACCGCGCGAGCGGGAAGCTCACCGCCCGCGAGCGCGTCGACGCGCTCGTGGACGCCGGCTCCTTCGAGGAGGCCGGGATGTTCGCGCAGCACCGCGCCACGCTGTTCGGCATGGCCGACAAGGACCTGCCCGCGGACGGCGTGGTCACCGGCGCGGCGTCGATCCAGGGGCGGCTCGTCCACCTCGCGAGCCAGGACTTCACGGTCGCGGGCGGATCGGCCGGCGAGATCCACTCGACCAAGGTCGCGGAGATCATGGTCCAGTCGCTCAAGACCGGGTCGCCGTTCGTCTTCATCAACGACTCCGGCGGCGCACGCGTCCAGGAGGGCATCGACTCGCTCTCCGGGTACGGCAAGGTCTTCTACACGAACGTGATGCTGTCGGGCGCCGTCCCGCAGATCTCGCTCATCTGCGGCCCGTGCGCCGGCGGCGCGGCCTACAGCCCCGCGCTCACCGACTTCATCATCCAGACCCGCCAGGCCCAGATGTTCATCACCGGCCCGCAGGTCATCAAGAGCGTCACCGGCGAGAACGTCACCGCCGAGGCGCTGGGCGGCCCCGACGCCCACATGACGCAGTCGGGCGTCATCCACTTCGTGGCGGAGGACGACCGCCACGCGGTGGCGCTCTGCCAGAAGCTGCTCAGCTTCCTCCCCTCGAACAACCTCGAGGACCCGCCGCGCGTCGAGGGCGACACGCACGTCGATCCCAACCCGGCGCTCGACGAGATCGTCCCCGTGGACGGGAAGAAGGGCTACGACGTCCGCCAGGTGATCACCGGCGTCGTGGACTTCGGCGACTTCCTCGAGGTCCAGGCCGGCTACGCGATGAACATCGTGGTCGGCTTCGCCCGGGTCACCGGCCGGACCGTGGGCGTCATCGCCAACCAGCCGGCGGTGCAGGCGGGGGTGCTCGACATCGGCGCCTCCGACAAGGCGTCCCGCTTCATCCGCTTCTGCAACGCCTTCAACATCCCGCTCCTCACCTTCGTGGACGTGCCCGGGTTCCTCCCCGGCGTCCAGCAGGAGTACGGCGGCATCATCCGGCACGGCGCGAAGATGCTCTTCGCGTACTCCGCCGCGACGGTGCCGAAGATCACCGTCATCCTCCGCAAGAGCTACGGCGGCGCCTACCTCGCGATGTGCGGCAAGGACCTCGGCGCGGATCGCGTCTTCGCCTGGCCGACGGCCGAGATCGCGGTGATGGGGGCGGAGGGCGCCGCCGAGATCGTCTTCCGCAAGGAGATCCAGGAGGCGGAGGACAAGAAGGCCCGCCGCAAGGAGCTCATCGAGAAGTACCGCGAGGCGTTCTCGAACCCGTACGTGGCGGCCGGCCGGCGCCTCGTGGACGACGTCATCGAGCCCTCGGCCACGCGGCGCCACGTGGCGCACGCCCTCGAGTACCTCAACACCAAGCGCGAGCTCCGGCCCGCGAAGAAGCACGGCCTCATCCCGCTGTAGGAGCGCACGCCATGAGAAAGCCCCAGAGGCAGGACGAGCTGGTCGCGGTCCTCGATGCGCTCCGCGCGCAGGTGGCGGAGCTCTCGGAGCGGCTCGCGAAGCTGGAGGCGGCGCGCCCCGCCGCGGCGGCCCCGGCCCCGGCGCTCGCGCCGGTGAAGCCGGCCGCCGTGGAGGCGACCCCGGCGCCGGCCGCGGCGAAGCCCGCGCCTCCCCCACCGGTCGCGCCCGGCATCACCGAGGAGGAGATCCTCGCCGTCTCCGCCGCCCTCGCGGCCTACTTCGGCGTGCGGATGCGGATCCGCTCGATCCGCCTCATGGGCTCGCCGGTCTGGGCGCAGCAGGGCCGCGTGTCGATCCAGGCTTCACACCGCTTGCACAACTGAGGAGAGCCACCGTGAAGCTGAAGGTGACCGTCGATGGGAGGACGTACGAGGTAGACGTGGAGGCGTCCGAGCCGGAGACCCCGGCCCCCGCGCCCCCGCGTCAGTTCGTGGTCGCGCCGGCCCCGGTCCGCGTCCCGGCCGGTCCGGCGGCGCCGCCGCCCAGCGCCGCCCCGCAGGGCGCGCCGGTGGACGAGGCCAAGGTCGCGCGCAGCCCGGTCTCCGGCATCGTGGTCCGCATCGCCGCCCAGGTCGGGCAGGCGCTGCAGACCGGCGACGTCCTGATCGTGCTCGAGGCGATGAAGATGGAGACCAACATCACCGCACCGAACGCCGGCAAGATCGCCGCCATCAAGGTCAACCAGGGCGACAGCGTGCAGGCGGGCCAGGTGGTCGTGGAGTTCGAATGACGAGCGAGATGCAGAGCGTCCCGGGGTTCCTGTTCTTCGATCACATCGCCATCTCGGTGAAGAAGGGCGAGCTCGAGGCGCAGGTGGCGGCGTACAAGGCGATGGGGTTCCGCGAGCTGCACCGCGAGGACGTCCTCGGCACCGACCAGGTCCGCGAGGTCCTGCTCCAGGTCGGCGACGGGCCGAACCTGGTCCAGCTCCTCGAGCCGCTCAGCGACGCCTCGCCCGTGGCGAAGCAGATCGAGAAGAACGGCGGCCGCGGCGGCATCGCTCACATGGCGCTCCGCGTGAAGGACGCGAAGGTCGCCTACGACTACCTCCAGGCGAAGGGCTTCAAGCTCATCGACAAGGCGCCGCGGCCCGGATCGCGCGGCACGACCGTCTTCTTCGTCCACCCCAAGACCACCGAGGCGGTCGCGTTCGGCTACCTGCTCGAGGTCGTACAGGAGGGCACCGCCCATGCCTGACAAGACCCCTGGCGCCGAGACCCTCGACCTGGCGAAGGAGTTCCCGCCCGTCCCCACCGCGGAGTGGGAGGCGGCGATCGCCAAGGATCTGAAGGGCGCCGACTACGAGAAGAAGCTCGTCTGGCGGACCGAGGAGGGCATCCCGGTCCGGCCGTACTATCGAGGCGAGGCCGTGACCGGCCTCGCGCCCCAGCGCGCCGTCGGCCGCTGGGCCGTCGCCCAGGACGCGGCCCCCGGCCCGGACGCGATCCGCGCCGACCTCCTCCACGAGGCGGGCGCCCACGCCGTCCAGGAGCTGGGCTACGCCCTCGCCGCCGGCGTCGAGCGGCTCGCGAAGCTGACCGAGAAGGAGCCGCTCGAGAAGGCGGCCCCGCAGGTCGAGTTCGTCTTCGCGGTCGGCCCGTACTACTTCACCGAGATCGCGAAGCTCCGCGCCGCGCGGCTCCTCTGGGCCCAGGCGGTCGCCGCCTTCGGCCCGGCGCCCGCCGAGGCGACGCGCATGCGGCTCGCGGTCCGCACCCCGCGCCGCAACAAGAGCGTGTTCGACCGGTACACGAACCTCCTCCGGGTCACCACCGAGGCGCTCTCGGCCGTGATCGGCGGCTGCGACCAGCTCACGGTGGAGCCGTTCGGGTTCGACCCGCACCTCGCGCTCAACGTCCAGCGGATCCTCCAGGAGGAGTCGCACCTCGACGCCGTCGCCGATCCGGCCGGCGGGTCGTACTACGTCGAGGCGCTCACCGACGCGATCGCCCGCGCCGCCTGGAAGCTGTTCCAGGACGTCGAGGCCGCGGGCGGCTGGGCGAAGGCGCTCGCCGCCGGCGCGGTCGAGAAGGCGATCGCCGAGACGCGGCAGGGCCGGGAGAAGGCGCTGTCGAGCCGTCGCCGCGCGCTCGTCGGCGTGAACAACTACCCCAACCTCACGGAGCAGGAGCCCGAGCTCGCGGCGCCCGCCGCCGCGCGGTCCGCCCTGCCCCTCCCGCAGGCGCGCATGGCGGAGCCGTTCGAGCGGATCCGGCTGCGGACGCTCGCGCACGCCAGGGCGACCGGCAAGCCCCCGAAGGTCCTCCTCCTCACCCGCGGCGACGTGAAGATGCGGGGCGCGCGCGCCGGCTTCTGCCTCAACTTCTTCGGCTGCGCGGGGTTCGAGATCTTCGAGTCCGACGCGCTGCAGGACGCCGACCTGGTCGTGCTCTGCAGCTCGGATCCCGAGTACCTCGCCCTCGCCCAGGAGGTCTGCCCCAGGGCCAAGGCCCCAGTGCTCGTGGCCGGCAACCCGAAGGACCAGCTCGACGCCCTGAAGGCCGCGGGCGTGCAGGGCTTCGTCCACGTCCAGAGCGACGCGGTCGAGACGCTCACCCACTGGCAGGACCAGCTCGGCCTGAGGCGCTGACACCATGAGACCCGACTTCTCCAAGATCGCCTACCAGCCCCGCCCCGACGCGGCGGCCGCCGCATCCGCGCAGGGATCCGCCCAGAAGCCCTGGCTCACCGGCGAGGGCATCCCGGTCAAGCGGTGGTACGACGCCGCCGACCTCGCGCGCCTCGAGCACCTCGAGTACGCCGCCGGCGTGCCGCCGTTCCTCCGCGGCCCGTACTCCACGATGTACGCGATGCAGCCGTGGACCATCCGGCAGTACGCCGGCTTCTCCACCGCCGAGGAGTCGAACGCCTTCTACCGCCGCAACCTCGCGGCCGGGCAGAAGGGCCTCTCGGTCGCGTTCGACCTCGCCACGCACCGCGGCTACGACTCGGACAACGAGCGCGTGGTCGGCGACGTGGGCAAGGCGGGCGTCGCGATCGACTCGGTCGAGGACATGAAGATCCTCTTCGACCGGATCCCGCTCGACCAGATGTCCGTGTCGATGACCATGAACGGCGCGGTGCTGCCGGTCATGGCCTTCTACATCGTCGCCGCCGCGGAGCAGGGCGTGGCGACGGAGAAGCTCTCCGGGACCATCCAGAACGACATCCTCAAGGAGTTCATGGTCCGGAACACGTACATCTACCCGCCGATCCCCTCGATGCGGATCATCGGCGACATCTTCCGGTACTGCTCCTCGAAGATGCCGAAGTTCAACTGCATCTCGATCAGCGGCTACCACATGCAGGAGGCCGGCGCGACCGCCGACATCGAGCTCGGCTACACGCTCGCCGACGGCGTCGAGTACGTCCGCACCGGCATCCAGGCCGGCATGTCGGTGGACGACTTCGCCCCCCGCCTCAGCTTCTTCTGGGGCGTCGGCATGAACCACTTCATGGAGATCGCCAAGATGCGCGCCGCGCGCGTGCTCTGGGCGAAGCTCATCAAGGGGTTCGAGCCCAGGAACCCGAAGTCGATGGCGCTCCGCACCCACTCGCAGACCTCGGGCTGGAGCCTCGCCGCGCAGGACGTCTTCAACAACGTCCCCCGCACCTGCGTGGAGGCGCTGGCGGCGGCGCTGGGCCACACGCAGTCGCTCCACACCAACGCGCTCGACGAGGCGATCGCGCTGCCGACCGACTTCTCCGCGCGCATCGCCCGCAACACGCAGATCTACCTCCAGGAGGAGACCGGCATCACGAAGGTCGTCGATCCCTGGGCGGGCAGCTACTACGTCGAGGCGCTCACGCACCAGCTCATGCACAAGGCCTGGCACCACATCCAGGAGGTCGAGGGGCTGGGCGGAATGGCCAAGGCGATCGAGACCGGCATCCCGAAGATGCGCATCGAGGAGGCCGCGGCGCGCCGCCAGGCGCTCATCGACTCGGGCCGCGAGACGATCGTCGGGGTGAACAAGTACCGCCTCGCCGAGGAGAAGCCGATCGACGTCCTCGTGGTGGACAACAAGGCCGTCCGCGAGTCCCAGCTCAAGCGGCTCGCGCAGGTCAAGGCGACGCGCGACGCCAAGGCGGTCGAGGCGGCGCTCCAGGCGCTCACCCAGGCCGCGGAGAAGGGCGAGGGCAACCTGCTCGAGCTGTCCGTGGACGCGGCGCGCCTGCGCGCCACCCTCGGCGAGATCTCCAGCGCGCTCGAGAAGCCGTTCGGGAGGTACCAGGCCGTGAACCGGACCATCTCCGGGGTCTACTCCTCCGAGAGCCAGGCCGACCCCGAGTTCCAGAGGGCGCAGAAGCTGGCGGCGGACTTCGCGAAGGCCGAGGGGCGCCGCCCGCGCATCCTCATGGCGAAGATGGGCCAGGACGGCCACGACCGCGGCGCGAAGGTGATCGCCACCGCCTTCGCCGACCTCGGGTTCGACGTCGACGTGGGGCCGCTCTTCCAGACGCCCCGCGAGGCGGCCCGCATGGCCGTCGAGAACGACGTCCACGTGCTCGGCGCGTCGTCGCTCGCCGGCGGGCACTCGACGCTCGTCCCGGAGGTGATCGCGGAGCTCAGGAAGCTCGGCCGCGAGGACATCCTCGTCGTCGCCGGCGGCGTGATCCCGCCGCAGGACTACGACGCGCTGTACAAGGCGGGCGTGACCGAGGTCTTCGGCCCGGGCTCGATCATCCCCATCTGCGCCCAGAAGATCCTGGCGGCGCTGATGAAGTAGGGCGGTAGGATCTCGGCGATCCAGCGGGGGCTGCGCCCCCGCCCCGCCGGCGCAGCCGTCACCTCGGCCAGGATCGCGAACATGTCGCAGCGACACGTGCACACGACGCCGGCGGGGCGCCGCCGCCTCCCGCCGGAGCGGTACGTCGAGGGCGTGCTGGCGGGGGATCGGACGATCCTCGCCCGCGCGATCACCGTGATCGAGAGCGAGCTCCCCGCCGACGGCGAGCTCGGCGCGAAGATCCTCGACGCGGTCCTCCCGCACACCGGCCGCTCGCGCCGCGTCGGCATCACCGGCGTCCCCGGCGCGGGGAAGAGCACGTTCATCGACGCGCTCGGGATCCACCTCCTCCGCGAGCGCGGCGAGAACGTCGCCGTCCTGTCCATCGATCCCTCGAGCCCGATCTCCGGCGGGTCCATCCTCGGCGACAAGACGCGGATGGAGCGGCTCGCCGTCGAGGACAAGGCGTTCATCCGCCCTTCCCCCTCCGGCGGCCACCTCGGCGGCGTCGCGCGGCGGACGCGAGAGACGCTGCTGCTCTGCGAGGCCGCGGGCTACCGGAACATCCTCGTCGAGACCGTGGGCGTCGGGCAGTCGGAGACCGCCGTCCGTTCGATGACCGACTTCTTCCTCCTGCTCATGCTCGCCGGCGCGGGCGACGAGCTGCAGGGCATGAAGCGCGGCATCATCGAGATGCTCGACGGGATGGCCATCAACAAGGCGGACGGCGACAACAAGCGGAAGGCCGAGCGGGCCCGGATCGAGTACGCGAGCGCGCTCCACCTGTTCCCCGCCTCGCCCGACGGCTGGACCCCGCGCGTCCTCACCTGCTCGGCGATCACCGGCGAGCACATCGCCGACGTCTGGGAGATGGTCCTCGCCCACCACGACCTGCTCGCGGAGAACGGCCACCTCGCGCTCCAGCGCAAGGCGCAGGCGCTGGAGTGGATGAACGAGCTCGTGCGGATGGGGCTCGTCCAGGCGTTCCAGCGCGATCCCACCGTCGCCGCGCGCTGGCCCGCGCTGCAGGACGAGGTGCGCGCCGGCCACGTGAGCCCGTTCGCGGCGAGCCGGGAGCTCCTGGGGTTGTTCCGGGGGTAGGTCCCCCGGGAGCTCCCGCACGATCGTCTCGCGTTCCACGCGTTCGCCTTCAGGGGATCGCGGACGCTGCTTCGCTGACGCGCAGCCGCCGCGCTGGCGCGTGGGCCCGGGACGGTGCGACAATGCACCTTCACCCGCACCGCTCGACGCAGGACCCGTGCCCATGGCCAAGAACCGCCCGCCCAGGAAGACGGAGGGGCGCCGCGCGAAGGTCGCGAAGCCGCCGCCGGAGGCCACCCCTTCCCAGCCGGTGGCGCAGGCAGGCCGCCGGGAGTGGCTCCACCCCGCCGGCGTGTTCGCGGTCGTCCTGGCGCTCTACGCGGCCACGATGGCGCGCACCGTCTGCCTCGAGGACGACGGGCTGTTCATCCTCGCCGCCCGGAGCCTGGGCCTGCCGCAGCCCCCGGGGTACCCGGCGCTGGTGCTGCTCGCGAAGCTCGTCACGCTGCTGCCGGTGGGGCCGCTCGCGTACCGCGGCCACCTCGTCTCGGCGATCTTCGGCGCGGGCACGTGCGCCGTCCTCTGGCTGCTGCTCCAGTCGCTCTTCCGCGACCGGCTGGCCTCGTGGGCGGGCGCGCTGCTCCTCGGCGTCTCGGGCACGTTCTGGTCGCAGGCGATCATCTGCAAGACGTACACGCTCAACACGCTCCTCTTCTTCACCACGCTGTACCTCATCCTCGCGTTCGGGAGGACGGGCCGGCCGCGCACCCTGTACCTGCTCTCCGCCTGTTACGGCCTCTCGCTCGCCAACCACTGGCCGCTCATCGGGCTCTCGACGCTCTGCCTCGCGCTCGCGCTCGCGCCGCGCTGGCGGGAGGTGGTCGCGCGGCTGCCGGCGGCCGCCGCGCTCGCGCTCGCGTCCGCCGCGCTCCCCTACGCGTGGATGATCTGGCGCTCCCACCAGCACCCGGAGATCTCCTTCTACGGCCCCATCCGCAGCGCCGGGGAGTTCTGGTTCTACCTGACGCGCAAGGGGTTCGGCTGGGTGGACGTCCAGGAGGGCGCGGGGTCGGGCGACCGCCTGCGCTACTTCGGTTTCCTGCTCGGCGAGGCCGGGCGCCAGTTCACCTGGGCCGGCGCGGCCCTGGCCGCCCTGGGACTCTGGCAGTCGTGGCGGCGGCTTCCGCGCGCGCTGGCGTGGGCGCTGCTGGCCGGCTTCCTCGGCCCCACGGCCGTGCTCCTGCTGCTGCTGTCGTTCGAGTACGACGTCCTGGCGCGGTCGGTGTTCCACGTCTATCCGCTCGTCGCCTGGGGGATCATGGCCGTCTGGGTGGTGCTGGGCGGGCGCTCCCTGCTGGAGCGCGTGCGCTCACGATCGCTGCGGGCCGCGGCCTGGGGAGCGCTGGTGGCCGCGACCTTCGCGCTGCACCTCCCCGTCAACCACCGCGCGGGCTACACCTTCGCCGGCGACTACGCCCGGACGGTGCTGGAGTCGCTGGAGCCGAACGCCGTCCTCTTCGTGAGCGGGGACATGGACACGTTCCCCATCGCCTACGCGCACCTGGCGGAGGGTGTCCGGCCCGACGTGACGGTGTACAACGACCAGGGGATCGTGCTCGAGAACCGGCTCTTCCCGGCCGACGCGCCGGCCGAGGAGCGCCAGCGCGCCCTGGTCCAGTTCATCCGCGCGACGCCGCGCCCGGTCTACTTCACCGGCAGCGCGCCGGGAGGGTTCGCGATCGAGGAGCGCGGGCTGTTCGTGAAGGTGCACGAGGACCTGCCTCCCGGGAAGATCCTCTTCCACCTGTCCCAGGGGACGCGCGCCTTCTTCGACCGCCTGGAGCGCGACGCCGCCCGCGACACCTGGACCGTCGTCCGCCGGGACCAGCTTCGCCGCCGCCTGGCGCAGCTCGTGACCTTCCTCGAGCTGTACGGAGCCGACTCCTACGCGCGGGAGGGGCTCGCCGCGTGGTCGCAGCGCTACGCGGGGACCGTCCCCGGGCTCCTGGGCAGGCTGGGCGCGCTCGTCATGCCGGGGCGCGGGCTGGACGTGCCGGCGGTCCTGGACGCCGCCGCCCGGGCCGAGGCGGCGCAAGCCCGGGACCCGCTCGCGAAGAAGAGCGACGTCGCCTTCCCTGCGTACGCCCGCGGCCTGGCGCTCCGCGACGCCGGGCGGATCGACGACGCCGTGTCCGCCTTCCGCGCCTCGCTCCACGTCCACCCCTCCAGCCAGAACCCCGCGCTGCTGCAGCTCCTCGACTGCCTCGCGACCACCGGGCGGGAGCTCGAGTTCAACGGCGTCGTGCAGCGATACCTCTCCGGCAGGTGGACGCCGCCGGGCGTCGCGGCCCAGATCGACGCGATGCGCGCGAGGCTGACGGCGGCGAAGGGGGCGCAGTAGCGCGACCCTGTTGCGCGTCGCAGCCCGCCTCCCCGGTTGCACGGGCTCCCCCCGGTTCGTAGAACCATCCGATGCCACCGACCGCCATCGTCACGGGAGCGAGCCGGGGGCTGCTCGCGGTGTCCAGCGGCGGGGCGATGTTGCCATGCACCGAGGGGGAGCCGCCATGCTCGTGGTGATGTCCGGCCTGCCGGGAACCGGGAAGAGCACCCTCGCCGAGCGCGTCGCGGCGCGCCTGCGGATCCCGGTGCTGTCGGTGGACGCGATCGAGTCCGCGATCCTCCGCGCCGGGGTGGCCCCGACCTTCGCGACGGGGCTCGCCGCGTACCTCGTCGCGGAGACCCTGGCCGACGCGCAGGTCCGGACGGGCCAGGGAGTCATCGTGGACGCCGTGAACGCCGTCGAGCCCGCGAAGGCCATGTGGCGGGACCTGGCCGCGCGCCACGGCCTCGCCCCGAGGATCGTCGAGTGTTCCTGCGCGGACGAGGCGCTGCACCGGGAGCGGCTCGCGGCGCGGGGCCAGCGCTTTGAGCGCTTCCCGGAGCCGACCTGGGACGACGTCGTGCGTCGCCGACGGGAGTACACGCCGTGGCGCGAGCCGGTGCTCGCCATCGACGCGGCCCGCCCGCTGGAGGGGAACGTGGAGCGGGTGCTCGCATGGATCGCGGGCGGCGGGTGACGAGCGGCGCCTGGCGACGCAGGCGCCCGCTACGACCGCCCGGTCTCGCGCGCACTCGCCTGCACCGCCTGCTCGACCGCCGGGGCCGCGGCCCCCGCCTCCGCCTGCCGCACGTGGCACGCCACGCGCCGGCCGCCGCCGAGCTCCACCAGCGCGGGGTCGAGCTCCCGGCACACGGGCCGGACCTCGGGACACCGCCCCGCGAACCGGCACCCTGGCGGCAGGTTCACCGGGGACGGGACCTCGCCGCGCGCGGGGGGGCGCTCGCCGCGGCGGGCGCGGGCGAAGTCGGCCACGGGGTTCGCGGCCACGAGCGACCGCGTGTACGGGTGGCTCGGCCGGAAGTAGACGTCGTCCGCCCGGCCGAGCTCGACGATCCGGCCGAGGTACATCACCGCGATCCGGTCGGAGACGTACCGGATCATCGAGAGGTCGTGGGCGATGAAGAGGAGCGTGAGCCCGATCGACTCCTTGAGGTCCGCGAGCAGGTTCACGACCTGCGCCTGCACCGAGACGTCGAGCGCCGAGATCGGCTCGTCGCAGACGACCAGCTCCGGCTCGAGCGCCAGCGCGCGCGCGACGCCGACGCGCTGCCGCTGGCCGCCGGAGAACTCGTGCGGGTAGCGCGACATGAAGTCGGGCGAGAGCCCCACCCTGCGCAGCCACCCCGCGACGCGCTCCGCGACCTCGCTGCGCCTCCAGAGCCCGTGCAGCAGCGGGCCCTCCGCGACGATCTCCCGGAGCGTCATGCGCGGATCGAGCGAGGAGTACGGATCCTGGAAGATCATCTGGATCCGCCGCCCGTACCGCCGGAAGTCCTCCGGCGCGTAGCGCCCGGGCAGCGGGTGCCCGCGGTACAGGATGTGTCCGCCGGTCCGCTCGAGCAGCCCGACGATCGTCCGGCCGAGCGTGGTCTTGCCGCAGCCGGACTCGCCCACGAGGCCCACCACCTCGCGCTCGCCCACCGTGAGGTGGACGCCGTCCACGGCGCGCAGGATGCGCCCGTGGCCGAGCCGGAACTCGCGCCTCACGTCGCGCAGATCGAGGAGCGGCGTCTGGCTCACGAGGCGGCCCCCATCTCGGCGCCGCGGAACAGCTCGGCCGGCCGGCGCGGGCGCGCCAGCGCGTGGTGGAGCCAGCAGCGCGCGTCGTGGCCGGGCTCGACCGGCCACGCGGGCGGCATCACCGGGCCGCAGAGCTGCATCGCCCACGGGCAGCGCTCGTAGTACGGGCAGCCCTTCGGCGGGCTGAACAGATCCGGCGGGCTCCCCTCGATCGCCGTGAGCCGCTCGCGCGCGCCCTCGCGATCCCTGGGCATCGCCGCCTGGAGCCCGAGCGTGTACGGGTGCGCCGGGTGCGTGAAGAGCTGCTCCGCGGTGCCGTGCTCGACGATCTGCCCCGCGTACATCACCGCCACGCGATCGGCCATGCGCGCGACGACCCCGAGGTCGTGGGTGATGAGGATGATCGCCATCCCCTGCTCGCGCTGGAGGTCCGCGAGGAGCTGGAGGATCTCCGCCTGGACGGTGACGTCGAGCGCGGTGGTCGGCTCGTCGGCGATGAGCAGCGCCGGCCCGCAGGCGATGGCCATGGCGATCATCACCCGCTGGCGCATGCCGCCCGAGAACTGGAACGGATGGTCGTCCACCCGCGCCGCGGCCTCGGGGATCTGCACGCGCTCGAGGAACTCGATCGCCTTCCTGCGGGCGGCCGCGCCGTCGAGCCCCTCGTGCACGCGGAGCGTCTCGGTGATCTGCCTCCCGACCCGCATGGTCGGGTTGAGCGAGGTCATCGGGTCCTGGAAGATCATCCCGATCCGCTTCCCGCGGATCCGGTTGGCCTCGCGGAGCGGCAGGCCGAGGATCTCCTTCCCCTCGAAGAGGACCGAGCCCGAGGTGATCCGGCCCGGCGGCCGCGGCACGAGCCCCATGAGCGCCTGGACCGAGACCGACTTCCCGCACCCCGACTCGCCCACGATGGCGAGCGTCTCGCCGCGGTCGACGGAGAAGTCCACGCCCCGCACGGCCTGGACGACGCCGCCGTAGGTGTCGAACTCGACCTTGAGGTCGCGCACCTCCAGGAGCGCGCTCATTCGCGCGACCTCAGCTTGGGATCGAGCGCGTCGCGGAGGCCGTCGCCCAGGAGGTTGAAGGCGAGGACCGCGGCGCTGATGAACAGCGCCGGGAACACGAACAGGTGCGGGCTCGTGAGGAAGGTGTTGTAGCCGTTCTCGGCCATGTTGCCCCAGGAAGGCATCGGCGG
Organism: Pseudomonadota bacterium; assembly: GCA_023428085.1. Lineage (GTDB taxonomy): Bacteria > Myxococcota > Myxococcia > Myxococcales > Anaeromyxobacteraceae > Anaeromyxobacter. The sequence continues at coordinate 44,114 of JAEYZK010000262.1, forward strand.
CTTCACGCCCATGCCGATGAACGACAGGAAGGCCTCGGTGAAGATCGCGCCGGGGATGGCGAAGGTGAACGAGACCAGGATCACGCCGAGCGTGTTGGGCAGGAGGTGCCGGAGCAGGAGGTAGCCCGGACGCGCGCCGAGCAGCCGCGCCGCCTGCACGAACTCCGACTCGCGGAGCTGGAGGACCTGCCCGCGCGTGAGCCGGGCGGCGCCCGACCAGGAGAGCGCCACGAGGCCGATGATGAGCGCGGCGATGGACCGGCCCGGCCCGGCGCCGAGGGCGACCGAGATCAGGATCAGCACGAGGAGCGACGGGAGCGCGAGCACGAAGTCGACGATCCGCATGATCCACTGGTCCGGGGCGCCGCCGAGGTACCCGGAGATGCCGCCGACGAGGACGCCGATGAGGAGGTACAGCAGCGGCGCGAAGAAGCCGATCGAGAGCGAGACCTGCCCGCCGCGCATGAGCCGCGCGAGCAGATCGCGTCCCAGGTTGTCCGTCCCGAGCGGCCGCGACGGGTACCGGTACGTCGCGCCCTCGACGATGCCGGGCTGGAGCGCCTGCGCGGCGGCGAGCCCGATGGCCCGCGCCGGTCGCACCGTCGCCGTGGCCGCCCGCGGTGAGTCGGCGCCGTTCACGGCGACGACCGAGTAGTAGTACGTCTGGGCCTCGAGGTTGAAGGTGTCCTCGAACGAGACGACGTTGCCGGCGTCGATCCGGCCGAGCGGCAGCCCCAGGTAGTCGCCCCCGGGCTTCGCCGTGCTCCGGTACACCTGGTACCCGGCCGCCCCCGGCACCGGCGCCCACCGGAGCCGGACCGAGAGCGTCGTCGGGCCCTCCAGGACCTCGAGCCCCGTGGGTGCCGGGAGCGAGGCGCCGTCCACGCCGGGAGGGCGGGCGGGCACGTCCGGCAGGGTCAGGGCCTCCATGGGCACGGGCTCCGCGAGGACCACCGCGGTGCGGACGAGGCTCGGCGCCTCGAGGTAGCGGGTCAGGTCCTGCGCGTTCGGATCGACGCGCCAGAGGAGCGGGCCCACGGTGCAGAACAGCGCCAGCAGGACCACCATCGCGAGCGACACGACGGCCTGCCGGTTCTTCTTCAGCCGGATCCAGGCGTCCGCCCAGTACGAGAGCGAGGGGCGGGTCGGCCCCCGCTCGCCGCGCGCGGCCGTGACGGGCGCGAAGTCCTCGCCGCGCAGCCCCGGCGCCGGGGGCGCCGCGGGCCGGGAGCTCGCCGTGCTCACGCGCGCGCCCCCGTGACGCTGATGCGTGGATCGACGAAGCCGTACGCGAGGTCCACCAGGATCACCATCAGGACGAGGAACGCGCCGTAGAAGACGGTGAGCCCCATGATCATCGTGTAGTCGAGCTGCTGGACGGCCTGGACGAAGTAGCGGCCCAGCCCGGGGATCGCGAACACCTGCTCGACCACGAACCCACCCGTCGTGATGGCGGCGATCGCGGGCCCGAGCACGGTGACGACCGGGAGGATGGCGTTCCGGAGCTGGTGCGCGAACAGGATGCGCCGGGGCGAGAGCCCCTTGGCCGCGGCGGTGCGCACGTAGTCCTGGTGGATCACCTCGAGCAGCGACGACCGCATGAGCCGGGTGAGGAACGCCATGGAGCCGAGCCCGAGCACGAGCGCCGGGACGAGCATGTGCCGGAACGATCCCCACCCCGCCACCGGGATCACCGTGTACCCGGCCCACACGTTGAGCTCCGTCATGCCCCACTGGGCGAGCGCCGCGAACACGAAGCTCGGCACGGAGATCCCGAGGATCACGAACAGCATGAGCAGGCCGTCGCCGACCCGCCCGCGCGCGCGCGCCGCCGCCGCCCCGAAGGCGATGCCGCCGAGCGTGGCGAAGAACAGCGAGAAGACGCCCAGCTTGGCGGAGACCGGGAAGTGCTTGCGGATGATGTCGTTCACCGTCCGGTTCTGCTGGGTGAACGAGATCCCGAAGTCGCCGCGGGCCATGTTGGCGAGGTACACGCCGTACTGGGCGAGCTTCGACTTGTCGAGGCCGTACTTGGCCTCGAGGTTGGCGCGGATCTGCGGGGTCATGGCCTTGGCCCGGGCGAGCGGGTCACCGGGGACGGAGTGCATGAGGACGAACGTGGCGGTGGCGAGGACGAACACCGTCAGGACCCCCGCGCCCAGCCGTTTCAGGACGTACCCGAGCATGGCTTCTACCGCTCCTCCACGACGTGCGCGTAGGTGAAGTCGGGATCGGTGCCGAAGCGGCGGCGCAGGACCCCTCGCACCCGCTTCGACTCGGCGTACACGGTGGCGCGCTCGTACAGCGGGAGGACCGCGACCTCCTCCAGGGCGATCCGCTCCGCCTCCGCCATGGCGTCCAGCCGCCGCCGCGGATCCGCGGTCGCGAGCGCCTCGCGGATCAGCGCGTCGTAGCGCGCGCTCTTCCACCGTCCGCGGTTGTTCTCGTTCCAGCTCGTCCAGAGATCGGCGTACGTCATCGGATCGGCGTAGTCCGGGCCCCACCCGGCCGCGACGAGGTCGAAGTCGCCGGCCGTCATGCGGGCGAGCCGCTGCTGGAAGACCTGCTTGTCGATCCGGAGATCGATCCCGAGGTGGCGCTTGAGGAGCCACTGGAAGTACTCGGCCTCGCGGGAGGCCCCGGGGCCGTCGTCGGTCAGCCAGACGAGCTCCGGGATCCGCCCCCCGAGGTCGCGCTTCGCGCGCTCGAGCTCGCGCCGCGCCGCCTCGGGATCCGGGCGCACCGCCGGGACCGGGTACTCCGTGCGGAACGGCGCCTCCAGCCCCTTCATCCAGTGCGGGATGAGCGACGTGCCGGGCCGCGAGCCGGGGACCCCGACCACCTTGGACACGTACTGGGGGCCGTCGAACACCAGCTGGATGGCCCGGCGCAGGTGCACGTTGGCGGTCGGCCGGCCCTCCCTGTGGTTGAAGTCGACGTAGAACAGCGTGCCCTCGTCGAAGCTCTTCATCCGGAACCGCTCGACCTGCGCGCGCTTGATGCTGTCGCGCCCGAGCCCGGCCAGGTAGTCGATGTTGCCGTCCTTGAACAGGTTGATGACCGCGTTGGGATCGGTCGTGAAGTACGGGATGTCGATCCGGTCGATCCGGATCCGTGCCGCGTCCCAGTACCGCGGGTTCTTCTCCAGCGTGATCGCCGCGCCGCGGTCCCAGCGCGTCAGCATGAAGGGCCCGTTGTAGAGCATGTCGGACGGGCTCACGCCGTACCGGCCGGCGCGCGCGCGGTAGAAGTCCTCGCGGAGCGGCAGGTAGGTCTTGAACGCGGTGAGCCCGAGGAAGTACGCGCACGGCCGTTCGTACTCGACCTCGAGCGTGTGGTCGTCGAGGGCCTTCACCCCGAGCGCCTGGGGCGGGAGCTTCCCGGCGTTGATCGCCTCGGCGTTCTTCACCGGGAACATGATGAAGGCGTACTCGGAGGCGGTCTTCGGGTCGACCACCGTCCGCCAGGCGAAGACGAAGTCGTGGGCGGTGACGGGCCTCCCGTCCGACCACCGCGCCTCCCGCCGGAGGCGGAACGTCGAGCCGCGCTCGCGCAGCTCCCACGAGGTCGCGACCGCCGGGACGAGCTCGCCGCTCGGCCCGTAGTTGGCGAGCCCCTCGTTCACGTGCCCGAGCACCAGGCCGCTCACCACGTCCGTGGCCTTGGCGGAGTCGAGCTCCGGCGGATCGTTCGAGAGCGCCAGCCGGACCACCGCGCCGGTCGGCGCGTCCGGGCGGCAGCCCGCGGCCGCGCCGGCCGCCGCCAGCGCCGCCAGCGCGAGCGCTCCCCGCGCGCGCCCCGGCCTCCCGGACTTCCCGTCGAATGTCGCGTTGCGTGAAGGGATCAAGGGGCCGGGATAATACCAGGCGACCGCGCACGGCGCCGCCGCTTCCCGGGCGACGGTGCGGGCGGGCGGCCCCCGGGCGGAGGCAGCCGAGGTGCCCGCGGCCGCCCGGGCGGGGGCCTACTCCACCGCCTTCCGCCGCCCCTCGTGGGCGACGGCCGTCGTCTCGCGGATCACCAGCTCCGGCCGGACCACGGTGCGGGCCGCGACGCCGGCCCAGTCCGGCACCTTGCCCACGATCCGGTCCAGCAGCGCGTCGGCCGCCATCCGGCCCATCTCGTGGAGCGGCTGGCGGATCGTCGTGAGCCCGGGGCCGAGGTACGTCGCGCTCTCGATGTCGTCGAACCCGACCACGGACACGTCGCGCGGCACGCGGAGGCCCGCCTGCTGCAGCGCGTGGATCGCGCCGATCGCCAGCACGTCGTTGAAGGCGAACAGCGCCGTGAACTGCTCCCCGGTCGCCAGCAGCCGGTGCGCGATCTCCTGGCCGAGCTGCGGGGAGGCGGGACGCTCGTCGTCCACCACCTGCACGAGCTGGGGCGAGACGGGGACGCCCATCTTCGCGGCGGTCTCCTCGATCGCCCTCCAGCGCACCACGGCGTCGGGGACCGCGTCGCTCCCGCGGATGTACGCGATGCGCCGGTGGCCGAGGTTGGTCAGGTGCCGCAGCGCGAGCTCTGCCGCCACCTGGTGGTCGAGGAGGAAGCGGGTCGTCCCCTTGACGGCGTGGTGGCAGGAGATCGTCGCGACCGGGATGTCGAGCCGGAGCTTCCAGGGGGCGCTCACCACCACGAGCCCGTCGGAGGCGCGCTCGATGAGCCGGTGCGCGTAGTCCTCGACGAGATCGGCGCGCAGGCGGTGGCTCACGACGGAGTAGAAGTACCCCTCCTTCACGAGCCGATCCTCGATGCCCCGCAGGACGAGGACGTTGTAGCCGGCGCTGATCTCCGGGACCATGACGCCGACGCTGAAGCTCCGGCGGGTCCGGAGCGCCCGCGCGAGGTAGCTCGGCCGGTAGCCCAGCGTCTCCGCCGCCGCGCGGATCCGGCGCTGGGTCGCCTCGGCGATCCCCACCCCGGCGCCGCCGTCGCCGTTCAGCACCGTGGAGACGGTCGCCGGCGCGAGCCCCAGGTACTGCGCCAGGTCCTTGAGCGTCGGGGTCCGCTTGCCCCCCACCGCCCTCCTCGATCCCGCTCCTCGTCGGTTCATGGTCCGGTTCCGCCGCAGCCCTCGCTGGAGGGCCGGCCACCGTGTACTACCAGAACCGCGCTGGCTTGCGGGACGATTTAGTCCGCCGACCCCGGCTCGGTCAGGCCGCGGTGGAGCTGCGCCTTCTGCGGCTCCGACAGCACCTTCGCGGCCGCGGCCTGCGCCCCGTTCTTGAACGACCCGGCGACGACGCGATCCTCGCCCGCCAGCATGGCCTCGATCGCGTCCTTCGCGACGTCGGCCGGATCGTCCTTCTTCCCGGCGGCCGCCTTCGTGTCCTCAGCGGGTACGATCTCGTGGTCTGCGCGGAGGATCCGGGGATCGCCGAGGCGGGACAGCCGCGGCGACGCCGCGCGCGAGCGCCCGCCGGCCGGGCGGCGCGGCGGCGGCCCGCCCGCGGACGCCGTTGTCCCGATCCGCCGCGCTCCCTATTTCAGAAGCAGGAGAATCGTCATGAAGGCCATCGCAACGAGCGCCGCGTCGCAGCCCCGCTCGAAGGAGCCGGAGTTCGACGTCGCGCAGATCATGGGCGCGCTGTACGGCGACGGGATCATCGCCCTCAAGGGCGCGTTCTCGCGCGAGTGGGCGGTGCGCATGCGCGAGGACATCGACACGCTCTTCACCGAGGCGAGGGCGCGCCCCGGCGCGCTCGTCGAGCGCGGGCCTGCGCGCTACTACGAGGAGATCCACCCCGAGCGGATCCGCGGGTTCGCGGACATCGCCGCCCACCCGTGGTTCGTCGCGGTGTGCAGCGCCGTGCTCGGCCGCGCCTACCGGATCATCGAGGTCGGGTACGACGTGCCCGGCCCGGGCGCCGAGCACCAGCCGTGGCACCGCGACTTTCCCTCCCCGGACGCGACGCTCCGCGGGCGGCGGCTCGACTCACTCGCCTTCAACCTCACCGGCGTGGACACCACCGACGAGCTCGGCCCGTTCGAGATCGCGCCCGGGACCCAGTGGGACGATCAGGAGGGATGGGAGGACGGGATGTTCCCGCCGGCGTCCCTCTACCCGCGGTTCGAGGCGCGCGCCCAGAAGCGGTACGCCAAGCTGGGCGACATCTCGGCCCGCTCGGCGCTGACGATCCACCGCGGCACCCCCAACCGCTCGAACCAGCTGCGGCCCGTGCTCGTCGTGGGCGTGGACGCGCCCGACGCGAGGAACTCCGAGCGGCACGACGTCCAGGTCACCGAGCAGTACTGGCTCACCCTGCCGGACATCGTGCGCCGTCACCTCGGAGGGCGGGTGGTGAAGCAGCTCGAGCCCATCGTGCAGGCGCACCAGATCGAAGGACTTCGAAAGGGCGCGTAAGCCAGGGAGGCGGCAAGAGGCAGAGCTCGCAAGCGCTTGCCAACGGGAAGAGCAAGCGAACAATCTCGATTTACGAACGAACAGGACGACATCAACCCTGACAGATATATATCGACAGTAAACCGAGACATTTCGATTGTTGACCGCTTGACGATCTGCTCCGGCGCACGTAGTGTCGCATGGGCCCGCGACAGGCGGTGATTCGCAAGAAGAGGCAACTACGTGAAAGGACTCGTCAGCCGGATCCAGCGGTTCTCGACGGGAGACGGCCCGGGCATCCGCTCGACGGTCTTCCTCAAGGGCTGCAATCTGTCCTGCGCCTGGTGCCACAACCCCGAGCTCATGGCGCGGGAGAACGAGCTCCGGTTCACGGAGAGCAACTGCGCCGACTGCCGGACCTGCGTCCGGGTGTGCGCCAACGCCGCCTGGCACGTGGACGCGTCGGGCGCGCGCGCCTTCGACCCGGCGAAGTGCGCGGTCTGCGGGACCTGCGCCGACGGCTGCTCGTACGACGCGCTCGGCCTGGTCGCGCGCTGGACCGAGGCGGGCGAGGTGGTCGAGACGCTGCTGCGCGACCGCGCGTACTACCGGAGCTCCGGCGGGGGGATCACGGTCTCCGGCGGCGAGCCGCTGCTCCAGCCGGAGTTCGTGCGCGAGGTGTTCGCGGGCGCGCGCGCCGCCGGCGTGCACACCGCGCTCGACACCGCGGCCTGCGTCGCGTGGCGGCACTTCGAGGCGCTCCTCGGCGACACCGACCTCGTGCTCCTCGACCTGAAGAGCATGGACTCCACGGTTCACGTCGAGTGGACGGGGGTCCCGAACGAGCTCATCCTCGAGAACGCGCGCCGCCTGGCCCGCGCGGACGTGGACGTCATCGTCCGCGTCCCGGTGGTCCCCGGGGTCAACGACGACGAGGAGAACCTCCGCCGGACGGCGGAGCTCCTCACCGACTTCCCCCGGCTCCGCGGCGTCGAGCTGCTGCCCTACCATGACCTCGGCGTCGGCAAGGTCCACGTGCTCCAGCGGCCCGGCGAGCAGCGCCGGTTCCGCACCCCGGAGCGCGCGGAGCTGGAGGCGCACGCGGCGCCGTTCGTCGCGCGCGGGCTCCCGGTCCTCTCCCCCATCAGCGCGCCCGCCACGCCTGCGACGCGGGTCGAACCCTAGGAAAGGCGACCACCATGCTGAAGAAGTGGGTCGCGGACTCGGTGGCGAACTGGTTCCAGAAGGACTACCGGGCCACGTTCTACGAACGGCTGCAGTGCCTGATGGAGAGCGAGAAGCTCTTCGAAGGGCTCCCCTACGCGATCCGGTACGGCAAGACGCTGGCGTACACCCTCGAGCGGATCTCGCTGCCCATCCAGGCCGAGGAGCGGCTCGTCGGCTCGGTCCGCGAGAGCGTCCCCACCCCGGAGCAGAAGGAGGCCGCGGACCGGTTCATGGGGGCGTGGTGGAAGGACGGGCTCGAGAGCATCCAGCGCGGCATCCTCTGGTTCTACTCGTACGGCTGGCTCAAGAACCGGCCGCCCTGGTTCTACTCCTTCGGACACCTCGCGCTCGACTGGGAGCGGATCGTCGGCGAGGGGCTGGGCGCGTTCGAGCGCCGCGCGCGCGAGGCGCTCGCGCGCCCCGCGCACCAGCAGGATCCCGACAAGCGGGCCTTCCTGGAGGGCGCCCTCCTCTGCTACGGCGCCCTGTCGTCGTACATCCTCCGCTGGTCGGGCGAGGCGGGCCGCGCCGCGCAGGCGTGCCCCGACCCGGCGCGCGCGGCGGAGCTGCGCGCCATCGCGGCGTCGTGCGAGCACCTCGCCCGCGGCCCGGCGCGCTCCTTCCAGGAGGCGCTCCAGCTCCTCTGGCTCGTGGCGCTCCCGCTCCAGAAGGTCTGCGGGTGCGGCGTCTTCAACTTCAGCCGGATGGACCAGTACCTCCTCCCCTTCTACCGGCGCGACCTCGCCGCGGGGCGGCTCTCGCGCGAGGACGCGCTCGCGCTCCTCCACGAGTTCTACGAGAAGAACAACGAGATCTTCACCCCCGCCGATCACATGTCGCAGGAGACCGCGGCGGTGCAGTACACGCTCGAGGTCGCCTACGACGATCCGAACTACATCATCCTCGGCGGGCTCCTGCCGGGGCGGAAGCCCGGGTCCAACGAGCTCACCGAGCTGTTCGTGCAGGCGGCGCACGACCTCCGGCTCCGCAACCCGTTCATCGTCTTCCGCTGGCACCGCGGGCTCGATCCGGCGCTGTGGCGCAAGGTCGTCGCGGCGATGCGCGACAACGCCACGATCATCGTCTACGACGACGAGACGATGATCCCGGCCTTCCGCCGGTACGGGGTCGATGAGGCCGACGCCTGGGACTACGGGCTCTACGGCTGCAACGACCCGAACGTGCCGGCGAAGGAGGGCGGCCTGCGCCAGCTCTGGTTCAACCTGGCGAGGCCCTTCGAGCTCGCGATGAACGAGGGCGACTCCCCCATGGCGCCGCTCGGCGGCCGCGGGGCGGAGCGGGCCACGCAGTTCTCCCTCGAGGACCGGATGATCGGGCTCATGACGGGCCCGTACTACGGCACCCGCACGAAGCCCCTCGCCGAGATGCAGGGCGTGGACGATCTCCTCGAGGCGTTCCGCGCGCAGGTCCGATTCCTGCTGCGCGACTACCGCGCGGCCATGGAGCGGGACTTCGCGCTCGAGCGCGAGGTCAACAAGGGCCGGCTCCGGATCGAGGACTGCTTCCTGCAAGGCACGATCGAGGCCGCGACCACCTGGAACGACGGCGGGACGAGGTACCACAAGCTCACCATCCAGGGCTCCGGCCTCGCCACCGTCATCGACTGCTTCGCCGCCGTCGAGCAGCTCGTGTTCCGCGACCACGTCCTCACGTTGCCCGAGCTCAACGAGATCCTGCGGAAGGACTGGGCGGGCCACGAGGACCTGCGGGCGCGGCTGGTCCGGAAGTCCCCGAAGTTCGGCAACGACGTGGAGTGGGTGGACGCCCTGGGCCGCAAGGTGGCCGAGGTGTTCTGCGACGAGGTCGCCGCGTGCAACGACCCCGCGTACCTGTACGCCTTCTTCCCCTGCATCTCCACGGACCGTGATTTCACCACAATGGGACGCTGGGTCGGGGCGACCCCCGACGGGCGCCGCGCGGGGCAGCAGCTCAGCGAGAACACCTCCCCGACAGAGGGGGCGGACTCGAACGGGCTGACGGCGCTCCTCAACTCCGTCGCGCGGCTCCCGATGGACCGGTTCACCGGTGGGCCGCTCAACGTCCGGCTGCACCCGTCCGCCGTGGCCGGCCCGCGCGGGCTCGACGTCATGGCGGCGGCGCTCCAGACCTACTTCGAGGCTGGCGCGATGAACGTGATGGTGAACGTGGTGAGCAAGGAGGAGCTGCTGGACGCGCAGGTGCATCCGGAGAAGTACCGGAGCCTCTGCGTGCGCGTGACCGGGTACAGCGCCTACTTCACGCAGATGGGCAAGCGGGCGCAGGACGAGCTGATCCGTCGGACGGAGAAGCGGACGTGAGCGTGCGGTGAATGCTGCGAAGGGGCGGGCCGTCGCGATCGGTGGTGCGCTCCAAAACCGAGAGGTGGAACCAATGAGAAAGCTGATGCAGGCGGTGCTGGCCGCGGCGTTGCTGGTCGGGAGCTTCTCCGCGCAGGCCGCCGACGAGAGCAAGGCGAACAAGCGCCTGGTCGTCGGGTTCCCGCAGATCGACGAGAACCAGCCCTGGCGCACGGCCGAGTCCAACTCCTTCAAGAACGAGGCCGCCAAGTACAACATCGAGCTCAAGTACGTGAACGCGCAGGACAGCCAGGCGAACCAGATCGCGGCGATCCGGTCGTTCATCGCGCAGAAGGTGGACGCCATCGTGCTGCCGCCCAAGGTGGAGACGGGCTGGGAGCCGGTGCTCCGCGAGGCGAAGCGGGCCAAGATCCCCGTGTTCCTGGTGGACCGCGGCCTCAAGACGAACGACCCGTCGCTCTACGTGACGCTCCTCGCCTCGGACTTCGTGTTCGAGGGCGAGCAGGCGGCGAAGTGGCTCGTCAAGGCGACGAACGGCAAGGCCAACGTCGTCGAGCTGCAGGGCACGACGGGCGCCGCCCCGGCCATCGACCGCAAGAAGGGGTTCGAGAACGTGCTCAAGAGCAACCCGGGGGTCAAGATCATCAAGTCCCAGGACGGGAACTTCACGCCCGAGGGCGGCAAGCAGCTCATGGAGGCGTTCCTCAAGGCGGAGGGCAAGAACATCAACGCCGTCTACGCGCACAACGACGGCATGGCGCTCGGCGCCATCCAGGCGATCGAGGAGGCGGGCCTGAAGCCCGGCAAGGACATCCTCATCGTCTCGATCGACGGCATCAAGGACGCGTTCCAGGCGATGGTGGACGGCAAGCTGAACGCCACGGTGGAGTGCACGCCGCTCCTGGGCGGGCCGACGTACCAGGCCATCCGCGACTACTTCGCCGGCAAGCAGCTCCCGAAGTGGATCAAGTCGAACGACCAGACCTTCACGATGGAGAACGCGAAGGAAGTCATCGCGACCCGCCAGTACTAGCGGCGCGTGGGACCCCGCCCGGCGCCGCGCGCGCCGGGGCGGGGGACCCGGAGCCTTCATGCCCGACGACCGCCTCCTCGAGATCAAGCAGCTCCGGAAGCAGTTCCCCGGCGTGCGGGCGCTCACGGGCGTGGACTTCACGCTGCGCGAGGGCGAGATCCACGCTCTCATGGGCGAGAACGGCGCGGGCAAGTCCACGCTCATCAAGGTCCTGACCGGTGTCTACCCGCGCGACGGCGGGACCATCCTCTTCGAGGGCCGGCCGTTCGAGGTCGGCTCGCCCCACGAGGCGCAGGAGCGCGGGATCAGCACCGTCTACCAGGAGGTGAACCTCGTCCCGAACCTCTCGGTGGCCGAGAACCTCCTGCTCGGTCGGCAGCCCACGCGCGGCGGGTTCGTGGACGGGCGCGCGATGGAGCGCCGCGCCGACGCGATCATGGCCCGGCTCAACCTGGAGCTCGACGTGGGCCGGCTCCTCGGCGACTACTCCATCGCCATCCAGCAGATGGTGGCCATCGGCCGCGCGCTGGAGTTCGAGTCGAAGGTCCTCATCCTCGACGAGCCCACCTCCAGCCTCGACGTGGACGAGGTCCAGCAGCTCTTCGCGGTCATGCGCCAGCTCCGCGACGAGGGGCGCGGGATCGTCTTCGTCACCCACTTCCTCGAGCAGGTGTACGCGGTCTCCGACCGGATCACGGTGCTCCGGAACGGCGAGCTCGTCGGCGCGTACGAGACGTCCCGGCTGCCGCGGGTGGAGCTCGTCTCGAAGCTCCTCGGCAAGGCGCTCCAGGAGATGGAGACCGTGCGCAAGGAGAAGGAGGAGACGGCGCCGGTCCGGTCCGGCGCGCCGGCGCTCCGGGCGCGCCAGCTCGGCAAGGAGGCCGTGCTCGCGCCGTTCGACCTCGACATCCACCCGGGCGAGGTCGTGGGCCTCGCCGGGCTCCTCGGCTCCGGGCGCACGGAGCTCGCCAGCCTCCTCTTCGGGATCGAGAAGGCGGACGGCGGCGAGCTGTCGGTCGGCGGCCGCCCCGCGCGCTTCACGGGGCCGCTGGACGCGCTCCAGGCCGGCATCGGGCTCATCCCCGAGGACCGGAAGGGCGAGGGGATCATCGAGGACCTGTCCGTGCGCGAGAACATCGTGCTCGCGCTCCAGGTGAAGCGGGGCTGGTGGAAGACCCTCTCGCGCGCGCAGCAGGACGAGCTCGCGGAGAAGTACATCCAGCTCCTGGGGATCAAGACCCCCTCGGCCGACCAGGCCATCAAGAACCTCTCCGGCGGGAACCAGCAGAAGGCGGTGGTCGCGCGCTGGCTCGCGGCGCAGCCGAACCTCCTCATCCTGGACGAGCCCACGCGCGGCATCGACGTCGGCGCCAAGGCAGAGATCCAGAAGCTGGTCCTCGCCCTCGCCGAGCAGGGGATGGGCGTCCTCTTCATCTCGTCCGAGCTCGACGAGGTGCTCCGCTGCGCCGACCGGATCGTGGTCCTGCGCGACCGCGCGAAGGTGGGCGAGCTCTCGGCCGACCGGATGGACGAGCAGACCGTGATGCGCACCATCGCCCAGACCGGCCCCGCCGGAGGAGCCGTGAAGTGAGCGCGCCCGCGCGGAGGTGGACGCCGTCGCCGGTGGTGTGGCCGCTGGTCGCGCTGGCGGCGCTCCTGCTCTACAACCTGTTCTTCACGCAGAACTTCTTCGACCTCGCCCTCCGCGAAGGCCGCCTCTACGGCAGCCTGGTGGACGTGGTGAAGAACTCCGTCCCGGTGATGATCGTGGCGCTCGGGATGACGCTCGTGATCGCCACGGGCGGCATCGACATCTCGGTCGGCGCGGTGGCGGCGATCGCCGGCGCGGTCGCGGGCGTGCTCGTCGTCTCCCACCAGGCACCCCTCTGGATCGTGCTCGTCCTCCCGCTCGTCGCGGCGCTCGTGTGCGGGGCGTTCAACGCGGTCCTCGTCACGGGGCTCGCCATCCAGCCGATCATCGCCACCCTCATCCTGATGGTGGCCGGGCGCGGGGTGGCCCGGCTCATCGTCGGCGGCTCGGCGCTCCGCTTCCCGGGGAAGATGCCCTCCTTCGCGTACCTCGGGTCCGGCTACTTCCTCGGCGTGCCGGTGCGGGTCTACGTGGCCGCCGGGCTGCTCCTGCTCATCCTCCTGGCCCTGCGGCTCACGCCCCTCCGGCTCTACGTCCAGGCGATCGGCGGAAACGCGAAGGCCAGCCGGTACGCGGGCGTGAGCGTGCGGGCCGTGAAGGCGGTGGCCTACGTCTTCTCCGGGCTGTGCGCCGGGCTGGCGGGTGTCATCCTCACCGCGAACATCCAGGGCGCGGACGCGGGCACCGTCGGCATCAACATCGAGCTGGACGCCATCCTCGCGGTGGTCATCGGAGGCACGAGCATGAACGGCGGGCGGTTCCGGCTCGGCGGCTCGGTGCTCGGGGCGATCCTCATCCAGACGATGACCACCACCATCCTGACGAAGGGCGTGCCCGTCCAGTACACGCAGCTCGTGAAGGCGCTCGTGGTCGTCGCCGTGATCCTGCTCCAGTCGCCGGAGTTCCGGCGGCAGCTCGGCGGGATCGTGCCGGGGAGGGCGGCGCCGTGAGCCTCCGGGGGAGCGTGCCCTTCAACCGCAAGTACCTTCCGCTCGTGGCGACGTCGGTGGTCTTCCTCGTCGTCTTCGTCGCCGCCGGCGTGATGTACGACGGCTTCGTCACGGTCAACAACTTCGCGAACCTCCTCACCCGCGGCTCCTTCGTCGGGCTGTGCGCGGTGGGCATGACGTTCGTCATCATCGCGGGCGGGATCGACCTGTCCGTCGGGTCGATGGTCGCCTTCGCGTCCACCCTCCTCGCGTGGCTCACCGAGATCCAGGGGGTGCCCGCGCCGCTCGCGGTCCTGTTCGTGCTCGCCCTCGGGACGCTGTTCGGGCTGGCGCAGGGGGCGATGATCCACTTCTACAAGGCGCCCGCGTTCATCGTCACGCTGGCGGGCATGTTCCTGCTCCGCGGCCTGGCCTTCGTCGTGGCCCCGAACCAGGCGGCGCTCGGGGTCGCGAACCCGACGCTCGTGCGGCTCGCGGAGTTCGAGCTGCCGATCGGCTTCGACGCCAACCTCCGGTTCGGCGCGCTCGCCTTGGTCGCGGCGGTGATCGTCGCCGCGCTCGTCCTGGGCCGCACCCGCTTCGGCCGCAACGTGTACGCGGTGGGCGGGAGCGAGCAGTCCGTGCTGCTGATGGGCCTCCCGCTCGCCCGCACGAAGCTCGGGATCTACGCGATCAGCGGGTTCTGCTCCGCCCTCGCGGGCCTCGCGCTCGTCGTCGAGACGCAGTCCGGGAACCCGAGCGAGGCGGTGGGCTACGAGCTCGAGGCGATCGCCGCGGTGGTCATCGGCGGGACGCTCCTCACCGGCGGCTACGGGTTCGTCGCCGGCACGCTCGTCGGCGTCCTCATCCGCCAGGTCATCTACACGATCATCGAGTACAACGGCCGGCTGACCGTGGACTGGGCGATGATCGTGATCGGCGCCCTCCTCCTCGTCTTCATCCTCCTCCAGCGGTTCTTCTCGCAGGGCACCGCGGCCGGGCGGGCCACCGCGCGGCGGCTCACCGCGCCGCCGCCACGGCTGGCGCCCGTGCCCCCGCCCCCGGCCCGCTCGCCGGCCCGGATCGGCGCCGAGGATCCGTAGCCTGCCCCCGTTCGCATGTCCTCCGCCCCCGAGACCGCGCTCGTCGCCCTCGACTGGGGGACGAGCACCCTCCGGGCGTACCGCCTCGGGCCCGGCGGCGCGGTGCTGGAGCACCGCGCGCTGCCCGCCGGGATCCAGCGCCTGCGCCCCGGCGCCACCGCGGCGCCCGCCGACTTCGCGCGCGCCTTCGCCGAGGCTTGCGGCGACTGGCGGGCCGCGGCGCCCGACGCGCCGGCGCTCGCCTGCGGGATGGTCGGCAGCGCCCAGGGCTGGCGCGAGGCGCCCTACGTGGACGTCCCGGCCGATCCCACCGCGCTCGCCGGCGCGCTCACCCGCGTGGAGGCGCCCGGCGGGCCGCTCTGGCTCGTCCCCGGGCTCCGCGCACCCGGCGCGCTCCCCGGCGTGCTGCGCGGGGAGGAGACGCAGCTCGCCGGACTGATGGGCGCGCTGCCCGCCGCCGGCACGTCCGTCGTGGGCCTTCCGGGCACGCACGCGAAGTGGGCGCGGGTCGCGGAGGGCCGCGTCGTCGGGTTCGACACCTTCATGACGGGCGAGGTCTTCGAGGCGCTCGCGCGCCACACGATCCTCGCCCGCACGCTGCGCCTCGGCGCGGCCCCGGACCTCGCCGCGTTCGATCGCGGCCTCGCGGCGGCGCGCTCGGACGAGGGGCGCGGCGGGCTGCTCTCGACCGCGTTCAGCGTCCGCACGCTCGGCCTCGCGGGTGCGCTCGGGCCGGAGGCGCAGGCGGACTACCTCTCCGGCCTCGTCCTCGGCCACGAGCTGCGCGGGCTGGAGGAGCTCCGGCCCGGGCTCCTCGCGGGCGCGGCGCGGGTGGTGCTCGCCGGCGCGCCCGCGCTGTGCGAGCGGTACCGGCGCGCCCTCGCCCACCTCGCCCTCCCCTCCCCCACGATCGTGGAGGACGCGGCCGAGCGCGGGCTCTGGCGGATCGCGGCCGCGGCGGGGCTGGTGCAGGATGGGCCCGCGGGTGCAGGCTCGGGCCCGGGGGGACTCACGGGAGGATGAATGTTCGACCAGGCGCTCCAGAGCTGCGGCCTCATCGCCATCCTTCGCGGTCTTCGCCCCGGCGACGCGGCCGGCGTCGGCGCGGCCCTGTACGGCGCTGGGTTCCGCGTCGTGGAGGTCCCCCTCAACTCGCCCGAGCCGCTCGAGAGCGTCCGGATCCTCCGCCGCACCTTGCCCCCGGACTGCGTCGTCGGGGCGGGCACGGTCCTCGCGCCGGCGCAGGTCGCCGAGGTGCGCGCCGCGGGGGGACAGCTCGTCGTGCTGCCGCACTGCGATCCCGCGGTGATCCGCGCCGCCCGCGCCGAGGGGCTCTGGGTCACGCCCGGGGTGGCCACGCCCACGGAGGCGTTCGCGGCGCTCGCGGCGGGCGCGACCGCGCTCAAGCTCTTCCCGGCGGAGGCGCTCCCGCCGGAGGTGGTGAAGGCGTGGCGCGCGGTGCTCCCGGCCGGCACCCGCCTCGTCCCCGTCGGCGGCATCACGGTCGCGCGCCTCGCCCCCTACCTCGCCGCCGGCGCCGCCGGCTTCGGGATCGGCTCCGCGGTCTACCGGCCCGGGGCAGGCGCGGAGGAGGTCGGCGCGCGCGCCGCCGCGCTCGTGGGCGCGTGGCGCGCCGCGGTGGCGGCGCGGTGACGTTCCGCGGGCGCGGGCGTGGGCTCGTGCTCGTTCACGGGAAGCGGAGGCCTGCATGAAGATCACCAAGCTCACCACGTTCCTCGCCCCGCCGCGCTGGCTCTTCCTGAAGATCGACACCGACGAAGGGATCGCCGGGTGGGGCGAGCCGGTCCTCGAGGGCCGCGCCCAGACGGTCGCCGCCGCGGTCGAGGAGCTCGCCGACTACCTCGTCGGCAAGGACCCGCTGCGCATCGAGGACCACTGGACGGTGCTCTACCGCGGCGGCTTCTACCGCGGGGGCGGCATCCACATGAGCGCGCTCGCCGGCATCGACCAGGCGCTCTGGGACATCAAGGGCAAGGCGGCCGGCCTGCCCGTCCACCAGCTCCTCGGCGGACCGCTCCGCGACCGGATCCGCGTCTACTCCTGGATCGGCGGCGATCGGCCGGCGGACACGGCCGCCCAGGCGCGCGCCGCCGTGGACCGCGGCTTCACCGCGGTGAAGATGAACGCCACCGGCGAGCTGCAGTTCCTGGACTCGAACGCGAAGGTCGATCGCGCGGTCGAGAGCGTGGCCGCGGTGCGCGCCGCCGTCGGAGGCGACGTCGGCATCGGCCTCGACTTCCACGGCCGCGTGCACAGGCCGATGGCGAAGGTGCTGCTGAAGGAGCTCGAGCCCTTCCGGCTCATGTTCGTCGAGGAGCCGGTGCTCTCCGAGCACCACGAGGCGCTCCGGGAGCTGGCCGGGATCTCCAGCGTGCCCATCGCCCTCGGCGAGCGGCTCTACTCGCGCTGGGACTTCAAGCGCATCCTGGCCGACGGCTTCGTGGACGTGATCCAGCCCGACCCCTCGCACGCCGGCGGCATCACCGAGACGCGCAAGATCGCGGCGATGGCCGAGGCGTACGACGTGGCCCTCGCGCTCCACTGCCCGCTCGGCCCCATCGCGCTCGCCGTCTGCCTCCAGCTCGACGCCGTCTCCTACAACGCGTTCATCCAGGAGCAGAGCCTCGGCATCCACTACAACCAGGGGAACGACCTGCTCGACTACGTGAAGAACCGGGCGGCGTTCACGTACGAGGACGGGCACG
>JAEYZK010000355.1 GCA_023428085.1 Pseudomonadota bacterium
CCCGCCGGCCGCGTGGATGCGCCGGCGAAGGCGCCGGCGGGTCCGCCTCCGTACGGTCGGGGCCGCCGTCGCCGTCGAACACGAGGTCCGACGAGAGGGACGCGAACCGCACGCCGCGCCGGGCGCAGGCCTCGGCCATGCTGCGCAGCGCGGCGGCGGCGCGCCGGCCGTGGGGCAGCTCGTCCTCCTCCGGAGGATCCTCGGCGCGCGTCTCCCACGCGTTCACGACCGCCCACGCCCGGTGGCGGTCCAGCGCCGCGGCGACCGCCTCGCCGGCCGCGTGCTCCGGGCTCTCGATCCGCACGCACGCGATCCCGCGCTCGGCGCACGCCCGCGCGAAGGCCTCGCCGAGGCCCGCCCGCTCGCCGAGCACCAGGAGGGCGGGACCGCCGCCGAACGCCGTGGGGTGCGGATACTCCACGGCGGGCGGGTGCGGCGCGCGGCCGGGGTCCTCCTCCTCCGCGCACGCCGGGAACACGCGCCCCGGCCGGCGCCACCAGCCGCGCTCCGCCAGCGCAGGGTGCTCGAACCGCTCTCCGCGCGCGAGGGCGCGCGTCATCGCCGCCAGGGCGGTGGGCCGCGGGCGCGGGGCGCGGACGTCGAACGGACCCGGCTCGTAGTGTCCGCGGTCGGCGATCACGAGCGAGTCCCAGTCGAAGGCGCCCAGGGCCGACCAGACGGTCACGCCGCGCACGTCGGCCCCCGCCCGGCGGACCGCGACGGCCGCGTCCCACGCCTCGGCCAGCCAGCGGAGCTGATCCTCGCGGCCGCCGCCGAGGTGGACCTCCGTGAGCGCGACCGGGATCCCGTAGCGGCGCCAGGCCTCGGCGAGCACCCAGCCGTGCCCGGCGACGCCGGCGGGCACGCGCGCCGCCTCCACGTCCGCGTAGGCGTCGCGGCCGTTCCCGCCGTGCGACCACGCGGGGTAGCGCTCGAGCCGCTCGTCGAGGTGGCGATCGCTCGTGACGTAGTAGTTGAGGCCGACGACGTCGGGCGGCGTCGGCCGCTCCCGGAACCAGGCCAGCTCGGCCGCGGTCGCGCCGCCGCACACGATCAGGTGCTCGTGCAGCCGGTGCCCGTCGTCCACGCGTCCGCAGAGCAGGTCGATCCCGAGCCACCTGCGCGCGTTGTCGAACGCGGCCTGGTACGCGAGGCGCGGCGTCGAGGTCGTCCGGCCCAGGTCCTCGGTCTGGACGAGCCGTGCGCCCGGGACGGCGGCGCGGATCGCCTCCATCGCGAGGACCGTGGCGCGGAGCTCGGCGAGCAGCGCGCGCACGAAGGTGCGCTCGTCGCGGCCGTGCGGGTACCAGTGGCCGTACAGCCCGGAGAAGCGCGCCGTGGTCACCGGCTCGTTCACCGGCGTCCACGCCTCGACCCACGGGTACCGGCGCGCCACGGCGCCGGCGTGGTCCGCGAACCTCTCCGGGAACGCGGGATCGAGCAGGTCGGTCCCGGGCGGTCCGCTCCCGTGGTGGAGGAGGCCGACGATCGGCCGGACGCCGCGGTCGCGGAGGCGGGCCAGGCCGGCGTCGGCGAGGCGCCAGTCGGGGCCCGCGCGCCCGCGCGGCGCGGCGTGCTCCCAGAGCACCGGGTAGCGGAGCGCGCGGACGCCGAGGTCCGCGATCCGGTCGAGGTCGTCCTCCGCGCGGTCGAGGTGCCCGCTCCGGGCGAGCTGGTCGAACCAGCGATCGCCGACGCGGTTGACCGTGCACTCGATGCCCGCCCAGAGCTCGGGGAGGTCCCCGTGCGTCGCGCCGTCGGGCATCAGGCGTGGCCTTCGACGGCGGCCGCGGCCGGGAGGGTCGCGCCGTCGGCGCGGGCCTCGAGGAGCCGCCGCGCCAGGGTCAGCGCCTGGGCGACGACCTGGTCCATGTTGTAGTAGCGGTACGTCCCGAGCCGGCCGGCGAAGTGCACCCGCGGCGTCGAGAGGGCGAGCCGCTCGTACTTCCGGTACAGGGCCTGGTTCTCGGGGCGCGGCACCGGGTAGTAGGGGTCGCCCTCGTCCGTCGGGTACTCGTAGACGATGCTCGTCTTCTCGTGCTCCTGCCCGGTGAGCCACTTGAACTCGGTGATCCGGGTGTACGCGTTCTCGTTGGGGTAGTTCACGACCGGCGCCGGCTGGAACTGGCGCAGATCGTGGGTCTCGTGGCGGAACGCGAGCGAGCGGTACGGCAGCTTGCCGAGCGCGAAGTCGAAGTACTCGTCGATGGGACCCGTGTAGATCGTCTCGCGGAACGGCAGGAACTGCTCGGCCTCCCGGTGGTCGGCGTTGAGCAGGATCTTGATGTTCGGGTGGGCGACCATCCGCTCGAACATCCGCGTGTAGCCGTGGCGGGGCATCGCCTGGAACCGGTCCGTGAAGTACCGGTCGTCGCGGTTGGTGCGGACCGGCACGCGCGCGGTGACGGCCGCGTCGAGCTCCGAGGGGTCGAGGCCCCACTGCTTGCGGGTGTAGTGCTTGAAGAACTTGTCGTACAGCTCGCGCCCGACCCGCGAGACGATGACGTCCTCGGAGGTGCGGACCTCCGGGCGCGGCTCGGCGCGCTCCGCCAGGAACCTCTCCATCTCGAAGGAGTCGAGCCGCGTCCCGTACAGCTCGTTGATGGTGTCGAGGTTGATCGGGATCGGCACGAGGCGGCCGTCCACCCAGGCCTTCACCCGGTGCTGGTACGGGCGCCACTCGGTGAAGCGGGAGAGGTACTCGAACACGGCCTCGGAGTTGGTGTGGAAGATGTGGGGCCCGTACCGGTGGACGAGGAGGCCCGCGGCGTCGTGGTGGTCGAACGCGTTGCCGCCCACGTGCGCGCGCCGGTCCACGACGACGACCTTGAGCCCCGCGGCGGCGAGCCGCTCCGCCACCACGGCCCCCGCGAAGCCGGCCCCGACGACGAGGTAGTCGAAGATCACGGGGCGAGCTCCTGCGCGTCCAGGACGCGCGCGCGGTGCCGGTGCGTGGCGTGCGCGGCGGCCTCGAGCAGCTCGCGCATCCGCCGCCAGGTCGCGTCCCAGGACTGCCCGGCCAGGAATCGATCCACCTCGGGCAGCCAGCGCGCGCGGTCCTGGACGAGGCTCGCCTCGACCGCCGCGATGAACCCCGGGACGGAGTCGGCGATCCGCACCAGGCCCAGCTCGCCGTACGGGCGGACGACGTCCCGGATCGAGGTCGAGACCACGGGCCTCCCGGCGGCGAGGTACTCCGGCGTCTTCGTGGGGCTGATGAACCGCGTGGCCTCGTTGCGCGCGAACGGCATGAGCGCGACGTCCCACCCGGCGATGTACGCGGGGAGCTCGGGGTACCGCCGCTGCCCGAGCCAGTGGAGGTTCGGCCGCCGGGGCAGGTCCTCGGGCGCGATCTTGGCGAGCGGCCCGAGCATCACGAGCTGCCAGCCCGGCCGCGCGGCGGCGACGCCGTCGATGAGCGCGAGGTCCATGCGCTCGTCGATGACGCCGAAGAACCCCAGGCGCGGGCCGGGGAGCGCGCGCTGGTCGGCGGGCTGCGGCAGCGGTCGCCGCGCCGCCGCGAAGTGGTGGACGTCCACGCTGCTCGGGAACGCGTGCGCGTTCGCGTGGCGGTCGCGCTTCGCCTCGTACAGGGAGTTCCCCCCGGTGAAGACGACGTGGGCCCGGGCGAGGAGCTCGGCCTCGCGGCGCAGGAGCGCCGGGGGCGCGCCGCGGAACGCGGAGAGCTCGTCCATGCAGTCGTAGGCGACGGCGAGCGGGGCCAGGTGGCGCGTGAACGGCAGCGCCATCGGCGTGTAGTACCAGAGCAGGTACCGGTGGGCGCCCTCGGCGGCGAGGTGCCCGGCGAGGAGCTCCCGGAGCGCGTCGTGCGTGCCCTCCTCCCCCAGCCCGGGGGGCAGGTGCGGGGTGACGACGCGGACGCCCTCGGGCGCGTGCGTCGTCTCGAGGCGCGCGGGACCGGCGTCCGGCACGGGCTCCTCGACGAAGTAGACGCGCCGCTCCCGCGCGAACCGCGACATGAGGTGATGCGGTCGCTGGAAGACGTGGTTCCACCGCAGGTGAGAGAGGCAGACCAGATCGGCCGCCGCGGTCGGGGTGGAGGCGTGGGAGGGCGGCGGGCTGTGCATGCGATCTCGGCTCCTCGGTGGGCTTCGTCCAAGGTGCACACTTCGGCGTCGGACGGCAGGCGCGGCGTCGGGGCTCCGCCCCCCCGGACGCACGCCCGCCCTCCGGGCCGCGCCCGGGGTGTCGCCCGCATCCACGCTCAGTGAGCGGCGGTGGGCGGTGCTTCCCGCCCGGCCTCGCGGGCGCCGTCGCGCGCCGGCGGGGGCGCGGGAGGCATCGGGATGTCGCTGAACCGCCGCGCGCCGCGCGTCGCGGCCGCGATCTGCTCGAGCGGGAACTTCGGCGTGCGATCGGACCGCAGCAGGCCGTTGATCTCCTGGAACGTGTCCGCGAACTGCGTGTAACAGAACCCGGCGAACATCTGGAGCGAGCGGACGACCTCGAGGAGCTCCGCGTACCGGCGGGCGAACGCGTCGCCGTCCGCGGCGCGCGAGTAGCCCCACTCGTGCCCGCGCGCGTGGCCGATGGCGATCCCGCCGAACTCCGAGAGCAGGATCGGGTGGTCGGCCTGGTGCACCTGCGGTGACAGCACGAGGGCGCGGCCGCCGGGGCGTTCCCGGCGGAACAGCCGCGGGCGGACCTCGTCGGAGTGGTACCGGGCCGCGATCTGGGCCGGGTCGCCGTCGTAGTCGTGCACGCCGATCATGTCGGTCGCGACGCTCTCCCAGCCGTCGTTGCCGATGACGGGGCGGGTGGGATCGAGCGTCTTCGTGAGGTGGTAGAGCGCCTCGACGTAGTGGCGCTGCGACGCGATCGACGGCAGGTTGGGGACGCCCCAGGACTCGTTGAACGGGACCCAGGTCACGATGCACGGGTGGCTGAAGTCCCGGTCCACGACCTCCTGCCACTCGCGCACGAGCCGCTCGACCGAGTCGCGCGTGAACCGGTAGGCGCTCGGCATCTCCTCCCAGACGACGAGGCCGAGGCGGTCGGCCCAGTACAGGTAGCGCGGGTCCTCGACCTTCTGGTGCTTGCGCACGCCGTTGAACCCCATGGCGCGGGCGAGCTCCACGTCGCGGCGGAGCGCGTCGTCGTCGGGGGCGGTGAGGCCGCACCCGTCCCAGTACCCCTGATCGAGCACGAGGCGGAGCGGATAGGGGCGGCCGTTGAGCACGAAGCGGTCCCCCTCGATCCCGACCTCGCGGATCGCCGTGTAGCCGTCCACCGCGTCCACGAGCGTTCCGTCCCCGCGCCGCAGCTCGAGCCGGACGTCGATGAGCGTGGGCGAGGACGGGGACCAGAGCAGCTCGTTCCGGAAGTCGTCGATGCCCGGGTCGGAGAGGCCGATCGCGCGGTGCACCTCGCCGGCCACCACCTCGTAGCGGTCGCTCGCCAGCGTCTGCCCGCCGGAGGAGAGGTGCACGCGGAGCTCGAGCGGCCCGGCGGGCGCGACGCCCTCCAGCTGGGCGGCCACGGCGAGCTCCCAGCGCGCGAGGCTCGGCGTCCAGCGGACGCGGGCGATGCGCGTCGGGGGCGCCCGCTCGAGCCAGACGGTC
This sequence comes from Pseudomonadota bacterium, assembly GCA_023428085.1. GTDB lineage: Bacteria > Myxococcota > Myxococcia > Myxococcales > Anaeromyxobacteraceae > Anaeromyxobacter. Next base: position 5,583 of record JAEYZK010000355.1, read on the forward strand.
TGCCAGATGCCGGTGGTCCGCGGGTACCAGATCGAGTGGGGCTCGCGCTGCCAGTCCTGCTTGCCGCGGGGCTTCGCGAGATCCTGGGGATCGTCGAAGGCGTGGACCACGACCTCCTGCGACCCGGCGCCCGTGACCAGCTCGGTGACGTCCGCGTGGAAGGGCGTGTAGCCGCCCTCGTGGAAGGCGCAGCGGGCGCCGTTCACCCAGACCGTCGCGGCGTGATCCACCGCGCCGAAGTGGAGGATGAGCCGCTCGCCGGGCGGGAGCGGCGGCACGTCGAACGTGCGCCGGTACCAGCACGCCCGCAGGAACCCGGTCTCCCCGACGCCGCTGCGGGCGGTCTCGGGCGCGAACGGGACGAGGATGCGGCGGTCGAAGCGGACCTCGTCCGGCCGCCGCCACCGCCCCTCGGCGTCGAGCGCGAACTCCCACCAGCCGTCGAGCGAGACCCAGCCCGGCCGGCGGAGCTGGGGGCGCGGGTACCCCCGCCGTCCCACGTCGGGGGCGTCTTCCGGACCTCCCATGCACGTAGGCTAAGTCCGCCGGGCTGGATGCGCCGCGCGCGCTCCCGGCCGTCCGGGCGCCTGGGGGCCCCGCCCGGAGCCCGCCCGGAGACGCACCGACCGTGGAGGTCCCGGGAGACGGCGCGCGAGGGGGAGGCTACAATCGAGCCGTGGCGCCCGCGCGGGCGCGCACGAAAGGACGCTGATGGCCACGGCTCCCGCTCCCCGCTCCGACGCCGCGCCGTTCGAGGGTCCGCCGCCGCCGGCCTCGCTCCGGCCGCGGTTCGCGCGGACGATGGACTACCTCGAGGCGCTGCCCGACGGCATCCACTCCTACCCCCACTGCCTGGCGCGCGCCGGCATCCTGCAGACGTTCGTGGGCGCGATGCCGCCGCCGGTGCAGCCGCTGGATCCCTGGGTGGCCGCGCTCCTGCGCCCCTCGCCGCGCGCGTACGTGCCCGAGGTGGTGCTCCACGCGTCGCTCTTCGCGATGGCCGACGCGGCCGGGATGGACGACGCACGGTTCCTCGAGTGGAACCGATCGACCAACCGCGCGCTCTACGGCGGGCTCCTCTACCGCGCGCTCATGGCGATCTTCTCGCCGATGCAGCTCATCGAGCGCGCCCCGAAGCGCTGGGAGAACTTCCACCCCGGGACGACGCTCACCGTCCGGTCCACCGGTCCGCACGAGGCGCTCGCGACGCTGGTCTTCCCGGAGCGCCTCCTCACGCCGCTCACCTTGACGGTGTACGCGGGCGCCTTCGCGGCGGCCCTGGAGCACGCCCGCGCGCACGACGTCACGGTCGAGCTGCGGACGGCCGGCGCCACCTCGGGCGAGTTCCTGGCGCGCTGGCGCTAGATCACGCGGCCGCCCGCGCGGGCCGCGGGCGGATCGCGAGGGTGCGCCGCCCCGCGCCGCGCTGGACCTCCAGCTGGATCTCGCGCGGGGGCGCGAGGACCATCACGCGCTGGAGGTCGTCCAGGGTCTGCACCGGGCTCCCGTTGGCGGAGAGGAGCAGGTCGTCCCTCCGGAGGCCGGCGGCCTGGGCGGGGGACGACTCCACCACCTCGAGCACGCGGATCCCGCGGGTGAGGCCCGCGTCGCGGAAGAGGACCGGGTCGAGGTCCTCGCCCCGGCCCGCGATGCCGAGGAACGGGCGGCGCACCTCGCCGGCGCGGATGAGCACGGACGCGATCCAGCTCGCCGTGCGCGCCGGGACGGCGAACCCGATGCCGCGCGCCCACGGGATGATCGCGGTGGCGAGCCCGACCACCTGGCCTGCCGCGTCGAGCAGCGGACCGCCGGAGTTGCCCGGGTTGATGGAGGCGTCGGTCTGGACGAGCCCCTCGAGCACGCCGCCGGGCGCGGGCAGGTTGCGGTAGAGCGCGGAGACCACGCCGAGCGTCACGGAGCGCTCGAAGCCGAGCGGGTTGCCGATGGCCAGCACGACCTCGCCCACCTGGAGCTGGCGCTCCGAGAGCGAGAGCACCGGCAGATCGCGGAGCTCGACGCGGACCACCGCCAGATCGGTCCGGTCGTCTGCGCCGACGAGCTCGCCCCGGGCGACCCGGGAGCCGGACAGGCGCACGCGGAGCGGGCCGCCGCCGCGCGCCACGTGCGCGTTCGTGAGGACCCAGCCGTCCTGGGCGATCACGAGGCCGCTGCCCTGGCCGCGCCCATGCTCCACCCCGACGACGGCGCCCGCGGCGCGCGCCACGAGCGCGGCGACGTCGTTCGAGAAGGCCTGCAGACCCGTCGTCATCGTGCCCCGCTCCTTCACCCTTCGTCCGCGGCGGGGTTCGTCGCTGCGCGCGCCGCCGCGACGTGCGCGCGCAGCACCTTCCGCTCACGCTCGAGGTGCGAGGTGAGCACCTGCCGGCGCGCGTCCCGCGCCTGCGGGACCAGCGCGTCCACGTCCGCCGCGGCGCGGTCGAGCAGCGCCGTCGTCCGCGTGAGGAACGCCGCGTCCAGGGCGGGTCCCTGCGCCGCCTGCACCTCGCGCGCGGCGGCGAGCGCCTCCTGCCGCGCCGCCAGGAACGCGGGGCCCGTCCGCTCGAACCGCGACGTCTCGAAGTACCGGCGGAGCGCCCAGTCGAGCCGCGTGTGGTCGTCGCGCACCGTCTGCGCGAGCTTCCGCACGCGCGGATCCGCCGAGCGCGCGCCGGCGTCGGCGAGGGCGACGGCGCCCTCGTGGACCGCGTGCAGGCGCTGGATGCCGTCGCGGATCCGGACCGCCTCCGGCGTGTCGGTGCGGAGGAAGACCTGGTAGTACTGCTCGGCCTCGCGGGAGTCGAAAGGGACCTCGGTGCCGAGCGTCCCCGGTCCGCCGCTCCTGGGCATGTCGGCCGCGGGCGCAGGCGCGGCGAGCGCGAGGGCCGCCGCCCCGGCGGCGAGGGTCCTTCGCTTCGTGTGGTCCATGTAGGTGGATCTAGCGGGCACGGGCGCCGCTCGCAGGGCCGGGCTGCGGCCTCCTTCCACGGCGAGGACCGCCCGTGCGCCCCGTTCCCATGACGCCAGGCGGCCGGGCGGGCGTGCTAGGCTTCCCGGCGTCACCGACTTCGTTCGACACCCCGGGAGCACTGGATGAAGAAGACCTGGACGTTGCTGCGGACCCTCTGCTTCGCCGCCTCGCTGGCCGCCTGCGCGGGCGGGCAGAACCCCGCTCCGGCCGCCGCACCCGCCGCTCCCACTCCGCAGCTCGAGAGGTGGTCGGTCTCGCCGGTGGAGGCGTGGGGCAGGCTCCAGGTGTGCGGCACGAGGATCTGCGGCAAGGGCGGCAAGCCGGTGCAGCTCCGCGGCATGAGCCTGTTCTGGAGCAACTCGGGGTGGGGCGGCGACAAGTACTACGACGCGAGCGTCGTCAACACCCTCGCCGACACCTGGCACGCGACCGTGATCCGGGCCGCCGTCGGCGTCCAGGAGCAGGGCGGGTACCTCGCCTCGTCGTCGGCCAACAAGGCGCGCGCGAAGGTCGTCATCGACGCCGCGATCGCGAAGGGGATGTACGTGATCGTGGACTGGCACAGCCACGCGCTGATCGAGGACGACGCGATCGCCTTCTTCAAGGAGATGGCGACCGCGTACGCGGCCTCGCCCAACCTCATCTGGGAGCCGTTCAACGAACCGGTGAAGCAGTCGTGGTCCGCCCAGCTCAAGCCGTACCACGAGAAGGTCATCGCCGCGATCCGCGCCGCGGGCAGCCAGAACCTCGTCGTGGTGGGCAGCCCGAGCTGGTCGCAGGACGTGGACGTCGCCGCGGCCGACCCCATCGCCACCGACAAGAACGTCGCCTACACGCTCCACTTCTACGCCGGGACGCACAGGCAGGAGCTGCGCGGCAAGGCGGAGCGCGCCATGCAACGTGGCGTCGCCCTCTTCGTCACGGAGTGGGGCACCTGCGACGCCTCCGGCAACGGCGGCTTCGACCCGGCCTCGTCCAAGATCTGGACCGACTGGATGGACGCCAACGTGATCAGCTCGGCCAACTGGGCGCTCAACGACAAGCGGGAGACCGCGAGCGCGTTCGGGCGCTCGGCGCGCATCTCCGGGCCGTGGACCGACGCGCAGCTCACGGACTCGGGACGCTGGGTGAAGGCGTACATCCAGGCCGGGTACCGCTAGTCGGCCGACGGTCCGGTCGATCGCCTTCGCCCCATCCGTCCTCGCCTGCGCGGCCTCCCGCCGTTATGTCCCTCGGTGGGAGGCCCAGGAGGAAGGATGTCCGAGGCGATCGCTGCAGCGCCACGCCGCGCGGCCCAGGCAGCTGGCGCGCCGCGCGTGAACGATTTTTCCATCCAGGTCGCGACGGCCAACGGGTCGGGGTCGCAGAGCTCGAACACCGTGCTCCTGCGGGCGCTCTTCCAGATGGGGCTGCCCGTCTCCGGCAAGAACCTGTTCCCGTCGAACATCGCCGGGTTGCCCACCTGGTACACGATCCGGGTCTCCCGCGACGGCTGGCTCGGGCGGAAGAAGGAGATCGACCTCCTCGTCGCCATGAACCCGGAGACGGCGCGCCAGGACGTGCTCGGGCTGCCGCCGGGCGCCGTCGTCGTCGCCGACGCGCCGCTCGCCGTCGGCGGCCTCCGCGGCGACCTCGTCCTCTACGAGGTCCCGTTCGACCGGCTGGTCGAGGGGCTGGCCCCGGACCCGAAGCTGCGCAAGCTGCTCCGGAACATGGCGTACGTGGGGGTGCTGGCGGGGCTCCTCGCGATCGAGTTCGCCGAGGTCGAGCGCGCCATCGGGAAGGTGTTCGGGAAGAAGGCCCGCGCCCGCGAGCTGAACGTCGCCGCTGCCCGCGCCGGCCTCGCGTGGGCGGAGCGGGCGGAGAAGCGCGACGGGCTCTCCGTCGCGCGGATGGATCGCACCCGCGGGAAGCTCCTCGTCGACGGCAACGCGGCCTGCGCGCTCGGCGCCCTCTTCGGCGGCGTGACCGTGGTGACCTGGTACCCGATCACCCCGTCGTCGTCGCTCGTCGAGTCGCTGATCGGGTACCTGCGCAAGTACCGCGTCGCGCCCGACGGGAAGCCGACCTTCGCGGTCGTGCAGGCGGAGGACGAGCTCGCCGCGCTCGGCATGGTGGTCGGGGCGGGGTGGGCCGGCGCGCGCGCGATGACCGCCACCTCCGGCCCCGGGATCTCGCTCATGGGCGAGCTCGCCGGGCTCGCGTACTTCGCCGAGGTGCCGGCGGTGATCTTCGACGTGCAGCGCGTGGGCCCGTCCACCGGCCTCCCCACCCGCACCGCGCAGGGGGACGTCCTCTCCACCGCGTTCCTCTCGCACGGCGACACGCGGCACGTGCTCCTCTTCCCCGGCACCGTGGAGGAGTGCTTCTCGATGGGCGCGGAGGCGTTCGACGTCGCGGAGCGCCTGCAGACGCCGGTGTTCGTCATGACCGATCTCGACCTCGGCATGAACGTGTGGATGGCCGACCCCTTCCCGTACCCGGAGCGGCCGCTGGACCGCGGCAAGGTGCTGTCGAAGGAGGACCTCGAGCGCCTCGGCTCGTTCGCCCGGTACGAGGACCTGGACGGCGACGGGATCGGCTGGCGGACGCTGCCCGGCACCGATCACCCGCGCGCCGCGTACTTCACGCGCGGCACGGGGCACGACGAGAAGGCCGCGTACAGCGAGGATCCGGCCACCTTCGAGCGCAACATGGCCCGGCTCGCGAAGAAGCTCGACGGGGCGCGGGCGCTCCTCCCGGCGCCGGTGGTGCAGGGCGCGGGCGCCGACGTCGGCGTCATCGCCTACGGCTCGTCGCACCACGCCGTCGTCGAGGCGCTCGCGCAGCTCCGGGACGAGGCGGGGCTCGCGGCGGACTACCTGCGCGTGCGGGGCTACCCCTTCGCGCCATCGGTCGAGGAGTTCGTGGCCGCGCACCGCCGCGTGTACGTGGTGGAGCAGAACCGCGACGCCCAGCTCTGTTCCCTCCTGAAGCTGGATCTCCCCCCCGACCTCGCCGCGCGGCTCCGCCCGGTGGCCCACGTGCACGGCCTCCCGCTCGACGCACGCTCCGTCACCGACGAGATCGCCGGAAAGGAGCGCGCCCCGTGACCGTCACCAACGCCGCCCCCGCGCCCAAGGTGAACCGCCTGGGCCTCCCGCTCGCCGAGTACAAGGGCGGCAAGACCACGCTCTGCCCCGGGTGCGGCCACAACTCGATCTCGGAGCGGATCCTCGAGGCGATGTACGAGGTCGGCGTGCCGCCGGAGCGCGTGGCCAAGCTCTCCGGGATCGGCTGCTCGTCCAAGAGCCCGGCGTACTTCATGAGCCGCTCGCACGCGTTCAACGCCGTGCACGGCCGCATGCCCGCGATCGCCACCGGCGTCGTGCTCGCCAACCGGAGCCTGCTGGCGCTCGGCGTCTCGGGGGACGGCGACTCGGTCTCCATCGGCATGGGCCAGTTCGCGCACCTCATGCGGCGGAACCTGCCGATGATCTACGTCCTCGAGGACAACGGGGTGTACGGGCTCACCAAGGGCCAGTTCTCCGCCACGGCCGATCGCGGCTCGCTCCAGAAGTCCGGCGTGGTGAACGACCTGCCCGCGATCGACATCTGCGCGGCGGCGATCCAGCTCGGCGCGACCTTCGTCGCGCGGTCCTTCTCGGGCGACAAGCGCCAGCTCGCGACGCTGCTCAAGGCGGCCGCCTCGCACAACGGCATCGCCCTCCTCGACGTGATCTCTCCGTGCGTCACGTTCAACGACCACGAGGGCTCGACCAAGTCCTACGCGTACATGAAGGACCACGACGCGCCGATCCACGAGCTGTCGTACGTGCCGTCGTACGAGGACATCGCCGTCGCGTACGACCCCGGGACCACGCTGGACGTCGAGCTGTACGACGGCTCGCACCTCCGGCTCCGGAAGCTCGAGGAGGGCTACGATCCGCGGGACCGGATCCGCGCGGTGACGCGCCTCATGGAGACCGCCCGCACCGGCGAGGTGCTCACCGGGCTGCTCTTCCTCGACGCGAAGGCGCCGTCGTTCCTGGACGTGCTCGGCCTGCCGGACGCGCCGCTCGCGACCCTGCCCGGGAGCGCCGTCCGCCCGCCGCGCGAGGCGCTGGACGAGATCGTGGAGTCGCTGCGGTAGTCACGGCGCCGGCGCCGCAGCGCCCCGGAGCTGGGCCCCGCCCGCGTGCGCGAGCTCGATCGTCTCGCCGATCGCGAGGACGCGGACCCGCTCGGCCGGGAGGCCGCGCCGGACGCGCTCGGCCTCGAGCCGCCGCGGCGGCTCGTCGAGCGGCTCGTCGGTGAGCTTGAACGTGCCCCAGTGCATGCCCACGAACGTCCGGGCGCCGAGCGTCTGGAAGGCCTCGAGCGCCTGCTCGGGGTCGAGGTGCTGGCGCTCCATGAACCAGGCTGGATCGTACGCGCCGATCGGGAGGAGCGCGGCGTCGAGCGACGGGAAGCGGGCCGCGATCTCCCGGAAGCCGCCGAACCGCGCGGTGTCGCCCGCGTGGTAGACGGACCCGCCGCCCCCCTGGATCACGAACCCGCCCCAGAGCTGCGCGTTCTGGTCGAAGGGCGTGCGCCGCGACCAGTGCTGCGCGGGGACGAAGGTGACCGTGACGCCGCGCACCTGCGCCGACGACCACCAGCCGAGCTCCGTCGCCGCGAGCCCGCGCGCGCGGAAGGACGGCTCCCACCCGAGGCCGGCGACGATCGGCGCCCCGACGGCGCGGAGCGTGGGCAGGTCGAGGTGGTCGTAGTGCCCGTGGGTCACGAGCGCGGCGTCGATCCGGGGGAGCTCCGCGATCGCGAGCGGCGGTGGGACGTTGCGCCGGACGCCCACGATCCCCTCGGGCCGGAGCACCGGATCGACCACGAGCGAGACCCCGTCGAGCTGGACGAGGAAGCTCGCGTGCCCGAGCCAGGTGAGCCGCGGGGGAGCACCCGGCGGCGGCGCCGCCGCGAGCCGGGCGAGGTCGGGGCGCACCGCCGGCACGGGCGCGCGATCCGGCGACACCCGCCGCCGGCCGCGCAGCCTGTCCCAGACCGCCCACCGGAGCACCGTCCCGAGGCCCGCCGGGCGAGACCCGTCGAGGTTGAGGAATCGTCCGTCGCGGTCCCGGGGCTGCTCGAAGGCCATGCGTCACGCTCCCGGCGGAACATAACCCGGTCGCGGCCGGCGCGGGGTCCGCGCGCCCATTAGCGTCCTTCCGTGCGCACGCGCCTCGCCGTGAACATCGACGTGGACGACGTCGAGGAGGCCATCCGGTTCTACACGGAGGCGCTCGGGCTCCAGGTGGGCAGGCGCCTGGAGGGCGGTTTCACCGAGCTCGCCGGGGCCGACGTCCCGATCTTCCTGCTCCCCGCGCCCCGCGGGAGCATGCCCTTCCCCGGCGCGACGCGCAGCCGCGACTACGTCCGCCACTGGACCCCGGTGCACCTCGACGTCGTCGTGGACGACATCGACGCGGCGCTCGCGCGCGCGCGGGCCGCAGGGGCACGGGTCGAGCTGCCCGTCGCGCAGCACCCGTTCGGCAAGCTGGCCGTGCTGTCGGATCCCTTCGGCCACGGCTTCTGCCTGCTCCAGCTGCAGGGGAGAGGGTACGGGGCGATCGAGGAGGGGTAGGGGACCGCGGGCGCCGCAGCACCGTTCGCCCTTCGACTCCGGCCCGCTCCGCGGGCCCACGCTTGGCCTACGCTCAGGGTGAACGGATGAGAGGACCTCGGGCTCCCTCTTCCGCTGACCCCTCGACACGCTCACCCCTCGACACGCTCACCCCTCGACAAGCTCAGGTGAGCGGCTCTCGCAGAGCGCTCGACGAGCGCTCGACTGCGCCACAGCCGCCGGAGCGCCGGAGCCCGGCCCCCGCGGAGCGGTACACCGCGGGCGCGCAGCCCAGCCAGAACGGCATCCGCGCGCGGAGAGGTCCATCCGCAGCGGGCGCGCCCCTGTCCGAAG
>JAEYZK010000293.1 GCA_023428085.1 Pseudomonadota bacterium
GAGCCGGCGCGGGACGAGGACGGGACGTGCTGGGAGGCGCCGCTGGGCGCGCCGGCGGGCCACTTCGGCGCGCCGGGGATGCGGAGGGTTCGATGAAGGCGGTCGTGTTCGAGGGGAAGGGCGGGCCGGAGATCCTCCAGGTGCGGGAGCTGCCCGACCCTGCGCCGGCGCGCGGCGAGGTGCTGGTGCGGGTGCGGGCGGCGGCGCTCAACCGCGCCGACCTCCTCCAGCGCCGCGGGCTCTACCCGCCGCCGGCCGGGCTCCGCGCCGACGTCCCGGGGCTCGAGCTCGCGGGCGAGGTGGCGGCGGTGGGCGAGGGCGTCACCGCCTGGCGGGCCGGCGACCGGGTGATGGCGATCGCCGCGGGCGAGGCCCAGGCCGAGCTGTGCGTCGTCCACGAGCGGATGCTCCTCCCGATCCCCGCCGGCCTCTCCTTCACCGACGCCGCGGCGCTCCCCGAGGCCGGGATCACCGCGCACGACGCCCTCTTCACGCTGGGTGGGCTCCGGCCCGGGATGCCGGTGCTCGTGCACGCGGTCGGCTCGGGCGTCGCGACGATGGCGCTCCAGCTCGCCCGCGCCGCGGGGGCGACGGTGATCGGCACGTCGCGGACCGCGGCCAAGCTCGAGCGGGCGCGCGCGCTCGGCCTCGACCACGGGCTCCTCGTGCAGGGCGATCCGCCCCGGTTCGCGGACGAGGTCCGGGCGCGGACCGCGGGCGCGGGGACGCCGCTCGTCCTCGAGTTCGTGGGCGCGCCCTACCTCGCCGAGGACCTCGCCGCGCTCGCGGTCGGCGGGCGCGTCGTCGTGATCGGGACGATGGGCGGGGCGAAGGCGCAGGTCGATCTCGGCCTCGCGCTCCGGGCCCGCGCGACGATCGTGGGCACGGTGCTCCGGCCGCGCCCGCTCGAGGAGAAGATCGCGGCGACGCGGGCCTTCGCGCGGGACGTCCTGCCGCTCGTCGAGGCGGGCCGGGTGAAGCCGGTCGTGGACGCGGTCGTGCCGCTCGCCCAGGTGCGCGAGGCGCACGAGCGGATGGAGCGGAACGACACCTTCGGGAAGCTGGTGCTCGCGTTCGGGTGATCCCGACCCACCCTCGCGGGCCGGCGCGAAGTTGCCGGGGGCGACGCGCGGCGCCATGCTCCCCCGGTGCGACCCATGCGCGCCGGCCTCCTCTCGCTCGTTCTACTGCTCGCCGCCTGCGGTGGAGGCGAGGGCTCGGAGCGCCTGACGCTCCCCCGGCTCGAGTGGACGTGGGTGGAGGTGCCTGGCGCCGTGTGCGGTGACGGGACCCCGACTGGACTGGCCGTGAATCCCGGTCCCGAGGGCTCGACCGACGTCCTCGTCTTTCTGAACGGCGGGGGCGCGTGCTGGTCGCCGGCCACGTGCGGCGGCGGGCTGGCGGGGGACGGCCCGTATGGCGCGACGCAGTTCCAGGAGGACCTTCCGGCAGCCGAGGGTTCGATCCTCGACCGGAGGGTGACCGGCTCGCCGTTCGGCAACGCGACGCTGGTCTTCATCCCGTATTGCACCGGCGACGTCCACTGGGGCGACAACGTCGTCGATTATCCGCTCGTCACGCGCTGGCGGCACCTCGGGAAGGACAACCTCGAGAAGGACATCGCCTGGCTCGCCGCGAACTTGCCCGCGCCCGGAAAGCTCGTCGTCGCGGGCTCGAGCGCCGGCGGGTACGGGACGTTGCTCGCGCACGATCTCGCGCGCACCGCGTGGCGGGACGCGCAGGGCTACGTCGTGGACGACTCCGGGCCGCCGCTCATCGGCGCCGACTTCCCCGAGGTCGTGCGGTTCGCGTGGTGGGCGAGCTGGCGCCTCGACCGTACGGTGGGTCGGTTCTGCGAGGACGATCTGGACTGCCCGCTCCAGCTCCAGGCCGACCTGTCGCGCATCCTGGACCTCCTCGCGGCGAAGTACCCGGACGACCGCATCGCGCTCCTCTCGTCGCGCCAGGACGACGTCATCCGCCGGTTCGTCGGCCAGACGCCGGACGGCTTCGAGAACGCGCTCCTGCAGCTCGTCGACACGAAGCTGGGCCCGTCGCGCGACGAGCTCCCGGACCCGCCGGTCCCGAACGCCCGCGCCTTCCTCGTCCCCGGCAGCGGCCACGCGCTCCTCGAGGACTTCGACGGCTGGGAGGCCGACGGCGTCCCGCTCCCCGCCTGGATCGGGCACATGCTCCACGACGAGCCGGAGTGGGCGACGCTGGGCCGCGGCGCGCCGGAGCCGCCGCCCGCCCCGCTCCGGTGACGCCCGTACGCCCGGGGCGTGGGCGCAGCAGGGTCGCGGACCCAAGCTTCGCAGGGCGCCCGCCGTCGGGCGCCGAGCGAAATGCGTCTCCTCTATCTCCACTACGGGCCGCAATCGGGCGTGACGGAGGCCATCACCGGGGCGCTCGCCGCGGCCGGCGTGGACGTCGTCTCGCACAACCCGGTCGAGCGGTTCCTCTACCAGCTCCGCCCGGGGAGCCGGATCCCGAACGCCCGGCCGGCGGTGATCCGGGCCGTGCTCGAGGCCGTGCGCCTCCACGGGCCGCACTGGAAGTCCTACTACCTCCACACGCCGTACGCGTTCGACCACGTCTCCCGCGAGGCCGCCCAGGCCATCCGGCGCGCCGCGCCCGATCGCGTGATCCAGGCGGGGGTCCTCTTCGGGCCGGGGCCGTACCCGGACGTCGCGTACCACCTGTACCTCGACCACACCCGCGCGATCGCGGAGCGGTACCCCCACGCGCCGGGGCTGCCGCCGGCGATCCCCTACCAGGCCGAGTGGCGGGCGCGCGAGCGGGCGGTCTACCGGAACGCCGAGGGCATCTTCACCATGAGCGAGTTCGTGAAGAGCTCGCTCCGCGACGACTACGGCGTGGACCCCGCGCGCGTGCGCGTGGTGGGCGCGGGGCCCAACGTCGTCCCCGGCCCGCCGGCGGCGGCGGGCCGCGCCCGCGCGCCGCTCGTGCTCTTCGTCGGCAAGCAGTTCGTGCCCAAGGGCGGGCCGGAGCTCCTCGACGCCTTCGCGCTCGTCCGCCGCGAGCACCCCCGGGCGCGCCTCGCGATCGTCTCGGCGAGCTGCCCGTCGCCCGCGCCGCCCGGCGTGGAGTTCCACGGCCTGCTCGGGCGGGAGCGCCTGGGCGAGCTGTTCGCGGCGGCGACGGTCTTCGCCCTGCCGACGCTCCGCGAGGCGTTCGGCCTCTCCCTGCTCGAGGCGATGGCGTTCGGCCTCCCGGTCGTGGCGAGCCGGATCGAGGCGATCCCGGAGATCGTGTCGGACGGCGAGACCGGCCTCCTCGTCCCGCCGCGCGACGCGACCGCGCTCGCCGCCGCGCTCGGGGAGCTGCTCCGCGAGCCCGCGCGCGCGCGGGCCATGGGCGCGGCGGGCCGGCAGCGGCTCCAGGCGCGCTACGGCTGGGCCCGGGCGGCGGGGGAGATGATCGGCGTGCTGTGGCCCGAGCGGGCGCCCGCGCCGGCGCGGGGGCGGTCGGCGGGGTGAGGGAGCCGGAATTGGACTCGGGGAGGGAGCAGCCGCGCGCAGCCGCGGGGCGGGGCGGTACGTCCCGTGAAACGCCGAGATCGATCTTGAGCCGGGCGCGGCCGCTGATGCTGGCCCGGCTGGCGGGCGCGGCGCTCACCTTCGCGGTCCCGCTCATCCTCGCGCGCGTGCTCGTCCCGTCGTCCTACGGCACGTTCAAGCAGGGGTGGCTCCTCTCGCAGACCCTCCAGCTCGTCCTGCCGCTCGGGTTCACCCAGAGCCTCTACTACTTCGTGCCGCGCGACCCGGCCGCCCGGGATCGCTACATCGCCCAGACGCTCTGGTTGACGATCGCCCTCGGCGCGCTCTCCGCGGCGCTGATCCTCGGCGGCGCGCCCTTCGTCGTGGCGCGGTTCGACAACCCCGAGCTCGGCCGGAACCTCCCCTGGGTCGCCGCCTTCACCGCCTTCGGGCTCGCGGGCGCCGCGCTCGACGTCGCCTGGAACGCGAGCGGCCGGATCGGGGCGGCCGCGCTCGCGCGGATGGCGACCGAGGCCGGGCGCGGCGCGTTCATGGTGGCCGGGGCCTGGCTCACCGGCTCGGTCACGGGCGTGTTCGCGGGCATCGCGGCGGCGACCTTCCTGCGGGCCGTGATCTGCGCCGCCGTGCTCTTCCGGCGGCACGGCTTCCGGTTCGACCTCGCCGGCCTGCGCCGCCAGGCCGCCTACGCGGTGCCGTTCGGCCTCGCCTTCCTCCTCATCGTCCCGCAGCAGCAGTACCACCAGTACGCGGTGGCGGCCGCGGTGAGCGCGGCGGCGTTCGCCGTCTACAGCGTGGGGACGTTCCAGCTCCCGCTCGTGGACGTGCTCTACACGCCCGTCTCCGAGCTCCTCCAGATCGGGCTCGCCGAGTCCGAGGGCCAGGGACGACCGGCGCGCGCGGGTCTCCAGCTCTTCCACGAGGCCGTGCTCCAGCTCTCGTTCGCGTTCGTGCCGCTCACCGGGCTGCTGCTGGTCGCCGGGCCCGACCTCGTCGTGCTCCTCTTCTCCGAGCGGTACGCCGCGGCCGGGCCGTTCTTCCGCGTGGCGGTGATCTCCGTCGCGCTCGCGGCGCTGCCGCTCGACGGCGTCATGCGGGCCCGCGCGCAGAACCGGTTCATGCTCGTCCTCTCGGCCGCGAAGCTCGCCCTCACGCTGCTCTTCGTGACGCTGGGGCTGCGCCTCGTGGGGGAGCTGGGCGCGCTCGTGGGGTGGGTCGCCGTCGAGGCGCTCGCGCGCGCGGCGATGCTGGTCCGGACCGCGCGCATCTTCGAGGTCCCGCTCCGGCGCGTCCTCCCGGCCCGCGCCCTGCTGCGGCAGCTCGGCGCGACCGCCGTGGCGGCGCCCGCGGCGTGGCTCGCGCTCCGCGCCGTGCCCGGCCC
>JAEYZK010000300.1 GCA_023428085.1 Pseudomonadota bacterium
GGCGCCCATGTCCGGCCACAACCGTTGGACCAAGATCAAGCACAAGAAGGCGGCCCAGGGGGCGGCCAAGGGCAAGCTCTTCACCAAGCTGATCAAGGAGATCACCGTCGCCGCGCGGATGGGCGGCGGCGACCCCGCGGGCAACGCCCGCCTCCGGGCCGCCCTCGACGCGGCCAAGGAGGCGAACATGCCCTCCGACAACATCACGCGGGCGATCAAGAAGGGGACCGGCGAGCTCGAGGGCGTGAACTACGAGGAGGCGACGTACGAGGGGTACGGGCCCGGCGGCGTGGCGCTGATCGTGACGTGCCTCACCGACAACCGGAACCGCACCGCCGGGGACGTCCGCACCTGCTTCTCCAAGGGCGGCGGGAACCTCGCCGCCGAGGGCGCGGTGGCCTGGAACTTCGAGCGGTGCGGCGTGGTCGAGGTGAAGCCGGGGCCGAGCGAGGACCAGGTGATGGAGGCGGCGATCGACGCGGGCGCCGAGGACGTCGTGAACCACGGCGCCGACGGGTTCGAGGTCCGCACCCACCCGAACGATCTCCACGCGGTCGCCGGAGCGCTCGAGGGCCGGAGGTGGGCGCTCGGCGGGCGCCGGATCACGTTCCTCCCCAAGGAGACGGTGAAGGTCACCGATCCGGACAAGGCGCGCGGGCTCCTGAAGCTCATCGGCGACCTCGAGGACCTCGACGACGTCCAGGACGTCCACGCCAACTACGAGGTCGAGGACGCGCTGCTGGAGCAGCTCGCGTGAGCGGCGCGCGACGAAGGGAACCGCTCACCCTGGGCCTGTCGAAGGGTGAGCCTGCCGAAGGGTGAGCGCCCTCCACCCGCAGGGGAACCACGTGCCTCGCTCCCCGTACGAGATCATCCACGCCAAGCGCGACGGCGCCGTCCTCCCGGCCGAGGACCTCGCCGCGCTGGTGGACGGGTTCACCCGGGGGACGGTCCCCGACTACCAGATGTCCGCCTTCTGCATGGCGGTGTTCTTCCGCGGCATGCAGGCGGGGGAGACCCGCGCGCTCACCGAGGCGATGCTCCGCTCCGGCGACGTGCTCGATCTCTCGGACATCCCGGGCGCCAAGATCGACAAGCACTCGACCGGTGGCGTCGGCGACAAGGTCTCGCTGGCGCTCGCGCCGCTCGCCGCGGCGTGCGGGGTGAAGGTGCCGATGATCTCCGGGCGCGGCCTGGGCCACACCGGCGGCACGCTCGACAAGCTGGAGGCGATCCCGGGGTTCCGGGTCGATCTCCCGGTGGAGCGGTTCCGCGCGCTCGTCCGCGACGTCGGGGCCTGCCTCATCGGGCAGACCGCCCGGCTCGCGCCGGCCGACCGGAAGCTCTACGCGCTCCGCGACGTGACCGCCACGGTCGAGTCCATCCCGCTCATCTCCGCGTCCATCATGTCGAAGAAGCTCGCCGAGGGGATCGACGGGCTGGTGCTCGACGTGAAGGTCGGCGCGGGCGCGTTCATGAAGTCGCTCGCCGACGCGCGCGCGCTCGCGACCTCGCTCGCCGCGATCGGGCGGGCGGTGGGCAAGCAGGTGACCGCGCTCCTCACGTCGATGGACGAGCCGCTGGGCCGGGCGGTCGGGAACGCGCTCGAGGTGGTCGAGACGATCGCGCTCCTCCGCGGCGGGGGGCCGGCGGATCTCCGGACCGTCACCGTCGAGCTCACCGCCGAGATGCTCCTCCTCGCCGGCGTCGCGGGGGACCTCGCCGCGGCGCGGGCGGACGTCGAGCGGGCGATCGCGGACGGCCGCGGGCTCGCGAAGCTGGCCGAGATCGTGGAGGCCCAGGGCGGCGACCCCGAGGCGATCCGCGATCCGGCGCGGCTGCCGCGCGCGCGCGCGCGGTACGAGGTCCCTGCGCCGGCGCGCGGGTGGGTGACCGCGATCGACGGCGAGGCGGTGGGGCTGGCGGCCGTCGCGCTCGGGGCGGGCCGCGCCCGGGTCGAGGACGCCGTCGATCCGGCCGTCGGTCTCGAGGTCCTGAAGAAGGTCGGCGAGCCGGTGGAGGCGGGGGAGCCGATCTGCCGCGTGCACGAGGGCCCGCGGAGCGAGCCCCGCCCCGCCATGACGGCGCGCCTGCAGCGCGCCTGGCGCCTGGGGGAGAGGCCTCCGGCCGCCCCTCCGCCCCTCGTCCGGGAGCGCCTCGCATGACCCACCGCGCCGATCTCCATACGCGCCTCTCCTACGCGCTCGCCTGGATCCGCGGGCAGCTCGAGACCGCGCCGGAGGCCGGGGTCGTCCTCGGCTCGGGTCTGTCCGGCTTCGCCGACCGCCTGGAGCGGGCGGCGGTGATCCCGTACGACGGCATCCCGGGGTTCCCCGTGTCGCGCGTCCCGGGCCACCCGGGGCGCCTCGTCGTCGGCGAGCTCGCGCGCGCGGACGGCCCCCCGGTCGTGGTCGCGGCGCTCCAGGGGCGTGTCCACGCCTACGAGGGGTGGTCCGCGGCCGACGTCGCCTTCGGGGTGCGCATGCTCTGTGGACTCGGGGTGAAGCTGCTCCTCGTCACGAACGCCGCGGGCGGCGTGAACCCTGCGTACGGCCCCGGCGCGCTCGTCCGGATCGCGGACCACCTGAACCTCTCGGGTCAGAACCCCCTCGTCGGCGAGAACGACGACCGCCTCGGGCCGCGCTTCCCCGATCTGTCGGAGGCCTACGATCGCGGGCTCGCCGCCGTGCTCGACGCCTGTGCGCGGGAGCTCGGGCAGCCGCTGCCGGCCGGCGTCTACGCCTGCCTGCTCGGCCCCTCGTACGAGACGCCGGCGGAGATCCGGATGCTCCGCGCCCTCGGCGCGGACCTCGTGGGCATGTCCACCGTCCCCGAGGTGATCGCGGCGCGCCACATGGGAGTGCCCGTCGCGGGGATCTCGGTCGTGACGAACCTGGCGGCCGGCCTCTCGCCGAGGAAGCTCTCGCACGAGGAGGTGGCGGACGTCGCCGGACGGGTGCGCGACCGCCTCGGCGCGCTGGTGACGGCCTTCCTGTCGAAGGCCTGCGTGGGCCGCGGATGATCGGCGCCCGCCTGTGCTAGCCTCTCGCGAGGAGGCCCGGATCCCATGAGCCACGCGATCGCACACGCGCCGGCGGCGACCACCGCAGCCCTCGACCGCCGCGACAGCGCGCGGATCCCGCTCCCGCTGCACGTCCGCGACGAGTCGCTGGGCGGGTCGTTCGAGGAGCGGCAGGGGAACCTCGGGCTGGGCGGGGTCTTCTTCGAGATGCTCCACCCGCCGGCCGGCGATCGGTTCGAGGTCCGGTTCATCCTCCCCGGTGCCCGCGAGGAGATCCGCGCCAGGGCCGAGGTGCTCAAGGTGACGCGCGAGGGCGAGCGGTTCGGCACGCACCTGCGCTTCCTGGACCTCCCGCTCGACACCGAGCTGGCCATCGCGCGGTTCCTCCAGCGCTGATGCGACGCCCGCGCCCGGTGCCCGCCGCGCTCGCGCGCGCCGCCGCCGCGGCGCGCCGGCGCGCCTACGCCCCGTACTCGCGGTTCCAGGTCGGCGCCGCGGTCCTGGCCGGCGGGGCCACGTACGCGGGGTGCAACGTCGAGAACGCGAGCTACGGCCTCACCGTCTGCGCCGAGCGCTCCGCCGTGGCCGCCGCGGTGGCGGGCGGCGCCCGGCGGCTCGAGGCCGTCGCGGTGGCGAGCGGCACGGCCCCGCCCACGCCGCCGTGCGGGATGTGTCTGCAGACGCTGGCCGAGTTCGCCGGGCCCGAGCTCCCGGTGCTGCTCGTCGGCGCGAAGGGAGCGCGCGCGGAGACGACGCTGGGGGCGCTGTTGCCCATGGCCTTCACGCGACGCTATCTGTAGGGGCATGCGCGTCCTCCGCTCCCTCGACGAGGCGGCCGCCTCGGGCGCACTCCGCGGCGGCGCGATCGCCATCGGCAACATGGACGGCGTGCACCTCGGGCACCGGCGGCTCCTCGAGGTCGCCCGCCTGGTCGCCGAGGGCGGGCGAGCGCAGGGGCAGGCGGAGGAGCCTGCCCCGGAGCGAGCGGGGGGCTCGGGGGGGCCGAGCCTCACCCGGCCCCCCCGCCATCATGGCCTGCTGACCTTCGACCCGCATCCGGTCCAGGTCCTGCGCCCCGAGCGCGCCCCGCCGCTCCTCACGCCGCTGCCGCGAAAGCTCGAGCTCCTCGGCGCGCTCGGCCTCGGCGCCACCGTCGTCCAGCCGTTCGACCGCGCCTACGCGGCGACGCCCGCGGCGGAGTTCGTCGGCCGCGATCTCGCGGGCAAGCTCGGGGTGGCCCACGTCGTCGTGGGGAACGACTTCACCGCCGGTCGGGAGCGCGCGCGGGTGGACGCGCTCCGGCCGCTCCTCGCCGCGCACGGCATCGCGCTCCACCTGGTCGAGCCGGTGACCGCCGACGGGCTCGTGGTCTCCTCGACCAAGATCCGCGAGTTCGTCCTCGAGGGGAACGTCGAGGCGGCCGCCGAGCTCCTGGCGCGCCCGTACGACGTGGACGCCGAGGTGGTCCGCGGCGCGGGTCGGGGGCGGGCGTTCGGCTTCGCCACCGCCAACCTCGGGACGGCGCAGCTCCTCCCCGCGAACGGAGTGTACGTGGTCTCGGCCTGGCTCGGCCCTGCCGGCGGCGGACCGCCGCTCGCGGGGGTGTGCAACGTGGGCGTGAAGCCCACCGTCGAGGCCGCGGGGGGCGTCGTGGCGGAGGTGCACCTCCTCGACTTCGACGGCCGCGCGCTCTACGGCGTACCCATGCGTACGGCGTTCCTGCGCCGGCTGCGCGACGAGCGGCGCTTCCCGTCGATCGAGGCGCTGCGCGCGCAGATCGAGCGCGACGTGGAGGCGGCGAAACGCTTCTTCACCGCGCGCTGACCGCGCGGCGTCGATGTGGGCGGGAGCGCACTTTTCTCGCGCTTTTGCTGCGATTTCGCGGTCCTCGGCGCCGGACCCTTCCTTGACCCTCCGCGCGGCCGGCTGTTACTTTCCGAGAGCCCGGGCTGCTGGTGTGCTCGGCTTCCCATCTCGCTCGCCTCTCGAAGAGGAACGCTCATGTCCGGACGTCTCGGCGAACTCCTGGTGCGGGAGAACCTCATCTCGCTCCAGCAGCTGCAGAAGGCGCAGGAGGAGCAGCGCAGGACGGGCGGCCGCATCGGCTCGCTGCTCGTGAAGCAGGGCGCCCTCGCCGAGGCCGACCTCACCGGCTTCCTCTCGAAGCAGTACGGCGTGCCGGCCATCTCGCTCAAGGACTTCGACATCGACGAGGAGGTCCTGAAGCTCATCCCCAAGACCACGGCCGAGAAGCACCAGGTCATCCCGGTGAACCGCGCCGGCTCCTCGCTCATCGTGGCCATGAGCGACCCGTCGAACATCTTCGCCATCGACGACGTCAAGTTCCTCACCGGCTACAACGTCGAGGTGGTGGTCGCGTCCGAGCAGGCCATCCGGGAGGCCATCGACCGGCACTACGCGGAGAAGGGCCCGGACCTCGACGA
The DNA here is from genome assembly GCA_023428085.1 of Pseudomonadota bacterium. GTDB lineage: Bacteria > Myxococcota > Myxococcia > Myxococcales > Anaeromyxobacteraceae > Anaeromyxobacter. The sequence continues at coordinate 5,467 of JAEYZK010000300.1, forward strand.
GGTGATGCAGGGGTTCGACGACTCCGAGGTCGCGGTCGTGGAGGACGGCGGCGACGACACGAGCGTCGTCGATCTCGAGAAGAGCGCCGAGGAGGCGCCGGTCGTCAAGCTCGTGAACCTGATCCTGCTCGACGCCATCCGCAAGGGCGCCTCCGACATCCACGTCGAGCCGTACGAGAAGGACTTCCGGGTCCGCTTCCGCATCGACGGCGTGCTGTACGAGGTGATGAAGCCGCCGATGAAGCTGCGGAACGCGATCATCTCCCGCCTCAAGATCATGTCCGAGCTGGACATCTCCGAGCGCCGGCTCCCGCAGGACGGCCGCATCAAGCTGAAGCTGGGCAAGGGCAAGGAGATGGACTTCCGCGTCTCCATCTGCCCGACGCTCTTCGGCGAGAAGGTGGTGATGCGCCTCCTCGACAAGTCGAACCTCCAGCTCGACATGACCAAGCTGGGGTTCGAGGAGAAGCAGCTCAAGGACTTCCTCGAGGCCATCGACCGGCCGTACGGGATGGTCCTCGTCACCGGCCCCACCGGCTCGGGCAAGACCACGACGCTCTACTCGGCGCTCTCGAAGCTCAACGAGGTGGCCTGGAACATCTCCACCGCCGAGGACCCGGTCGAGTTCAACTTCTTCGGCATCAACCAGGTGCAGATGCACGAGGACATCGGCCTCAACTTCGCGGCCGCCCTCCGCTCGTTCCTGCGGCAGGACCCCGACATCATCATGGTCGGCGAGATCCGCGACTTCGAGACGGCCGAGATCGGGGTCAAGGCGGCGCTCACCGGCCACCTCGTGCTCTCCACCCTGCACACCAACGACGCGCCCGGCACCGTCTCCCGCCTCCTCAACATGGGCATCGAGCCCTTCCTCGTGACCGCCTCGCTCAACGCCATCGTCGCCCAGCGCCTCTGCCGCCGGCTCTGCCCGGACTGCAAGAAGCCGGCGGAGGACGTGGACGAGCAGGCGCTCCTCGACGCCGGCATCGCGGCCGAGGAGATCGGCACGTTCCAGCCGATGGCCCCGGCCGGCTGCAAGACGTGCAACGACCGCGGCTACAAGGGCCGCGTGGCCGTCTACGAGGTCATGCCGATGTGGGACGGGCTCAAGGAGCTCGTCATCCAGGGCTGCTCGGCGGCGGAGCTGAAGCAGGAGGCGATCCGGCTCGGCTTCCACACCCTGCGCATGAGCGCCCTCAACAAGGTGAAGCAGGGCATGACCAGCCTCTCCGAGGCGATCGGCAACACCGCGCCGGACAGGTTCTGAGAGGACGCACGTGGCCAACCTGCACCAGCTGCTCAAGGCGATGGTCGAGAAGGGGGCGTCCGACCTCCACGTCACGACCGGCTCGCCGCCCCAGCTCCGCATCGACGGCAGGCTGGTCCCGCTCAAGACCCCGCCGCTCTCGCCCGTGGAGACCAAGCAGCTCTGCTACTCGATCCTCACGGACGCGCAGAAGCACCGGTTCGAGGAGGAGAACGAGCTCGATCTCTCCTTCGGCGTGAAGGGGCTGTCCCGCTTCCGCGCCAACGTCTTCATGCAGCGCGGCGCGGTCGCCGGCGCGTTCCGCACCATCCCCTTCAAGATCCTCACCTTCGCCGAGCTGGGGCTGCCGCCCGTCGTCGCCGAGCTGGCCAAGAAGCCCCGCGGCCTCGTGCTCGTCACCGGCCCGACCGGCTCGGGCAAGTCCACGACGCTCGCCTCGATCATCGACAAGATCAACACCGACCGGCACGAGCACATCATCACGATCGAGGATCCGATCGAGTACCTGCACCCGCACAAGAACTGCCTCGTGAACCAGCGGGAGGTGGGCGCGGACACCGGCTCGTTCAAGAAGGCGCTCAAGTACATCCTGCGCCAGGACCCGGACGTCGTGCTCGTCGGCGAGATGCGCGACCTCGAGACCGTCGAGGCGGCGCTGGTGATCTCCGAGACCGGCCACCTCGCGTTCGCCACCCTTCACACCAACAGCGCGGTCCAGACCATCAACCGCATCCTCGACGTCTTCCCGCCCTACCAGCAGCCGCAGGTCCGCGCGCAGCTCTCGTTCGTGCTCGAGGGCGTCCTGACCCAGAACCTGCTCCCGAAGGCCACCGGCCAGGGGCGGGTGCTGATCATCGAGGTCATGGTGCCCAACCCCGCCATCCGGAACCTCATCCGGGAGGACAAGGTCCACCAGGTGTACTCGCAGATGCAGGTGGGGCAGTCCAAGTTCGGCATGCAGACCTTCAACCAGTCGCTGGCGGCGGCGGTGGGGAAGCGCCTCATCACCCTCGAGGAGGCGATGAACCGCTCGTCCGACCAGGACGAGCTCAAGAACCTGCTCACCAGCGCCGGGGCGATGCGCCCGCCG
>JAEYZK010000314.1 GCA_023428085.1 Pseudomonadota bacterium
ATCCGCTCGTCGAGTACTACGTCGTCGAGAACTTCGGCACGTACAACCCGAGCTCCGGCTCCCAGCTCCTGGGCTCGCTCAACAGCGACGGCGGCACCTACAACCTCTACCGGACGCAGCGCGTCAACCAGCCGTCCATCATCGGCACCGCCACGTTCTACCAGTACTGGGCGGTCCGCACGGTGAAGCGGACCGGCGGGACCATCACCACCGGCAACTTCTTCGACGCGTGGGGCCGGTCGGGTCTCACCCTCGGCACGCACGACTACATGGTCCTCGCGACCGAGGGCTACCAGAGCAGCGGCAGCTCCGACATCACCGTCAGCGAAGGCTCGACCCCGACCGGCTACGCGCTCACCGTCACGAAGTCCGGGAGCGGCGGCGGCACCGTCACGTCGAACACGGGTGGCATCAACTGCGGCTCGACGTGCTCCGCCACCTACTCCTCCGGCACGACGGTCACCCTCTCGGCGGCGCCTTCTTCCGGCTCGACGTTCGGCGGCTGGAGCGGCGCCTGCAGCGGCACCGGCTCCTGCATCCTGTCGATGACCGCGGCCCGGTCCGTCACCGCGACGTTCAACGGCAACACCACGCCGCCGCCCACCGGCACCGTCTCGATCAACGCGGGCGGCTCGGCCACGGGCGACTTCCTCGCCGACGGGTACTTCTCCGGCGGGAGCACGTACTCGACCACCAACTCCATCAACACCTCGCTCGTCTCCGGCACGGTGCCGCCGCAGTCCGTGTTCCAGTCGGAGCGCTACGGTGAGTTCACGTACACGATCACGGGCCGCACGGCGGGCAGCGCGCAGACCGTGACGCTGTACTTCGCGGAGAGCTACTGGACGGCCGCGGGGCAGCGGACCTTCAACGTCGCCATCAACGGCCAGAACGTGCTCAGCGCGTTCGACATCTTCGCGGCCGCGGGCGGCGCCAACCGGGCGGTGGCCCGCTCGTTCGAGACCACCGCGAACTCCAGCGGCCAGGTGGTCATCGCCTTCACGCGCGCCGGCGGCCCGGACAACCCCAAGGTCTCCGGCGTCACGGTGGCGCCCGGCGGCGGCTCCGGTCCGACGACGTACGCCCTGAGCGTCTCGAAGACCGGCAGCGGCACGGTGAGCGGCGGCGGCATCTCGTGCGGCTCCACCTGCAGCGCGAGCTACACCAGCGGCACGACGGTCACCCTGACCGCGACCCCGGACTCCGGCGCGACGTTCACCGGCTGGGGCGGCGCCTGCACGGGCACCGGCTCCTGCATCGTCTCCATGACGACCGCGCGGACGGTCACCGCCACCTTCTCCGGCGGCGGCACCGATCCGGGCACCTGCCGGGCGGTCTCGGGCGGCCAGAGCGGCAACTTCAACACCACCGGCGCGATCTGCTTCACGGTGAGCACCAACATCAACGGCTGGGGCTGCGCGAACAACGACGGCCGCACCGTCACCGTGAACGGCACGGCGGTCACCTGCGGGCGGCTCCCGCTGCCCGGCAGCGCGCCGTACACGTTCAGCTTCAGCGCCGGCTCGTATCCGTGGGCGGCGTTCTACTGGTGGTAGCCGCGCCGGAAGCCGAGGAGTAGGACCGAACGGCGGGCCCTCCCGGGTCCGCCGTTCTTGCGTCCAGATCCCGGCGTGCCGACCGTCCCTCGCGTGCCCCGGCGCAGCGTCCTCCCCCCGTACCGCCCCAAGCTCGCGACGCTCGTGCCGGCGGCGCCCGACGCTGCCGCGGGGCGCCTGGGTCACTCGGCGCGCGCGGCGGTGCAGGGGGAGATGATCCCTCCGGGGGGCCGGCCGAGGCCGAGCGCCTCGAGGAGGACCGGCGTGAACGCGGCGGCCCCTCGCGCGTCGAGGTGGTACACGTCCTCGAAGAACGCGGTCGTCGAGGGGTACCGGTCCGTGTAGTCGAGGACCTCGAACCCGCCGGCGCGCGCGCGCGCCGCGAGGCCCGCAGCCACCGCGGGCCAGGGGTGTGCAGGCGCGTGGCGGAGCTGCCACCGCTCCACGGCCGCGGTGACCGGCGGGAACACGAGGACGAGGCGGGTCCGGCCCCGGGCCGCCGCGGCGAGCCGGGCGAAGTCCACCGCGGCCGGGGCGTAGTCGCGTCCCTGCTTGTGCAGGTGTGTGAGCTCGAAGTCCGCGGCGAGGTCACGCGCAGGCGGCACGGCCGCGCCGCCCCCGACCGGAGCGGATCTCGCGGAGGCGCGCGCCGGCGCGAGGAGCGCGACGACGCCGTTCTGGAGCTCCGCCTGGATCGCGAACCGGCACGCGTACGCGGGCACCGCCGCGGCCAGGGTCTCGGCGAGGGACCGCCCCTCGAGCGCGCGCTCGTACCGGCGCGACACCACCGCACGATCTCCGTTGGCGTTCACGTCGTCCTTCGTCGCGAAGACCACGATGGCGGGCGGGGGCGTCGGCGCGACCGCGAGGGCGCGCGCCGCGAGCGTGAGCGAGACCTGGAGCGTGCTGCTGCCGAGGGGGGCCTTCACCCAGCGCGCGCCGAGGTGCGCGCGCAGCGCCTCCTCGGAGAGCGCGGCGGCCATGGTCGAGTTCCCGAGGAACCAGACGCCGGGCTCGGCGGCGAGCGCTGCGAGGCGCTCCTCGACGAGCTCCCGCGGGACGCTCGTCGAGATGCGCCCCGCCCGCTGGGCCCGCCAGGCGACGAGGTTCCCCGCGACGAGGACGAGCAGCGCGAGCAGCGCCGCCCAGGGCCGGAGCCCGCTCGCACGCAGCGTCTCAGAACTGAAAATAGATGAAGGCGACGTCATGGCTCCCCCCGAACAGCATCAGGCCGCCAGCCATCAGCGCGTACAGGCTCGCCCGGGCGAGCGTGGGCCACCGCAGGAACACCTCGTGATCGCCGCTCCGGCGGATCGGCACGTCGAGCGCGAGCGTCGCGAGCGCGCCCAGGACGAGCGCGAGGCCGGGCTGCAGCACCTTGCCCGGGTTCGCGAGGTCGAGGAGCGGACCGTCCCACGCGAGGAGGCGCGAGAGGAAGTCGAGGGCCCTCCCGCCGTCGGGCTCGCGGAACGGGATCCACGTGAGGGACACGAGCAGGAACACCGCCGCGCCCTTCGCGAGCCGGACCAGCGGTGGCGAGTCGGGCGGGGGAGCGCGCCGGGCGGCGACGTACTTGTGGATCGCGAGGTACAGCCCGTGCAGCGCCCCCCACAGGACGAACCCCCAGGCCGCGCCGTGCCAGAGCCCGCCGAGCAGCATGGTGAGGAACAGGTTGCGGTAGGTGCGGAGCGTCCCGTGCCGGCTCCCACCGAGCGGCACGTAGAGGTAGTCGCGGAGCCAGGTCGAGAGCGAGACGTGCCAGCGCCGCCAGAACTCGGTGATGCTCGTCGAGAAGTACGGCTGCTCGAAGTTCCTCATCAGCTCGATGCCCATCAGCTTCGAGGTCCCGCGCGCGATGTCGCTGTAGCCGGCGAAGTCGCCGTAGATCTGGAGCGAGAAGAGGAGCGTCGCGACGAGGAGACCGCTCGAGGAGTACGCCTCGGGGTGCGCGAACGCAGCCTGGACGAAGGGCGCGGCGGTGTCGGCGATCACGACCTTGCGGAACAGGCCCAGGAGGATGAGCACGCCGCCCTCGGCGAGGTGGCGCGCCGTGACGATCCGGCGGGCCGTCAGCTGCGGCAGGAGGTTCTGGGCGCGCTCGATCGGCCCGGCGACGAGCTGGGGGAAGTAGTTCACGTAGAGCGCGACGTCCACGAAGCTCCGCACCGCCGGGGTGCGGCCGCGGTACACGTCGATCGTGTAGGCCATGCTCTGGAACGTGTAGAAGGAGATGCCGACCGGGAGGATCACGTGGAGCGTGACCGGATCGGCGGCGAACCCCAGCCGCTCCAGCAGGCGGACGGTGGAGGACGCGAAGAAGTCGAAGTACTTGAAGGCACCGAGGAAGCCGAGGTTGAGGGTCAGCGAGGCGGCCAGGAGCCACCTCCGCCGGCGGTCCTCCGGGCGGAGCCCGGCGAGACCGAGACCCACCAGGTAGTCACAGAGAGTGGATGCGCCGATGAGCCCGAGGAAGCGCCAGTCCCACCAGCCGTAGAAGAAGTACCCGGCGGCGAAGAGGAAGCGGTTCTGCCAGCGCTGCGTGAGCGCGTAGTAGACCGGCAGGACGACCGCCAGGAACACGAAGAACTCGAGGCTGGCAAACGACACGTGGCGGTCTCCGACGTCGCGCGGTCACGCGCGCCCTCCGCGCGTGCTCCCCGAACGGCGTGGTGATTGGAGCGACGCTGCTCTTGCGAGGACCTCTCAGCAAGACCCTGGTTTCATTCGCTCGAACTCGGGACCTGCGGCGGGCGTCGCGAGACTCCAGCGCGGGCCGGACTGGCGCGCGCACTCCTGGGGAGGCGGCGAGCGGTGGCGATCTCCCGGCCCTACGACCCCGCCGACCGCGCCGCCTCCTCCGGCGCGCCCGCCTCCGCCGCGCCCTCGAGCGCCGCCGGGCGCCCGCGGACGCTCGCGAACAGCACCGGCAGGACGAGCAGCGTCAGGAGCGTCGAGGAGACCACGCCGCCGATGACGACCGTCGCGAGCGGCCGCTGCACCTCGGCGCCGACGCCGGTGTTGACGGCCATGGGCACGAAGCCCAGGGCGGCGACCGAGGCGGTCATGAGGACCGGCCGGAGCCGGGAGACGGCGGCCTCCCGGATCGCCTCCCCGAGCGGCGTCCCGCGGGCGAGGAGCTGACGGACGCGCGAGACGAGGACCATGTCGCCCAGCACCGAGACGCCCGAGAGCGCGATGAAGCCCACGGCCGCGGAGATGGAGAACGGGAGCCCGCGCGCGAGCAGCGCCAGCACGCCGCCCACCATCGCGAACGGGACGCCGAGGAAGATCCGGACGGCGTCGAGGACGCGCCGGTAGGTCAGGTACAGGAGCGCGAAGACGAGCGCGAGCGCGAGCGGCACGACGAGGAGCAGGCGGCTCCGCGCGCGCTCCAGGTTCTCGAACTGCCCGCCGTACCGGACGAAGGACCCCTCCGGCAGCGCGACCTCCGCGTCGATCCGGCGCCGGACCTCGCCCACGAACCCGCCCAGATCCCGCCCGCGCACGTTGGCCTGGACCACGATCCGGCGCTTCCCCCACTCGCGGTGGATCGTGGACGGCCCGGTGACCTCGCGGATCTTCGTGACGCGCCCGAGCGGCACGCGATCACCGCCGGGGGTCCGCACCGGGATGCGCGCGAGCCGGGCGGGATCGGCGCGGTACTCGTCGCGCAGCCGGACGGCGAGGTCGAACCGCCGGTCGCCCTCCCGGATCCGGCCCGTCACGCGGGTCCCGACGGCCTCCACGACGTCCAGCACCTCGCGCGCGGGGATCCCGTACCGCCCGATGGCGCCGCGGTCGACGGCGATCTGGAGCACGGGCTGCCCCGTGATCTGCTCCACGGTGACGTCGGCGGCGCCCGGGACCTGGCGCACCAGCCCCTCGATCTCGCGCGCCGTGGCCTTCAGCACGTCGAGGTCGTCTCCGAAGATCTTGATCCCGACGTCGCTCCGGACGCCGGCGATGAGCTCGTTCACGCGCATCTCGATCGGTTGCAGGAACGACATCCGCATCCCGGGCAGGTCCGCGAGCTCGGCCTTCATCTCCGCCGCCAGCTCGTCCTGCGTCGCCGCGCGGGTCCAGCGCTCGCGCGGGTGGAGCGCCACGAACACGTCGGTGAGCTCGAGGCCCATCGGATCGGTCGCCACCTCGGCGGTGCCGGTGCGCGACCAGACCCGCTTCACCTCGTGCGGGAACCTCGCGAGGAGCACGTCCTCGATCCGGTCCCCGTAGCGGAGCGACTCGGAGAGCGAGACCTCCGCGAGCCGGACCGTGTTGATGACGATCGTCCCCTCGTTCAGGCGCGGCACGAACTCGCTCCCGAGCCGCGTCGCCAGCGCCGCCGCAGCGAGGAGCACCCCCGCGGCGCCCGCGAGCACCGCCCGGCGATGCGCGAGCGCCCACTCGAGCACCGCGCGGTAGCGTGCCTGGAGCCACCGGACGAGGCGCGGCTCCGGGCGCGCGCGGTGCGCCCGGCGCCCGCCCAGCGCGAACGACGCGAGCACGGGCATCACCGTCATCGAGACGAGGGCCGAGCCGGCGAGCGCGAACACGACCGTGAGCGCCATCGGCCGGAACAGCTTCCCCTCGACCCCCTCGAGCGCGAGGATCGGGAGGTAGACGATCATGATGACGAGCTCGCCGAACAGCGTGGGCTTGCGCACCTCCACGGCGGCGTCGCGGACGACCTCGAGCGCAGGGCGGGTACCCGCCGCCTCCGCGAGGCGCCGCTCGGCGTTCTCGACGAGGATCACCGAGCTGTCGACGACGAGGCCGAAGTCGATCGCCCCGAGGGACATCAGCGTCCCGGCGATCCCGAACCGCGTCATCGCGTCGAACGCGAACATCATCGAGAGCGGGATGGCCGCGGCGACGATGAGGCCGGCGCGCAGGCTCCCGAGGAAGGCGAAGAGGATCGCCACCACGAGGAGCGCGCCCTCGAGCAGGTTGGTCTTCACGGTGCGCAGGACGAGGTCGACGAGCTCGGTCCGCTCGTACACGGCCTCGACGCGGACGTCCTCCGGCAGTCGCCCCTTCACCTCCTCGAGGCGCTTCGCGAGGGCGGCGGTCACCGTGTGGCCGTTCTCGCCCACGAGCATGAAGCCGAGGCCGAGGATCGCCTCCCCCTCCCCGTCGGCCGTGGTGGCGCCGCGGCGGAGCTCGTGCCCCACCTCGACCTGCGCGAGATCGCGCACGCGCACCGGCACGCCGCGGCGCGCCGCGACCACGACGTCCTCGATCTCGCGCCCGCCGCCGAGGGCGCCGACGCCGAGGACGAGGGTGGCCCGGCCGCCGTCCTCGATCGCGCCGCCGCCCACGTTGGCGTTGTTGGCCTCGAGCGCCCGGTACACGTCCCCGAGCGCCAGATCGAACTGCCGGAGGCGCGCGGGATCCACCACCACGTGCCACTGCTTCTCCTTCCCGCCCCACGCGTTGATCTCGGCGACGCCGGGCACGCTCCGGAGCTGGGGCGCGATCTCCCAGTCGTGCAGCGTCCGCAGCTCCTCCAGGCTCCGGCGGTCGCTCTTCACGAGGTAGTGGAAGACCTCGCCGAGGCCGGTCGCCACCGGTCCCATCGTCGGCCGCGCGCCCCCCGGCGGCGCCTCGACCCGCGCGATCCGCTCGCCCACCTGCTGCCGGGCGAACCACAGGTCGGCCCCGTCCGCGAACCGGAGCGTCACCTGGGAGAGCCCGAACTTCGAGATGGACCGGAGCTCCTCGAGGCCGGGGAGGCCCGCGAGCGCCTGCTCGATCGGGATCGTGAGCTGCTGCTCCACCTCCTCCGGCGTGAGCGCCGGCGCGACCGCGTTCACCTGCACCTGCGTCGGCGTGGTGTCGGGGAACGCGTCGATGGGGAGGTCGCGGAAGGCGAGCACCCCCGCCGCGACGACCGCGCCGGTCGCCGCGAGCACGAACCAGCGGTGCCGGAGCGACAGGTCGATGGTGCGGGTGAGCATCTACTTCTCCCCCAGCTCGCAGCACCCCGCGCCGATCGACTCCTTCATGACCTCCGTCTTGAGCAGGAACGCGCCGGTGGTGACCACCTCCGCGCCCTCCTCGAGCCCGGCCGCGATCTCGACGAGCGCGCCGTGCACCGCGCCCGGCTTCACCGCCACCGGCTCGTAGAGCTGCTCGCTGCGCTTCACGAAGACGAGGCTGCCCTCGGCGACCCGCTGCACCGCCTCGCGCGGCACCAGCAGCGCGGCCTTCTCCGCGGTGACGTGGATCGTCGCGCGGACGAACGTCCCGGCCTTGAGCGTCCGGTCGCGGTTCGGCAGCTCCACCCGCACCCGCACGGTCCGCGAGGACGGATCGACCGACGCCGCGACGCGCTGGATCTTCGCCCGGCGCGGCGCCGCGCCGCCGCCCTCGACGGTGAGCTCGACCGGCATCCCCGGCCGGACGAGGCCCGCGTCGGCCTCGGGCACCTCGAGCTGCGCCCACATCGTCGCGAGGTCCGCCACCTGCACGAGGACCTGTCCCGCCTCGACCGTCCTGCCTGCGACGGCGTCCCGGAGCACGACGGTCCCCGCGAACGGCGCGCGCAGGACGTACCGCCCTCCCCGCCCGTCCGGCGAGGCGCCGGCGGCGCCGAGCGCCGCGCCCGCCGCGTCCAGCTCCGCCTGCGCCTCCGCGAGCGCCCGGCGCGCCTCCTCCAGGGCCTTCCGAGGGCTCGCGCCGCTCTCGACGAGCTGCTCCTCGCGCGCCGCCCCCGCGCGCGCCGTCGCGAGCGCCGCCCGCGCCGCCGCCAGGCGCGCCTGATCCTGGCCGACCGACGCGGACGTGAGCGCGACGAGCGGCTGGCCCCCCTTCACGTCGTCGCCCACGTCCACCTGCACCCCCTCGACGACGGCGTCGCCGCGCGCGGAGAGCTGCGCGAGCCGGTTCTGGTCGAACTCGAGCTGCCCGACCACCTCCAGCACCTGCGCCACCGGCCTCCGCTCCGCCCGGCGCGTCTCGAGGCCCGCGTCCCGCGCCGTGTCGGCGGACGCGAGCCGGACCTTCAGCCCCGGCGTGGGGAACGGCGGGGCCGCCCGCCCCGCCGGGATCCGGTCCGGGTGGCAGAGCGGGCAGACCGACTCGGGGAACCCGTGCTCGCGGCAGTAGTCCCCCGCGGCGACGAACTTCGCGACGAGGCGCGGGTTGCACTTCGTGCACCGCGACTCGGGCACGCCGTGCTCCGCGCACCAGTCCTCCGGCGCGGCCGCCGCGGTGAACGTCCGGTCGGGGTGGCACTTCACGCACAGCGACTCCGGGACGCCGTGCTCCTCGCACCAGTCGCCCTGGGCCTGGAAGACGGGGACGAGGTCCGGGTTGCACTGCGTGCACAGGTCCGCCGGGACGCCGTGCGCGCAGAGCTTCACGGGGGCCGGCGCGTCGGCCGCGGGCGAGGCGCCGACCGTCGCTGCCTCCGGCGGCGCGGGGACGGCCGCGGTCTTCGCGCAGGCGAGGACGACCCCGGCCAGGAGCGCCAGCGCGCCGCGGATCACTTGATCCCCTGCTTCGCGAGCTCCGGGTGGCAGAGCACGCACTGCGACTCCGGCCGCGCGTGCTCCGCGCACCAGTCCCCCTTGGCCTTGTAGACGGCGGCGAGCTTCGGGTTGCAGCGGGCGCAGAGCGACCGCTGGACGCCGTGCTGGCACCGCTCGGAGGGCGCGGCAGCGGGCGCGCCGCTCTTCGGGGGAGCGCCGTGGGCCTGGTGCGCGTGGCTCCCGGCGGCGGCGGCGGACCCGGGGGAGGACGTGACGGCGAACGCGACGGACAGCGCGAGCGTGGCGAGTCTGGACATGTGGGCTCCTGCGCCGGCGAACGCCGGCGCGGGTTCGTGAGCTTGCGAGGGTCGTGCGAGGGGCGAGGAGCGCCGTGCTGCGGACGCACCTCGGGCGCGAAGGTCGCGTTCAGGCTCGCGGCGGGTGGAAGATGTCCGTCGTCGGCGCGGCGAGGCTCGGCGCGGCGACGAGGCCCCTCGGTCCGGACACGATGGCCGTGCCGGAGGTCCCGATCCGGGGCGCAGGGAGCGCGGCCGCAGGACAGCACGCGCAGAGCACCCCGGCGGCGCAGTCGGGACGAGGAGCCTCCTGCTCGCCCGACTCCTCGCAGCAGCTCGTCTCCTCGAGCGCCGCCACGAGCTCGAACACGCCGCTCGCGAGGAGCGACAGGGCGACGACGGCGGCGCGGAGGAGCGCGGGCATCGAGCCACGTCTGTACCCGGGCGCAGGTCGGGGTGTCAACGCGCGGGCCGTGTCCCCGGCGGGCCCGCGGGCGAGGCCTCCGTCGCCAGCCGGGCGAGGAGGCGCCGCATGCCGCGCGAGCTCCAGTCGCGCGGTCCGGAGAAGCGCGCGCGGAGCTCGCCGTCCACGACCAGGATCGCCGCCGGGAGCTCGTCGACGCCGAAGGCCCCGGCGAGGGCGTGCCGCTCGTCGCGGATCAGGCCGAGCTCGGGCGGCGGCGCGCCCGCGAAGAAGGCCTGGAGCGCCGCGGCGTCGTCCTCCGCGACGGTGGTGATCGCCACCCCGGCGGGCGGATCGCGCGCGAGCGCCCGGAGGCTCGGGAGCTCCTCGACGCACGGCGGGCACCACGTCGCCCAGAAGACCACGAGCGCCGGACCGGTGCGCTCCCACTCCGCGGGCGCCCCGCCCTCGAGCCGCGTGTACGGAGGCTGCCGGAGGTCGCCGCAGGCGAGCGCGCCGAGCGCCACCGCGGCGAGGGCGAGCGCGCGGAGCGGCCGCACCGCGCGCTGCACGCCGTGACGATTCGATGGCGCCATCGCTGCACCATTCCACGGCGGCCGGCGCCGCGCTAGAACGAGGGCATGGCGACTCCAGCCCTGCGCGCCCCCTCGAGCTCCGCTCCCGGCGTCACCCGCCGCCTCTCGTTCCTCGACCGGTACCTGACGCTCTGGATCTTCCTCGCGATGGGCGCCGGGATCGCGCTCGGGTGGGCAGTGCCCGGCGTCGTCCCCGCCCTCGACCGCCTCAGCGTCGGGACCACGTCCATCCCGATCGCCGTCGGCCTCATCCTCATGATGTACCCGCCCCTCGCCAAGGTCCGCTACGAGGAGCTGCCGCGCGTCTTCCGCGACGGCAAGGTGCTCGGGCTCTCGCTCGTGCAGAACTGGGTGGTGGGGCCGGCGCTCATGTTCGGGCTCGCGGTGCTCTTCCTGCGCGATCGGCCCGAGTACATGGTCGGCCTCATCCTCATCGGGCTCGCGCGGTGCATCGCGATGGTCATCGTCTGGAACGACCTCGCGAAGGGCGACACCGAGTACTGCGCCGGCCTGGTGGCCTTCAACTCGATCTTCCAGGTGCTCTTCTTCTCGGTCTACGCCTGGATCTTCATCACGGTGCTGCCGGGCTGGCTCGGGATCCAGGGCGCCGAGGTGCACATCACCATCGGCGAGATCGCGCGGAGCGTCTTCGTCTACCTGGGCATCCCGTTCCTGGCGGGCATGGCGAGCCGCTTCGGGCTGCGCGCCTGGAAGGGCGAGGACTGGTACCGGCGCGTCTTCCTCCCGCGCATCTCCCCCGTCACGCTCGTCGCCCTGCTCTTCACGATCGTCGTGATGTTCTCGCTCAAGGGCGAGACGATCGTGCAGGTCCCGCTCGACGTCGTCCGGATCGCGATCCCGCTGCTCGTCTACTTCCTGGTGATGTTCCTGGTCTCGTTCTTCATGAGCCGGAGGGTCGGCGCGACCTACGCGCAGACGGCGACGCTCTCGTTCACGGCGGCCTCCAACAACTTCGAGCTCGCGATCGCGGTCGCCGTCGCCACCTTCGGCATGGCGCACGGCGCGGCGTTCGCGGCGGTGATCGGCCCGCTCGTCGAGGTGCCGGTCCTCATCGGCCTCGTCCACGTCGCCCTCCGCCTGCGGGACCGGTGGTTCCCGGGGGAGACCGGGGAGCTCGCGAAGGTCGGGACGTGCGCCGTCACGGTCGAGGGGCCGGCCGCGGGGAGGAGGGCGTGAGCGCGGCCTGGGAGGGCGAAGCCGACCGCATCCGCGCGGCCCGGCCGCGGCACGTGCTGTTCCTCTGCGTCGCCAACTCCGCGCGGAGCCAGATGGCCGAGGGGATCGCGCGCGCGCTCGCGCCCGCGTCGGTGAAGGTCTCCTCCGCGGGCTCCCGTCCGTCGCGCCTCAACCCGTTCGCGGTGCGGGCGCTCGCGGAGCTCGGGATCGACATCGCGGGCCACGTCTCGAAGAGCGTGGACGACGTCCCGCCGGACGGCGTGGACGTGGTCGTCACGCTCTGCGCCGAGGAGGTCTGCCCGGTCTTCCTCGGGAAGGCGCTGCGCGTGCACTGGGGGCTCCCGGATCCCGCCGGTGCGGGGCGGACCGACGAGGAGCAGCTCCAGGCGTTCCGCGACGTCCGCGACGAGCTGCGGCGCCGCCTGGCGAGGGTCTTCGCGGCCTGACGGCGGGGCCGGTCGCCGCGGCGGCCGGCCCCGCGCGCAGGGTCAGCGCAAGGGGACCCGCACGCTGAGCTGGCTGATCCCCTGCCCGCTCCCGCCCGCGTTGGCGCGCGCCTCGTACTCGAGCTCGAGGCCGCGCGCCGCCACGGCGACGCGCACGTAGGGCGCCCGGACGAAGGTGCCCGTCACGTAGCCGCCCGGCATCGTGAGGAACGGGTCGCGGCCGAGGAAACGCCAGACCTCCACGCCGGCCTCGGCCCGCAGGTGCCGCGTCGCGAGCGCGACCCCGACCGCGCCGCGCAGCCGGCTCACCCCGCCGCCCAGGGCCCAGAGGCCGCTCGCTCCTCCGGTGAACGCGAGCCGAGCGCCCACGGGCCAGCGCGCCCGGACGCTGCCGCCCCACAGCGGTCCGCCGCGCGCGCGGCGCGGGTACTCGTCCTGCAACCAGCCGGCGAGCCGCTGGCCGCCGAGGAGCGCGTGGTATCCGTCCTGGAGGCGGGCGCCGCCGAGGTCGCCCCGGACGTGGACCCCGAGCGCGAGGCCGAGGTCGGCCTCGAGCCGCGATCGTACGAGCCGGCGCTCGTACGCGCCGACGAGGCTGCCCTCGTCCACGCGCCGCATCCCGCCGCGCTCGGTGATCATCTGGTTGGCCGCGGTCAGGCTGAACCGCTCCGCCGGCCCGCGCGAGAGCTGCACGGCCAGCGCCTCGAAGCTCGTGAAGCCGGCGTCGTCCGACCTCCGGAAGTTGTCGTCGGCCACGGTGAGCCGGAACGCGTCGAACCGCCAGCGCGTCTCCTCCGGCGTCGAGCCCTCGCGGAGGGGCGCGTCCGCGGGGCCCTCCCCGACCGCGCGGGCCGGCGACGGCGCCACGACCACCGAGGCGAGGAGGAGCACCGTCCACCGCGCCCCGGCCCCTCCCCACCGGCGCGCTCCCGTCCTGATCATCCGTCCATGAATCTGCGCACCCCCACGCGCGCGCGGTCGCGCGCGGCCGGCGTGCGCCCCGCCCTGGCCACCGCGAGGCGCCTTTCACGGATCGTCGATGACGACCTCGGGGCGCTGAGGCACGATGCCCGTCCCGAAGCGGTCCTCTCCCTTCTCCGGGCGTCCCCGGGCCCACCGCAACCGACCGGTCCTCCTGCGCGGGTCGATCGGGCCGCGGCGGTGCGCGATGACGGCCTTCGAGGACCACCTTGCTCCTCGACGTCGGCAGCGTTCCCACCTTCACCGGCGCGCTCGAGAGCGACCTCGGCGCTGCGCCGGTCGCCCTCGAAATGCGCGCGCCTTGATCGGCGTCAGGCTGATCCCGATCTGAATCGATCCAGACGGCGATCCGCACCCGCCGGGGGCGTGTCCTGCGTGCACACACGGTGAGAGAGTCTCACGGCCAGTGCAGACCCCCCGTGTGTCCGGGCCGAAGGGCCCGCTGCGCTGACGCCACGTCGGCCGCTGCTGGGCCCGTGGAAACCCGTTCCGCGGCGCGGAGACGCGCCGTCGGGAGAGCCCAGATGCGCGAGTCGAGAAGGATCCTCTCCGCCCTCGTGCGGACGGTCGCGGTCGTCGCGATCGTGATGTGCCTGCCCGGCCGCGGTCTGGCGCAGGGCCTGAGCGTGCGCTGCAGCGTCGGCACCCTCGCACCCGGCGACAACCAGATCGGGCCCCGGTTCGACATCGTCAACGGCGGGGGCGACGCGGTCGCGATGAGCGCGCTCACCATCCGCTACTGGTACACGGCCGACGGCGCCCAGGAGCAGATCTACGACTGCGACTGGACGCAGCGCGGCTGCGCCAACGTGACCTCGCGCTTCGTGAAGCTGAGCCCGGCGACGGCGAGCGCGGACACGTACCTCGAGCTCGGGTTCACCGCCGCGGCGGGCACCCTCGCGGCGGGGCAGACCTCGGGCGAGGTCCAGGGCCGCATCCACAAGAGCGACTGGACCAACTACGCCGAGGCGAACGACTACTCCTACGCGGCGCAGACGAGCCCCGCCGCGTGCCCCAGGGTCGGGCTCTATCAGGGCGGCGTCCTGGTGTGGGGCACGCCGCCGGCCGAGACCACCGACACCACGCCGCCCTCGGCGCCGACGGACCTGACCTCCCCCGCGAAGACCAGCACGTCGGTCACGCTCCGCTGGGCCGCCTCGACCGACAACGTCGCCGTGACCGGGTACACGGTCGCGAGCGGCGCCACCGTCGTGGCCACGGTCACGGAGGCCCAGGCCACCGTCACCGGCCTCACGCCGAGCACGACGTACAGCTTCACCGTGCGGGCCCGGGACGGCGCAGGGAACGTGTCCGCCTCCACGGCCGCGCTCAACGTCACGACCGCGGCGCCGGACACGTCCGCGCCCACGGCGCCGACCGCCCTGGCCGCGTCGTCCGTCACGTCCAGCTCGGCCTCGCTCTCCTGGACTGGCTCCGCCGACGACGTCGGGGTCGTCGCGTACGACGTGTACAACGGCACGACCCGCGCCACCACCGTGACGGTCACCAGCGCGACGATCACCGGTCTCGCGCCCAGCACCAGCTACAGCTTCACGGTCCGTGCGCGCGACGCGTCGGGCAACGTCTCGCCGCCGAGCGCGGCCGTGGGCGTGGAGACGCTCGCGGGCGCGGTCCGCCACCAGGCCCCCTACCCGGCCGTCGCGGCGGCGTCCTGCGGGAGCTGGGCCCTCGTGGACAACGTCTGCGTGCCCCAGTACTGCAGCGACGACGACCGCTCGGAGGACTGCGCGAGGTGCGGCGGCCCGGGCTCCGACCGGTGCGTGAAGATGGCGGGCAAGGCCGGCATGTCCGGCGAGTGGCCCGAGGTCCACTCCGTCGGGACCAACGAGCCCTGGCACTTCTCCCGCTCGACGCACTTCGGCCTGACGTCCGGGGGCGCGTGCGGCTTCGGCCTCTACGGCCTCTGCACGAGCAAGATGAAGTTCACCGACCCGCAGCTCGCCGAGCGCTGCGACGTGTTCTGCAAGGCGTACCCCTCGCTCTGCGCCGATCCCGCCGGCACCACCCTCCGCGGCAACTACGCCGCGCCGCCCGGCAACTACTACACCCAGTTCTGGCCCAGCCTCCCCGGCGAGCGCGACAACTACCTGTCCTGCGGCGAGTGCTTCGAGCTGGTGCGGACGAAGAAGGACGGCACCGACTACGCCACGGGTGAGGTCGGGTTCACGGCCCCGATCACGCTCCAGATCGTGGACTCCTGCCCGTGCTCGGCCAACTCGAAGTGGTGCTGCGGCTCGGGGCGCGACCACTGCGGCGAGGTCTCGGACTTCAAGTACGGCTGCCCGCTGCCGCCGGCGCCGCCCGTCCCGCCCGCGGACCGCGACCCGCTGCCGAACGAGAGCATCCACCTCGATCTCTCCGACATCGCGATGTCCCGCCTCCAGACGGGCAGCGCGGACGGCGCCATGGTGGACGGCGTGATCCCGATCCGCTACCGGCGCGTCCCCTGCCCCGTGGTGGGCAACGTGTTCGTCTGGCTGCGCAGCGGCGCCGGCCCGTACTGGTTCGCGCTCTCGGTCATGAACCTCGCCGGCACCGGCTCGGTCGTGAACGTCGAGGCGCAGACGACGGCCGGCAGCTGGGTCACCCTCCAGCGCGATCAGAACTACACGAGCTCGCGGCCGCAGGAGCGGTACGGCGCGTGGGTCATCCCGCAGGGCGCCGGCCCGTTCGCGCTTCCGGTCTCGCTGCGCATCACCGACGCGTCCGGCCGCGCCCAGATCGCCGATGGCGTGATCAAGGCGTGGGCGCCGGCCGATCCCGCGCAGGCCGAGACGTACTATATCGACACCGGCCTGCAGTTCTGATCGCGAGGTCGGCAGGGTGCGCGGGGGCGCGGCCGTGCTACGCTCCCGCGCACCATGAAAGCCTGGCAGCGGACGACCGCGGTGGTGGCCGCCCTCGCCCTCGGCGCGGGGCTCGCCTACCTCCCCGCGCTCGAGGGCGACTGGGTCTGGGACGACGCCAACCTCGTGCAGCCGAGCCCCGCGCTGCAGGATCTGTCCGGGCTCCGGCGCGCCGTGACGACGGACCTCTACCGCCAGGCCGCCCCGCGCCTCGAGGCGAGCCCCTACTGGCGGCCGCTCGCGCTCGCCTCGTTCTGGCTCGACACGCGGCTCGGGTACGCGCCGCGCGCGCTCCACCTCGGGAACGTCGTCCTGCACGCGCTCGCGGCGGCGCTGCTGGCGCTGGTGCTGCTGCGCCGCCACCGCGACGCCGCGGGCCCGGCGGCGCTGGCCGCGCCGGCGCTGGCGGCGGCCTGGTGGGCCCTCCACCCCATGAACGTCGAGCCGGTCGCGTGGATCTCGTGCAGGTACGACCTGCTCACCGGGGTGGCCCTCCTCGGGATGCTGGCGCTCCCGTGGCGGCCGGGTTGGCCGCGGGCGGCGGCGTTCGGCCTCCTGTTCCTGGCCGGGCTCCTCTCGAAGGACGGGTTCGCGGCCCTGTTCCTGGTGGTCCCGGTGATGGACTGGGCCGATCGCCGCCCGGCCGCGGCGGCGGCGCCGCGCTGGATCGCGCTCGCCGTCGCGCTCGGCGGCTGGTGGGCCGCGCGCGCGGCGCTCGGGATCCCCCGCTTCGACCTGCCCGGAGCGCAGATCGTCGCGGAGCTCCCGATCCGGTACCTGGACGTGGTCGGGGTCTCCCTCCGGCGCGCGCTCGTCCCCGCGTCCCTCACCATCAGCCACCCGTACGCGCCGGGGCTCGTCGGCATCGCGACCGGCGCCGTCGCCGTCCTCCTCCTCGTCGTCGCGGCCCTCCGGCGCCGCAGGCTCGCCCTGCCCGCCGCCGTGTTCCTCGCCGGCCTCGTCCCGGCCGCGATCGCGACGGCGCGGTTCGGCGAGGTCCCGGAGCGGTACTTCTACGTCCCGGCGATCGGGCTCGCCCTGCTCGCCGGCGAGCTCCTCGCCGCCTGCATGGCGGCGGGCCGGCCGGCGGCGCGGTGGATCGCGCCCGCCCTGCTCGCGCTCGCCACCGCGCGCGGGCTCGTCCTCGTCGAGGCGCGCCTGCCGGACTGGCGGACCGACGACACGCTGTTCGCGGCCGCGCTCCGGGTGAACCCCGAGGATCCGCAGGCGAACCTGCACGCGGGCATCCAGGCGACCCGGAGCCGGCGGTGGGGCGAGGCGCGGCGCGCGCTGGAGATCGCGCAGCGCGCCGATCCCTCGTCGGCGCGGATCTCCAGCGCCTACGCGTGGGCGCTGCTCCAGACGGGAGACCTCGCCGGCGCCGTGCGCGAGGCGGCGCGCGCGACCTCGCTCGCGCCCTACCAACCCGATCCCTGGTGGGCGCTGGCGCTCGCGCGCCACCAGGCCGGCGATCACCGGGGTGAGCTCGAGGCGATCGACGAGCTCCTCGCGCTCTCCCCGGACTACCCGGGCGCGCGTCCTGCGCGGGCGCTGGCCGCGTGCGAGGTGAGCGGCCGCACCGACTGCGTCGAGGCGGCGCGGGCGGGGACGCTCCGGTAGGGCGCCTCGACCCGTGGTCGAGCTCGTCCTCCACTACCGCAAGGTCTCGCGCCACGCCCTCAACGTCCTGTGGGGCGCGGTCGAGGTCGCGCCGGCGACCGCGGGCCTCCGCTGCGCAGCGGCCGAGGGCCCGGACGCGCTCACACGAACCGTGAATGCCGCGCTCGCGGTGGGCCGGCGCCCCGTCGTCGCCTGGTCGTTCTACAGCGCGTCGTTCCCGGAGGTCGCGGCGGAGCTCGCGCTCGTGCGCGGCCGCACCGGCCCGGGGGCCCTGCACCTGGCGGGTGGGCCCCACGCCAGCGCGGCGCCGGACGAGGTCCTGCGCGCCGGCTTCGACCTCGTCGCGGTCGGCGAGGGCGAGGAGACGCTGCCCGCGCTCCTCTCCCGGCTCGACGCCGGGGCCACGATCGGCGACGTCCCCGGGATCGCCTGGCTCGACGGGGGCAGGCTGCGACGGAGCCCGCGCGCGCCGCCCGTGCGCCTCGACGACCACCCGCCGTGCGCGCCGGGCGCGCGGCGGATCGGCCCGCTCGAGATCACCCGCGGCTGCGTCTGGGCCTGCCGGTTCTGCCAGACCCCGTTCCTGTTCCGCGCCCGCTTCCGCCACCGCTCCCTCGCCGAGGTCCGGCGCTGGGTGCGGTTCCACCGCGCGATCGCCGCGCGGGACCTCCGGTTCCTGAGCCCGTCCGCCCTCTCCTACGGCGCGGAGGGTCCGGGGTGCGACCTCGACGCGGTCGAGGCGCTCCTCGCCGCGGCGCGCGAGGAGGCCGGCCCCGAGCGCCGGATCTTCTTCGGCAGCTTCCCGTCCGAGCTCCGCCCCGAGCACGTGTCCCCGCGCGCGCTCGCGCTCATCCGCCGCTTCTGCGACAACCGGACGGTCATCGTCGGCGCGCAGTCCGGGTCGGAGCGGATGCTCGCCGCCATGGGGCGCGGCCACGGCGTGACGGACGTGGAGCGCGCGGTCGCGCTCTGCGTCGAGGCCGGGTTCGAGACCAGCGTGGACGTCATGGTGGGGCTCCCCGGCGAGGAGGAGGACGATCGCGCCGCGACCCGCGGCTTGCTCGAGCGCGTCGGCGCGCGCGGCGCCCGCGTCCACGCCCACGCCTTCATGCCGCTCCCCGGCGCGCCGTGGGCGACCGAGCGACCGGGCGCCCTCGACGCGGCGACCCGCGCGCTCCTCGCGCGGATGGAGTCGGGCGGCGCCGCCCACGGGCAGTGGCGGCGGCAGCGGGCGCGGAGCGCGTGACGGCGGTGGAGCGCGGAGCGGAGGGCGTCGTCGCGCGACCGGATCGGCGCGAGCCCCGGAAGTGCACGCCCGCCCGTGGCGCGGGAGAGTAGTCTCGGGTACCGTTCCGCGCCGCCCGCATGACCGAGCCCACGCCCACCGCCATCGCCCTGCTCGTCGCGGCCATCCTCCTCGCGGCGAGCGCGGTCCTGACGCGCACCTCGAGCCGCCTGGGCCTCCCGTTCCCGCTGCTCTTCCTCGTCATCGGCATGCTCGCGGGGAGCGAGGGGCCCGGCGGGATCCCGTTCGAGGACTTCGGGCTGGCGTTCCGGCTCGGGACCGTGGCCCTCACGCTCATCCTCTTCGACGGCGGGCTCAACACCGCCCTCCCCACGGTCCGCGCCGTGGCCTGGCCCGCCGGGTTCCTCGCCACCTTCGGCGTCGCCGGCGTCGCCGGGCTGGGCGCGGTCTGCGGACGGCTCGTCGGGCTGCCGTGGCCCGAGGCCCTGGTGCTCGGCGCGGTCATCTCCTCGACCGACGCGGCCGCGGTGTTCGCGACGCTCCGCGGCGGCGGCATCCAGCTCAAGCAGCGGGTCGCCGCCACGATCGAGGTCGAGTCGGGGATCAACGATCCCATGGCCGTGATCCTCACCTTCGGCCTCACCCGCCTGCTCGCGCACGGCGGGCTGCCGACGTGGGGCTGGCTCCTCGAGGTCGTCATCCAGATCGTCGTGGGCGTCTCCTTCGGCTGGGCGCTCGGGCGCGGCACCGGCGCGCTGCTCGAGCGCACGTCGCTCACCGCCTCGGGCCTCTACCCGGTCCTGACGGTCGCGCTCGCGCTCGTCTCGTTCGCGCTCCCGACGTTGCTCCAGGGGAGCGGGTTCATGGCCGTGTACGTCGCGGCCATGGTGCTCGGGAACCGGCGGTTCCCCTACGCGACGAGCGTCCGCCACGTGCACGACGCGCTGGCGTGGGTGGGCCAGATCTCGATGTTCCTCATGCTGGGCCTCCTGGTGTTCCCCTCGCGGCTGCTCGACGTCTGGGTCGAGGGCCTCGGGGTCGCCCTGCTCGTCACGTTCGTCGCCCGGCCCGTGGTGGTGGCGCTCTTCCTGGCGCCGTTCCGGTACCCGGCCCGGGAGATCGGCTACGCCGGCTGGGTCGGCCTCCGCGGCGCGGTCCCGATCGTGCTCGCCAGCTACCCGGTCCTCGTGGGCGCGCCGGGCGCCCAGCGGATCTTCGACATCGTCTTCTTCGTGGTGGTGGTGAACCAGTTCCTCCCCGGGGCGACCGTGAGCTGGCTCGCGCGGCGGCTCGGCCTGGAGGCGGCGCCCACGCCCGCGCCGCGCGCCGTGCTGGAGATCACCTCGGCCGTGCCGATGAACGGCGAGCTCGCCTCGTACCACGTGCACGCCGCGAGCGCGGTCGTGGCGAGCGCCATCTCCGACCTCCCGTTCCCGGAGGGCACGCGGGTGGTGCTCGTGGTCCGGGGCAACCGGCTCCTCGCGCCGACGGGGAGCACCGTCCTCGAGCCCGGCGACCACGTCCACGTCTTCTCCGAGGGCCGCGAGATGGGCCTGCTCCAGCTCCTCTTCGGCGCGGCCGAGAGCACGGAGCGTTGAGTCAGGCGCCGGCGGCCGGCTCCTCCGGCGCGGGGCCCCGCGTCTCGACCCGCTCCCCGGAGCGCGGGTCGAAGAGGTGGTAGCGGGAGATCGCGATCGCGATCGGCTGGCCCACCGCCAGCGCCTGGTCGCGGTCCACCCGGAGCCAGAGCTCCGCGCCGGCGGCGCGCACGGCGACCACGCGGAGCCCCCGCAGCGGCAGCTCGCGGACGTCGAGGACCTCGCCGCGGAGGGCGAGGCTCTCCGGCGCTGCGCCCGCGGCGCGCGCGCCCAGGAGGGCGCCGTCCGGGCGGAAGCCGACCTGCCACGGCGCGAGCGCGGGCGAGAGCGCGGCGCCCTCGACGACGTTGAGCGCCGGCGTGTCCGGGTCGAAGTTCAGGAAGTCCGCGACGAACAGGTTGCGGGGGGCGTCGTGGAGCTCCCGCGCCGTCCCGACCTGCTCGATGCGGCCGCGGTTCATGAGGGCGATCCGGTCGGCGAGGATCAGCGCCTCCACCTGATCGTGCGTCACGTACACCGTGGTGATGCCGAACTTCCGGAGGAGCATCCGGAGGTGGACCCGGTACTTCTCGCGCAGCTTCTGGTCGAGGTTGGAGAACGGCTCGTCGAGCAGGAAGAGGCGCGGATCGCGGGTGATGCACCGGGCGATCGCCACGCGCTGCTGCTGCCCCCCCGAGAGCGTCTTGGGCTTCCGGTCGAGCAGCGTCTCGAGCTCGACGCCGAGGAGCTCGGCGGTCCGCCGGTACCGCTCCTCCTTCTCCGCCTCGAGCGCGGGCGTCCTCCCGCAGCCCGAGGGTCCCAGGACCGCGATCACCGAGCCGTCCGGGACCTCGAGATCGAGGTCCTCGATCCGGAACGCGGCGCCGGGGGCCTCGCCCGCCGACCCGCCGGCGAGCGTCTTCGTCACCTGCCGGAGCTCGATGCGCGCCATCGGCGCCTCCGCGGCTCAGCTCAGCACTTCACCCGGTTGACGCGCCAGCACTGGGGACACCGGAAGGCCACGCCGTCCACCTCGCCCTGGCGCATCGACCTGCAGATCACGGTACCGCAGGCGCCGCACACGTAGTCGGTGTTTCCTTCGCCCGTGATCGCGGGCGCGGTGCGCGAGGTGATCACGGACGAGCCCGGGGGCTCGGTGTACAGCTCCATCTCGATCCGCTTCGATGCCATTCCCCGGGTCCTTTCGCGCCCACAGCGCCCCACGCGCCGCCCGCGAGCCTACCACCGCTCCGCGGCACCCGTCCCCGCCGAGGCTGCAAGTTCTGGTTGATCCCGGAGGCCGCTCCGGGCGAATAGGGAGGGATCAGCTCGAGCCGGAGGCGCCGCGAGGCGTGCTCCCAGGAGATCGGCGATGAACGCCTTCGATCGCGCGTACGCCCATGGCCCGTGGCGGGCGCTCCCCGCACCCGCCCACCTCGCCGACCGGCGCGCGGGCGTGACGTTCCAGCTCGGCTGGACCGCCGTCCTGGCCGCGCTGCTCGTCCTCGCCGGCGGGATCGCCAGCGGGCAGGTCGAGGGTGGGCTCTTCCCCAGGGCGACGCCCGGCGTCGTGCTGCAGCAGACGCTCCCGCTGGTGCTCATGGCGATCGGCATGTCCGTGGTGTTCGCGCGGGGCGGGTTCGACTTCTCCGTGGGCGCGATCGCCTCGCTCGCCGCGATCGTGGCGGCGAAGACCGGGAGCCCGTGGCTCGGCCTCGCCGGCGCGCTCGCCTGCGGGCTCGTGAACGGCGTCCTGGTCGGGCTGCTGCGCGCGCCGGGCTGGCTCGTGACCACGCTCACGGTCATGCTGTTCCACCACGCGAACGCGGTGATCCTCAAGGGGCAGCAGTTCATCCGCCTCGGCCAGCCGGAGGCGATGGACTGGGCCCTCGGGGCGGCGCCGTTCGTCGCCATCGCCGCCGGCGCGGTCGCCCTCGTCTGGGCGCAGGTGCTCCCCGCGGGCGCCCCGCGGCGCGGCGTGCTCCACCGCTTCGTGGCGGAGGCCCTCCTGCCGTACCTCTTCTCCGCCGGGCTCGCCGCGATGGCGGGCTTCTCCGTCAGCGCCATCGTCCGGGGCGCGGGCGCCGGGCCCAGCGAGTCGCTCGAGCTCGGCCTCGCCGTGGTCCTGGGCGGCACGTTCCTCGGCGGCGGCCGGGCGAACGTGCTCGGCGCCGTCGCGACGGCCCTCGCGGTGGGCGCGCTCCGGTTCGTGCTGCTCGCGAGCGGCGGGGCGGCCGCGGGGGGCACCATCCTCAAGGTCTCCCTCCTCGGCGCCGTGTGCGTGAGCGCCGCCGCGCACGCGCTCGCCGCCCGCCGGCACGCGCGGGCGCACCGCGCCGGACCGGAGCTCCCGCTCGCGGGCGGGCCCGACCGGCCGCGGCGCTTCGATCGCAGCCTGTTCCAGGGGCCCGGCGCGCTCGTGCCCGTCCCGGTCCACCTCGGCGTCCGGCGCTCGGCGCTGCGGTTCGAGCTCGGGTGGACGGCGGTGCTCCTCGTCGGCTTCGCGGTGTACCTCGTCCCCGCGGCGCTCAGCCGGGACGCCGGCTGGGCGAGCCCGTCCTTCTTCGGGCCGCAGCTCGCGATCCCGCTGCTCCTCGCGCTCGGCGCCGCCGCCGTCGTCGCCCGGGGCGGCTTCGACTTCAGCGCCCTCGCGCTCATGGCCGTCGTGACGCAGCTCGCGGCCAGGGAGAACGACCCCTGGCTCGCGCTCGGCCTGGCCGTCGCCGTGGGCGTGGCGCACGCCCTCCTCGTGGGCCTGGTGCGCGTGCCGGGCTGGCTGTTGACCTTCGCCACCGCGATCCTGCTGGACCGCGAGCGTACCCGCCTCGCGCTCCTCGTGCGCACGTACGAGTTCCCGGAGGCCACGATGAAGTGGCTGCCGCTCGCGTCGTACTGCGCGGTCGGCGTCGCGGCCGTGGTCGCCCTCGTCTGGCTCCAGCTCGCGGCGGGGCGGCCGCCCGCCGACCGGGTCGCGCCCTGGAGGGCGCGGATCGCCGACGGGGTCCCCTACCTCTACTCCAGCCTGCTCGCGGGCATCGCGGGGCTCTTCCTGCTCGCCCTCACGACGAAGCTCCAGCGGCAGCTCACGGTCGGTGAAGAGGCCCTCGTCGGGCTGATCCTCGCGGGCTGCTGGCTCGGCGCCGGCCGGGCGAACGTGCTCGGCGTCCTCGTGGGGGTGGTCGGGTTCGTGCTGGTGGAGTTCCACCTGATGGCGCACCAGCGGGTCCCGACCACGGTGCTCGCGGCCCTCGCCGGCCTCGCGCTCGCGGGGCTGCTCGCGTCGCGGCTGGTGCACCTGATGCTCGGGCGGGCGCACGCCCGGAGGGCGTCGCTCCAGGGCGGCGCCGACGGGTCCCTCGTGAGCTCCGGCTGAGGCCGGCCCGCGCCCGTCAGGCGGCGGCGCGGCCCGGGGTCGGCGCGAGCCCCAGGCGCGAGAGCGAGTCGCCGAGGCGGCGCTCCCACCCGGCGAACGCCTCGAGCGCGCCCTGCACCACCGCGCCGTGCTCCTCGAGCGGCACGCGCGCGAGCTGCTGCACGAGCGCGGCCCAGGGCCGCCCGGGCTCCTGGGTCGACGCGGCCGCGCCGAACCCACGGATGCGCCGCGCGAGGACGGAGCAGCCCAGCCGGAACGCCTCGTAGACGTAGAGGTAGCCGAGCGCGTGCGCGGGGGTCGGCGGCGCAGGGAGCTCCAGGGCCACGCGTCCGGGATCCGCGCTCGCGCCGTCGCACAGCGGCGCGTGCGGCGCGCCAGCGCGGGCCAGCGCGCGGTCGAGGTCGTCGAGCCACGCGCGGTGTCCCGCCAGGAACTCGGCGTACGCCTCCCACCCGGCCGGACACCGGAACAGGCTGGCGTAGGCGGCGACACGCGCGCGATCCGGACGGGTGGCGCGGCGGAGGGCGACAAGGAGCGGGGGCCAGCGGTTCTCGTCGTGCAGCGGAGCCATGAGACACCTCGCCGCACCATCATGGGCCCGCTGACGCGTCGCGTCAACCCGCCTCGCGCAAGCAACCGTCAGATCACAGGTTTGCGTTCGCGTCGGCCATCGGGAAGCCGTTCTCCCGGGCGACCTGGGCGAACCAGCGGCCGGAGTCCTTCACCGTCCGTCGCTGCGACTCGTAGTCCACATGGATCATCCCGAACCGCTTCGTGAACCCGAACGCCCACTCCCAGTTGTCCATGAACGACCAGAGGAAGTACCCCCGCACGGCGGCCCCATCGGCGATGGCCTGATGGACCGCCGCCGCGTGCCGGGCGACGTACCGGACCCGGAACAGGTCGTGGACGGCGCCGTCGGGGCCGGGCTGGTCGGGGAAGCTCGTCCCGTTCTCGGTCACGAGGAGGCTCTGCGGCCGGTAGGTCCGCTGGAGGCGGAGCAGCGTCTTGTAGAGCCCCTCCGGCGCGATCTCCCACTCCGCGAACTCCGCGCGCGGCACGAAGGGCCAGTAGATCTGCCGGGCGGAGAGGAACGCGCGCGGGGACTGCGCCCGCGGGGTCGGGTCGTGGGCGATGAGGCGGCGCGTGTAGTAGTTCACGCCGAGGAAGTCGATGGGCGCCGCCATGGCCTCGAGATCGCCGGGCGCGATCGCGGGGCCGTCCGCGCCGTACCAGGCCTCGAGATCGTGCGGGTACCCGCGGCCGAAGAGCGGGTCGTGGAACCAGCGGTTGAAGGCGCCGTCCCAGCGGGTCGCCGCCGCCACGTCCTCGACGCGATCCGAGGCGGGCTCGATCCACTCGAGGTTGTTCACGAGGCCGACGCGCGCACCGGGGCAGGCGGCCCGGATCGCCGGCACGGCCTTCCCGTGCGAGACGAGCAGGTTGTGCGCGACCGCGAGCGCGGTCCGCAGGTCCCGCAGGCCCGGCGCGTGGACGCCGTACAGGTGGCCGCAGAACGAGAACACCCAGGGCTCGTTGTGGGTCATCCAGTCCTTCACCCGATCGCCGAGCCGCCGGACCACGGCCTCCGCGTAGCGGACGTAGGCGTCGATGGAGGTCCGGCTCGCGAAGCCGCCCTTCTCCTGGAGCGCCTGGGGCAGGTCCCAGTGGAAGAGGGTCGCGAAGGGGCGGATGCCGTGGCCCAGCATCGCGTCCACGAGCCGGTCGTAGAAGTCGAGCCCGGCCGGGTTCACCGCCCCGTCGCCGTCGGGCACGACGCGCGGCCACGCGATCGAGAACCGGTAGGCCCGCAGCCCGAGCGAGGCCATGAGCGCGAAGTCGTCCCCGTACCGGCGGAAGTGATCGCAGGTGACCGCGGGCGTCGAGCGATCGTCGATGTGCGCCGGATCCTTCGCGAACCGGTCCCAGATCGACTCGCCCTTCCCGCCCTCGGCGGACGCGCCGTCCACCTGCACCGTGGCCGTCGCCGTGGCCCAGAGGAACCCTTCGGGGAACCGGAGCTGCTCTCGCTCGGACATGAGGACCTCTCGGTGGGGCCGTTCAGCCCTTGATGGCGCCGGCGGTCGCGCCCTCCATGATCCGCCGGCTGAAGACGAAGTAGAGGAGCAACGCCGGCAGGGCCACGAGGACCATGCAGGCGAACTGGACGGCGTAGTCGGACGAGTACTGGCCCTGGAAGCGGACGATCGAGAACGGCAGCGTGCGCAGGTCGTCGGTCGCCAGGTAGGTGTTGGCCATGATGTACTCGTTCCAGTTGTTGAGGAACGTCATCACCGCCACCGTCATGGTCGCCGGCAGCGACATCGGCGCGACGACGCTCCAGAGGATCCGCGGCCACGACGCGCCGTCCATCAGCGCCGCCTCCTCGATGGAGCGGGGCAGCGTCTTGAAGTGGCCCATGTAGACGAGCGTGCTGAACGAGAGCGTGAAGGCGACGTACGGGATGATCACGCCGAGGTGCGTGTCGATGAGCCGGAGCTTCGCGAACCAGATGAAGTTCGGGAGGAGCGTGGTGTGGATGGGGATCACCATCCCCATCGTCACCGCCGCGACGCCCAGGGCCTTGAGGCGCCACTGCATGCGGGTGATGGCGTAGCCGAGGCAGAAGGAGAGGACCGTCGTGAGCGCGGTCGAGATCGACACCACGACGAGGCTGTTGAGGCCGTAGCGGAGGATGCGGCCGTCGCGGAACGCGCGCACGTAGTTCTGCCACTGCGGATCGGTCGGGAACGAGAGGAGCTCGTCGCCGAAGAGATCGCCCGAGCGCTGCAGCGAGTACGAGCCGACCCAGACGAGCGGGAAGAGCTGCATGAGCCCGAAGCCGACGAGCGCGGCGTAGAGCAGCGTCCGCTGCGGGAGGCGGGCGGCGGTGCGCGCCATGCTCAGCCCTCCCCTTCCGCGCGCGGCATGGCGCGCATCACCCGCAGCACGAGGAGCGTGAGCCCCACCGAGAGCACGACGAAGAGCACCGAGAGCGCGTTCCCGTAGCCGTACTCACCGGACGCGAAGGCCTTCTGGTACAGGTACACGCTCACGAACTGCGTGAGCGTCCCGGGGCCGCCGTTGGTGGAGAGGTAGATGAGCTCCATCTGCTTCATCGACGAGATGACGTCGATGACGATGACCGCGGCGATGGCGGGCCGCAGGTACGGGATCACGATGTGCCAGTAGGTCTGGAACCAGCTCGCCCCGTCCACGCGGGCGGCCTCCTCGATCTCCTTGGGTACGGTCATGAGCCCCGCGTAGTAGAAGAGCAGCGCCCAGCCGAACCCCTGCCAGACGATGATCCAGATCACCGCCCAGATCGCGGTGTCCGGGTTGGAGAGCCACGAGGTCGCCAGCCCGCCGAGGCCGACCGCCCGCAGGAGCTTGTTCAGGATGCCGTACGTGGGGTTGAAGATGCTGACCCACATCCGCGCGACGATGACCAGCGAGAGCACCGCCGGGACGAAGTAGATCGTCCGCAGGAACCGCGAGAGCTTCTTCGAGACGTGCGCCAGGATCGCCGCGAGCGCGAACGCGATGGGGTTCTGGACGAGGATCGTCGCCACCATGAGGAGGAACGTGTTCCAGAGGGAGCGCCAGAACACCGGGTCCTGGGCGACGAGCTCCCCGTCCACGAACCCCACCCGGACGATGTCCCGGTAGTTGCCGAGCCCGACGTGGCGGTACGCGCCGAACCCGGCCCAGTCCGTGAAGCTGTAGTAGAGGCTGAACCCCAGGGGCACGAGCATCGCGAAGACGAGCACCGCGACGCTCGGCACCACCAGGGACGCGACCACGCCGCGGTGCTGGAAGGGCCCTCTCATGGCGCGCACCGGGCGACCCCGCGGGCGGTGGCCCCGGCGCGCCCGTGTACGCGCCGGGGCCCGCCCGCGGGATCTCCCGCGGGGAGCTACTTCCTCGCCGCCTTGGCCGCGGCGGCGTCCACGCGCTTCGTGAACTCCGCGGGCGTGATCAGGCTCGAGCCCAGCTCGCGCATCGCGTTCTGGATGTCTTCCTTGAACGCGGCCGTGGCGCGGTCGAGGCTCGGCGTGCCCGAGGTCGCCCTGGCCTCCCCGGCGATCTTGACGAGCGTCTTCGCCACCGGCGTGTCGGACGGCCGGGCGGCCACCTTCTGGGCCGGGAACGTCGCCTGCTTCTCCCAGGCGAGCTCCGGGAACCGCCTGGCGTAGAACTCGAGGTACTTCACGCCGAGCGCCGCGTTCCTGGAGGTGGCGCTCACCACGTAGTTGCCGCCATACCAGGCGAAGAGGTCGTCCGTGCCGCCCTTGCCGCCGGCCACGGTCGGGAACTTGAACGCGTCCACGTTCGCCCGGAACTCGTCGGAGAAGCTCTTGTCGGTGGCGAGCCCGAGCTCCCAGCTGCCCATGAGGTACATCGCGGCCTTGCCCTGGCCGAAGAGGTTCCGGGCGGCGCCGTAGTCGGACACCATCACGTCCTCCTGGAAGAGGCCGGACTTGATCATGTCCTGGAGCAGCGTCGCCGCCTTCACGAAGACCGGGTCGGTGAACTTGATCTTCCGGTCGAGGGCCTGCTGCGGGAGGGTCGGGTCGCCCGAGATCCGCCAGGCGAGCTGGTCGAACGTGATGCAGAGCGGCCAGGCGTCCTTGCCGTCGGTGGTCATGGGGATGATCCCCTTGGCCTTGAACTTCGGGACGAGCGCCTGGAGCTCGTCGAGCGTGGTCGGGAGCCTGGTGACGCCGGCGTCCTGGAACAGCTTCTTGTTGTAGTAGATCACCCAGAGATCGGCGGAGACGGGGATGCCGTAGAGCTTGCCGCCGTAGACGTTCGACTCGAGCGCGCCGGGCAGGTAGCCGTACTTGTCGAAGGTCGCCCGGTCGAGCGGGACCACGAACTTCCCGTCCACCATCGGCTTCAGCAGCGTCGAGAAGCTCCAGTACTTGAAGACGTCCGGGAGCTGCCGGGCGGTGGCGTAGATCTT
The DNA here is from genome assembly GCA_023428085.1 of Pseudomonadota bacterium. GTDB lineage: Bacteria > Myxococcota > Myxococcia > Myxococcales > Anaeromyxobacteraceae > Anaeromyxobacter. The sequence continues at coordinate 28,597 of JAEYZK010000314.1, forward strand.
CATCTTCTCCTGGTACGGCTGGTCCGGGTAGCTCTCGGTGACGATCTCCACGCCCGGGTTGGCCGCCTTGAACTCGGCGTTGATCGTCTCGACCACCGCGCCCCAGGTGTTCGTCCGGTCGGGGAGGTTGTCCGCCATCTTCAGGGTGACCTTGTCCGCGGCCACCGCGAGGGCGGGGGCGAGCAGCGCCGCGAGCAGAACGAGTCTCTTCATGGGTTCCTCCTGGCGGGGAAAGAGCAGCGTGGCCCGGAGTATCCGCGCCGCGTCGGGAGGCGTGAATGACGCCGGTTCCGGCGAGTTGACGATTTCTACGGGGAATCGATTCCGGTAGCGGGAGGAATGGACCCGGCACCTACCCGCCGGGCTCGTCGCTCCGCCCGTGCCCCGCCTTGAACCGGACCGGGCTCACCCCCGCGTACTTCTTGAACACCCGGCTGAAGGTCTCGACCGTCGGGTATCCCACCCGCTCCCCCACCTCGTAGACCATGAGCGCGGTCGTGGCGAGGAGCCGCTTCGCCTCGTCGATGCGCGTGCGCGTGAGGTGCTCGGTGAACGTCTCGCCGGTCTCGCGGGAGAACTCGAAGCTCAGGTGGTTCTTCGAGACCCCCGCCCGCTGGCTCGCCTCCTCGAGCGAGAACGCGGGGTCGGCGAAGCGCTCCCGGATGGCCCGCTTCGCGGCGACGACGATCCGCGACTCGACCGTGCGGCCGGCGCGGGCGGCCTTGAACGACGCCGCCGCCTCGCGGATCGCGGCGCAGGCCGGGCCGACGGCCGAGGTGACCTTCACGCTCAGGTAGCGGCCCACGTACTCGGCGGCGTCCGCGGAGAACGCGTGGACCGCGGCCGCGTCGTCGCCGCCCGCCGCCGGCGCGCAGAGCACCGCGGCGTGCCCGGGGCCCAGCGCGACGACCTCCCCGGTGCCGAACCGGCCGAGCGCCTGGCCCAGCGAGCGGGCCACCAGGGCGGAGAAGCGGCCGAGCCCCTCCGCGCCCTCGCGCGCCGCGACCGCCTCGAGCTCCTCGATCCAGAAGCAGCAGACGCGGAAGGGCGGCCGAAGCGCGATCCCCAGCTCCTGGAAGGTCTCGAGCAGCTCGGGCGTGGCCGGCGCGTGGAGGATGTCCCGGAGGACCTGGGCCTTGAGGAGCTCGAGGTGGCGGCGCTGGACGATGGCGGCGTCGCGCTCGCGCGACGCGGCGATCCCCGCGGTCGCCTTCTCGAGCGCCGCGCGGAGCGCCGCGCCGTCGAGCTCGCCCTTGAGCAGGTAGTCGACCGCGCCCAGCGTGAACGCCTGCCGGACGAGGTGGAAGTCGTCGTGCGCCGAGAGGACCACCACCGCCGGCCTGCGCGCCGGGGGCGCCGGGAGCCGCCGGAGGAACTCGAGCCCGTCCATCACCGGCATCGAGAGGTCGAGGAGGACCACGTCGATCTCCGGGCGCGCCTCGAGCGCGGCCAGCGCCTCGGCGCCGTTCCCGGCCTCGGCGAGGAAGTCGAACTCCTCCCCCGCGCGCCCCTCGATCGCCGCGGCGGGGGGCAGCAGGCTGGCGATGGAGAGCCGGACGAACGGCTCGTCGTCCACGACGAGGACGCTATGCATGCGTGGCTCGATCCAACGGGGGCTGCGCCCCCGTCCCGCCGGCAGAGCCCGAAGTTCGATCACCGCCCCACCCCGATCGCGCGGGACCCTGCGCCGTGCTCGCCGCTTCGCGGCTGCGCGCGGCTGCCCCGCGAGGGAGGGGCGCTGCCCCTCCCCCAGCTTCGCTGGGGCCCCCTCCCGACGGGACGTCCGCGGCTCCAGCCGCCCGCACCAGCGCCGGCAGCACGTAGCGCACGCGCGTGTACTCCCCGGGCCGGCTCTCCACCTCGAGCCCGTACGGCGCCCCGTAGTTGAGCCGGATGCGCCGGTGGACGTTCGAGACGCCGATCCGGTACAGGCCGCCCTGCTCCGGCGCGGCGTCCAGGATCCGCGCCGCGCGGTCCGGCTCCATGCCGGCGCCGTCGTCGCTCACCTCGACGACGAGCACCTTGCCCGCGAGGACCTCCGCGCCCGGATCCCGGCACGGCGCCGGCGGGAGGGCGCGCTCCTCCACCCGCGCCGCGACGCGGATGGTCCCGCGCGCCTGCCGGGCCGGGGCCCCGCTCGCCCCGCCCGCGAAGCCGTGCAGGACCGAGTTCTCGACGATCGGCTGGAGGATCATCCGCAGGGTGAGCAGCGCCGCCGTGCCGGGCTCGAGGGCCAGCGCGAGCGTGAACCGCTCCCCGAACCGGACCTTCATGATCCCCACGTAGGCCGTGACGTTCTCCACCTCGCGCGCGAGCTCCGCCAGGCGCTCCGCGCCGGAGTAGCTGTCGGAGAGGACGCGCATGAGGTCGCGCGTCATCCCGGCGATCCCGTCGGCGCGGGCCGCCACGGCCATCAGGCGGATGGAGTTGAGCGTGTTGGCGACGAAGTGCGGGTCGATCTGGTACCGGAGCGCGTCGAGCTCCGCCGAGAGCCGCTCCCGCTCGCTCCGCGCGCGCTCCCGGACGAGCCGGCCGGTCTCCTCCACCATCGCGTTGAACCCGTGGGCGAGCTCGGCCAGCTCGGCGATGTCCTGGGCGTCGGCGCGCACGCCGTAGTCCCCCTTCCCCACCTGCCCCATGTGCCGGACCACCGCGCGGATGGGCCCTGCCACGCGCGCGAAGAAGACCTCCGCGTAGAGGAGGAAGAAGAGCGCGAGCAGCGCGACCGCCGGGTACAGGTACCACTGGTACTTGCCGACCTTCCCGGAGAGGGCGGCCTTGTCGGCCAGGAGCGCGAGCGTCCACCCGGTGGAGCGCATCGGGTAGAGCGTCGCGAGCCAGGGCCGCCCGTCGGCCTGGACCTCCTGCGCCGAGGCCCCTCCCGGCGCGGCCGCGGCGCCGGCGAGCCGCGCGAGCGCTGCGGTCTCCTCCCCGGCTGCGCCGGGCGGCAGGCTCGAGAGGATGGGACGCCCTGCGCGGCCGAACACCACCACCGCGGAGCCCTCGTCGTCGCCCCACCGCGCCTGGAGCGCGTCGAAGTACGGCGCGCGGAACATCACCAGGAGCGCCTCGATCGCGGTGTCGTCGTGCGCCGCGGGGCAGACCGCGAGCGAGATCATGCTCGGCGCGCCGACGGTCGGGGCGGGCGCCGCGAGCGTGTCGAGCAGGAACACCTTGCCCGGATCGGCGGCGGCCTCCGCGTACACGCCGCGGTCGATGGCCCCCACGCCGCGGACGTTCGGGTAGTTCGAGTACGCGTAGGTGGGGCCGCCCTTCAGGTACACGACCACGGCCCCCACCTGGTTCGTGTACTGGATGAAGCTCACGAGCTTCTCGTCGAGCCGCCGCGCGGCGAGATACCGGAGCCTGGGATCGCTCGCGGCGCCGTACGCCGCCGCGAGGTCGCGGAGCTGCGGGTCGTGCAGGAGCGCCGCCGCGAGGATCGCGACGGTGTCGGTCTCGTTCTGGATGTTCTGGGCGACCTGCTCCGCCGTGACCTCGGTCTGCCGCGCGACCGTCTCGTAGAGCGCCGCGAGGTAGAGCCGCACGAGCACCGCCGAGACGAGCAGGCTCGGCACGGCCACGACCAGGACGAACGCCGCGGAGAAGCGGCGCGAGAGGGTGACCATCGGCG
>JAEYZK010000036.1 GCA_023428085.1 Pseudomonadota bacterium
GCGCGGCCCGCGCCGAGGCGGCGGCCCCGGCCGCGGACGCCGTCGGCATGCTGGTGGACACCACGCGGTGCGTCGGCTGCCGCGGCTGCGAGGCGGCCTGCGCCGAGGCCAACGGCCTCCCCGCGCCGCCGGACGACGCCTGCCTGGAGACGCGCCGCGAGACGAGCGAGGACGCGTTCACGGTCGTGAACCGCACCGAGAAGGCGCCCGGCGAGCTCCGCTACGCGAAGCAGCAGTGCATGCACTGCCTCGCCCCGGCGTGCGCCTCGGCGTGCCCGGTCCGCGCGATGACCAAGCTGCCCTCGGGCCCCGTGGTCTACGACGCCGCCAGGTGCATGGGCTGCCGGTACTGCATGCTGGCGTGCCCGTTCGACGTCCCGAAGTACGAGTACCGCTCGGCGGCCCCGCGCGTCCGCAAGTGCACCTTCTGCGCGGAGCGCCAGGCGCAGGGCAAGGCGCCTGCGTGCGCCGAGGCGTGCCCGTCGGGCGCGCTCACCTTCGGGAGGCGGGCGGACCTCCTCGAGGAGGCGAAGACCCGGATCTACGGGACCAAGGGGGCGTACCTCCACCACGTGTACGGCGAGCACGAGGCGGGCGGGACGAGCTGGCTCTACGTCACCGACGTGCCGCCGGAGCGCCTGGCGCTCAAGGCGGGCGTGCCCGGCAAGGCGTTCCCGGAGCTCGTCTCCGGCGCCCTGGCCGCGCCGCCGCTCGTCATGACGCTCTGGCCGCCCCTGCTCATGGGGCTCTACGCGATCACCCGGCGCTCGAAGGACGGGGAGGGCGGCGCGGCCGCTCACGAGGAGGAGCACCATGATTGAGGCCGCCCCAGGGGTCGCGACCCCCGCGCCCTCGTTCCTGCGCGACCGCATCCTGCTCGGCCGGACGCCGCGGGAGTACCTGCGCGCGCAGCTCACGCCGTTCAACCTCGTCGCCGCGGCCATCCTCGCGGTCGGGCTGCCGCTGCTCGTGCTCCGCTTCTGGAAGGGGCTCGGCGCGACCACCAACCTCTCGCAGAGCGCGCCCTGGGGGATCTGGATCGGCTTCGACATGATGACGGGCATCGTGCTCGCGGCCGGCGGGTTCACCATCGGCGCGGCCGTCCAGATCCTCGGCCTCGAGCGCTACCACGCCATCGAGCGGCCGGCGATCCTCACCGCCTTCCTCGGCTACGTCATGGCGGTGTTCGGGCTCCTCGCCGACCTCGGCCGCCCCTGGAACATCGTGCAGGCGCTCTTCAACTACGGGACGGCGTCGGTGCTGTTCGAGGTGGCCTGGTGCGTGATGTGCTACACGACCGTCCTCCTCCTCGAGTTCACCCTCCCGTTCTTCGAGTGGCTCGGCTGGCAGCGGTTCCTGCCCGCGCTCCGCAAGGCGCTCATCGCGCTCACGGTGCTCTCGGTCATCTTCTCGACCATGCACCAGTCGGCCCTCGGGTCGCTGTTCCTCATCATGCCGACCCGGCTCCACCCGCTCTGGTACACGCCGACGATCTTCGTCCTCTTCTTCGTCTCCGCGGTGATCGCCGGGATCTGCATGGTCATCGTGGAGAGCACGCTCTCGCACCGCGTCTTCGCCGCGCGCGTGCAGGGGAAGCACGCCGACGTGGACGCGCTCACCCTCGGCCTCGGCAAGGCCGGCGCGCTCGTCCTGTTCGCCTACTTCTTCCTCAAGGTGCAGGGCGTCGTGGACGGCCACGCCTGGCACCACCTCGCCACGGGCTGGGGCGCCTGGTTCCTCGTCGAGCTCCTCGGGTTCGTGCTCGCGCCCTGCCTGCTCTTCGCCTACGGCGTCCGCCACGCGAAGGTGCGGGTGGTGCGGATCGCCGCCGCGATCGGCGTGCTCGGCATCGTGCTCAACCGGATCAACGTCTCGATCGTCGCCCTCAACTGGCAGGCGGCGCAGCGGTACGTGCCGAGCTGGATGGAGGTGATGGTCTCCCTGACGCTCGTCACCATCGGCATCCTGCTCTTCCGCTGGATCATCCACCGGATGCCCATCCTGTCCGCCGCCCCCGCGGGCCCGGCGGCGCAGCCCCGGAGGCGCGCATGACCTACGATCTCCTGTCCGTGTACCCGGCGAAGGCGCTCGAGTACCTGCTCGGCGCCGGCTACCTGGTGCTGTTCGTGTTCTTCTGGCGCTACGTGCAGGGCGGGGCGAAGGCCCGCGCGCGCGCCGCCGCCCGGGCGCCGCTCGCCACGGGCTGGTTCGGGCTGCCGGCGGGCGTGCACCTCCACCCGGGCCACACCTGGGCGCGCGTCGAGCCGGACGGGCTCGTCACCGTGGGCATGGACGACTTCGCCACCCGGCTCGTCGGGCCGCTCCCGGTCGAGCTCCCGGCGGTGGGGGCCGCCGTGCTCCAGGGCGAGGCCGCGCTCGCCGTGAGCGACGGCGCGCGGCGCGCGAGCCTCGCGGCGCCGGTGGACGGGACGGTGGTGGCGGTCAACACGGCGCCGCCGGCGCCGGACGATCCGTACGGCGCCGGCTGGCTCTTCCGCGTGCGCGCCCCGCGCCTCGCCGCGAACCTCCGCCAGCTCCTCACCGGCTCCGCCGCGCACCGGCTCCTCGAGGACGTCTCCGAGGGGCTCGCGCGCCGGATGAACCCGGAGCTCGGCGCGGTCCTCCAGGACGGCGGCGCGCCGATCAGCGGGATCGCCCGGACGATCGCCGGCGACGACTGGGACGCCCTCGCCCGCGAGTACTTCCTGAGCTAGAAGGGACGCCGCATGCGCCTCCATCGATCCCGCCTCGCCGTCGCAGCGCTGTTCGTCCTCCTGGGCGCGGCCGCCGTCGCCGCGGCCGACCTCCCCCGGCTGCCCAGGCCCATCCTCGTCCCCAGGGGCGAGGACAGCCCGGGGCAGGTGACCTTCAACCACGAGTCGCACGTGGACGCGGCGAAGCCGGCGTGCCTCTCGTGCCACCCGAAGCTCTTCCCGATGCTGAAGGAGTCCGCGCCGAAGAAGGGCGCCATGACGCACGAGAAGATGGACCAGGGGCAGTACTGCGGCGCGTGCCACGCGAAGGGGAAGACGGCGTTCGCCTTCGACGACGGCTGCGAGAACTGCCACGCAGAGTGATACGCGCCCGCGGGGGCGCGGAATTTGCGCTCCCGGCGGACGCGGAGCAGGCGGGCGCGCGCAGGGTTTTCGCGCGTGATCCTGGGCCCCTGCGCGTGGACTTCGCGCTCCTCCCCTGGTAAGGATGGCTCGGTCGGCGCGCTGCGCGAATTGACGCGCCGCCGCGCGTCGCCGCCATCCCATGCTCCGACATCTCCTCCCAGTCCTTGCGCTGCTCGGGGTCGCGGCGCCGGCGCGGGCCGCGGAGGGTGACGCGGCCTGCCTCGAGTGCCACGGCGATCCGGCCATGACGGCCGACCTCCCGGGCGGCGGCGCCGTCCCGCTCTTCGTGGACGGCAAGCAGTTCCAGGCGTCGGTGCACGCCCAGCAAGGCATGTCGTGCACCGACTGCCACGCCGGGATGACCCCGGACCACGCCACGGGCGAGCTCTCCGCCCCGACGCGCCACGCGCTCTCGAAGAAGAACTCCGAGGTGTGCGCGAGCTGCCACGAAGAGGTCGCGGAGACCTTCGCGAAGAGCGTCCACGGGAGCGCGCCGGGCAACCCCGACCTGCCCGCGTGCAGCGAGTGCCACGACGTGCACCGGACCGTGGACACCGCGGCGTCCCGGCTCGCGCTCCAGACGCCGCGCATCTGCGGGAGCTGCCACACCGACGAGAAGCGGATGAAGAAGTACGGCATCTCCACCAACGTGGTGGACACCTACCTCGCCGACTTCCACGGCATGGTCACGACGTTCCAGCGCGAGGGGGCGGCGGACGCGCGGACCCGCCTCGCCGCCACCTGCACCGACTGCCACGGCGTGCACGACATCCGGAAGACCGACGATCCGGGCTCGCGGGTGATCTCCGCCAACCTGCTCCAGACCTGCCAGCGCTGCCACGAGGGCGCGCCGCCGATGTTCCCGCAGGCGTGGCTCTCGCACTGGGAGCCCTCGCCGAAGCGGGCGCCGGCGGTCTGGGCCGTGCTCCAGTTCTACCGGTTCATGATCCCGTTCATGATGGGCGGCCTCCTGCTCCAGATCGGCCTGCACGTCTGGCGGTCCGCGAGGAAGAAGAAGCCATGAGCGGAGACCCGAAGACGCCCGCCGCGGGGGCGGGCCCGGACGAGCGCGCGAAGCCGGCGACGGGGTACATCGTCCGGTTCAGCCGCGCGCAGCGCATCGAGCACGTGCTCGTGATGGTGCTGTTCCTCACGCTCTGCGTGACCGGCTTCCCGCAGAAGTTCTACACGCACCGCTGGGCGGAGGTCCTCGTCGGCGCGCTCGGCGGCATCGACCAGACCCGGCTCCTTCACCACCTGGCGGGCTACACGCTCGCGATCGTCACGGTCATCCACTTCGGGTCCGCGCTCTCGGCGATGCTCACGCGGTCGCGGCCGTTCTCGATGATGCCGACGCGGAAGGACTTCGAGGACGTCCTCCGGCAGCTCCGGCACTACCTCGGGACGGACCGGCAGCCGCTCTACGACCGGTTCACCTACAAGGAGAAGTTCGAGTACTGGGGCCTGGTCATGGGCAACGTCATCATGATCACGACCGGCTTCGTGCTCGCCTTCCCCCT
>JAEYZK010000451.1 GCA_023428085.1 Pseudomonadota bacterium
CGCCGCTTCGCGGCTGCGCGCGGCTGCCCCGCGGCGGAGGGGCTCTGCCCCTCCCCCCAGCTTCGCTGGGGCCCCCCACTCCGCATCCCGATCGACGTGTTCACGAATCACGATCGGTCGTTTAGCCGCCCGGCCTCGCGTCGCCCCAGTCCACCACGGGCCAGCCGCGCGCCCGCGCGACCCGGCGGAGGCGCGCGTCCGGGTTGACGGCCACCGGGTGGCCCACGACCTCCAGGGTGGGGAGGTCCGCGGCCGAGTCGGTGAAGAAGGTGCACCGCGACAGCGGCACACCCGCCGCCGCCGCGAAGCGCTCCGCCGCCGCGGCCTTCCCGTGTCCGAAGCAGGGGCGTCCCACGATACGGCCCGTGTAGCGCCCGGTGCCGTCGATCTCCGCCACGGTGCACACGACGCCGTCGAGCCCCAGGTCGCGGGCGACGAGCTCGCTCAGGTGCTGCGTGCCCGCGGTCAACAGGACGCAGCGCTCGCCGCGGGCGCGATGCTCCTCGAGGGCGGCGAGTCCTCCCGGCCGCATGCGCCGGCGCAGCACCCGCTCGTAGAACGCGGCCGTGCACCGCTCGGTCGCGCGCGCGTCGCGGCCGGCGCTGCGTGAGATCTTCCAGCGCAACGCGGACTCCAGGTCGCCGTCGCCGAGCCGGTAGCGCGCGAGCGCGCCGATCGTGCGGAGCGCCTCGAGGAGCCCCACGTGCCCGCGGCGCACCTCCTCCACGAGCCACGGCACCGCCGAGTTGCAGGCGAGCAGGGTGCGATCGAGGTCGAAGAAGGCGACGCCCTGCGCCTCCGCCGGTGGCGGGGACGCCGCGGGCGCTCGTGGATGGCGGTCCGGAGACGTCCTCATGAACCCGCTCGACGGCGCGAAGGAGCACGGAGCGCCGGCCTCCCGGGGGCAATACAACGGCTGCTTTCGCGGGCGCAAGCGGCGCCCCGCGAAAGGCGCGCGACCCGGGCGCGGGGCGACCGGGTGTGAATGTCTCCCACTTCCTCGGCGCGCGTCGGCTCCTCTCCGTCCCGCACCGTTTGCGCCGGCCGGCGCGCGGGAGGGGTCACTTTCACTCATTGCGGGGGCAGCCCGAACCCGTACTCTGAGAGTCCGCGTACGCGCGGTCTCGTTCCGGGAGGAGCCATGGAGATCCGAGTCCCCGAGATGATCGACCGTCACCTGGTCCACAAGCGGAACCAGGAGAACGTGTTGCTCGCCGACCTGCGCCTCGCGGTCCCGAGCTGGCTCGAGGCCAGGGTGTTCGGCGAGGTCGAGCGCCGCGACGCGGCGGCGGCGGAGGCCCTGCGCGCGCACTACGTCGCCGGCGGGCGCGCGGGCCCCGACGGCGGGGAGCTGCACGTCCTGGCGGGCCTGCGGCCGATCGTGCAGCTCCGATCGTCGGCCCTGGACGGCCGCCTCTCGGTCCTCCCCCCGGAGCGGGCGGCCGAGCTCCTCGGCCTCTACGAGCGGCGCGGTGAAGAGCTCCTCCTGCGCCCGGACGTGAACGAGCGCGAGTACGAGCGGCTGCTGATCGCCCTCGGCATGCACGGGTCGGTCCTGTCCACGAGCGCCAAGCTCCGCATCTCGCGTGCGCTCGAGCAGGTGGAGGACCCGCCGCGGGCGTACTGCGCGACGCTCGTCGTGGACACCGCCCATCAGTTCTTCTTCGAGCACATGGTCGAGCACGTCCCCGGGCTGTTGATCATCGAGGCGGCGCGCCAGATGGTCGTGGCGACCGAGCTCAAGTACCGCGGGGTGGCGGCCGACGTGCAGTTCATCCTCCAGGCCTTCTCCGCGGAGTTCCAGGGCTACCTCGACAACTGCGTCCCCGTCGACCTCTACTGCCGGGAGACGAGCAGGGCCGAGCCGCGGTCGGGCCGGCCGTCGTGCGACGTCCACCTCGAGGTCGTGGTCGGCCAGATGCACCGCGAGGCGGCGCGGTTCAAGCTCGTCGGCGAGACGATCACGACGAGCCTCTTCGAGCGGCTCCGGCGCAACCGCGCCGCGACCCTCGGCCATCGCGTCTTCGTCCAGCGGCCCCACGTCGTCTCCGACGTCGTGGTCGGCCCGGTGCAGGCGCGGCGGGGGCACGCGGTCCCCGTCGCGTTCTGGCTCGACGGCCTCAGGCTGAAGCTGGCCGAGCCCTTCCCGGACCCGCGCGGCGAAGGCGAGCTCACGCTCTCGTTCCCGGACCTCCCGGCGATCGGCAGCCGCTTCCGGGTGAGCCGGCAGTGGCGCGAGGACGGCGCCTCGTTCGCCGAGGTCGAGCTGATCGACCTCGAGAAGTCGGCCCGGCTGGTGCTCCAGAAGGCGATCGCGCTGTACTGCGTCTGGACGGGCGAGGAGAGGCCGCCCGGAGCCTCCGCGACGGACCCCGCGGCGCCGGCGGCGGTGGCCGTCGCCCGGTGAGCGCACCGGGCCGACGCGGGAGGCGTGGCGCTCGACGCGCGGGCGCGGTGGAACCCGGAGCAGACCGCTGCTCCAGCGAGGAGACGACGTGGCAGGGATGCTCGAGGGCAAGGTCGCGCTGGTGACCGGCGGTGGCACGGGGATCGGGCGGGCCGCCGCCCGCCTGTTCGCGCGGGAGGGGGCGACGGTGGTGGTGGCGAACCGGACCGAGGAGACCGGCGCGGAGACCGTCCGCCTCGTGGCCTCCGAGGGGGGGCGCGCCTCCTTCGTCCGGACGGACGTCTCCCGCGAGGATCAGGTCGAGCGCCTGATCCGGACCGTCGTCGACCGGCACGGACGGCTCGACTGCGCCTTCAACAACGGCGGCATCGACGGTCCCCCGGCCGAGGTCGTCGCGTGCAAGGAGGAGGACTGGGAGCAGATCGTGGGCATCAACCTCAAGGGCACGTACCTGCTCATGAAGCACGAGATCGCGCAGATGCTCACGCAGGGCGGCGGGGCCGTCGTCAACATGGCCTCGGTGTGCGGGTTCATCGCCCGCCCGAACCGCATCGCCTACAACGTCAGCCGGCACGGCGTGATCGGGGCGACCAAGACCGCCGCGCTCGAGTACGCGCGGAGGGGGATCCGGGTCAACGCGGTCGCGCCCGGATCGATCCGCACCGCCATCTACGCCCGCAGCACCCGCGGAGATCCGGCGCGCGAGAAGCTCTACGCGGAGGCCCACGCGCTCGGCCGCGTCGGCGAGCCGGAGGAGGTGGCCGAGGCGGCGCTCTGGCTCTGCTCCGATCGCTCGTCGTTCGTCGTCGGCCACACGATGCTCGTGGACGGCGGCATGACGCTGTCCTGACGCGGTCGGATCGGGAGCGGGGCGCCCTCTCCGCCGCGCGGCGGAGAGGGCGGGCGCTGGCGAACGCGGGCTCCCGCTCAGGGCACGTACGCGGCGGCCACCTCGTCGACGTCCGGGTAGTTGACGAAGCCCAGGAGCTTGCCCTGCGCGTCCACCCGCCACGAGTTCACCGTGTGGACGTGATAGCTCTTGCCGGTCGCGTACACCGTCCAGTGCTCGAACAGGACGACGTCGGTCCGATCCCCCTCGGTCACGAAGAAGCGCTCGATCGCGTCGGGGCGCGCCGTCCCCGCCAGGTTCATCACGAACTGGAGGAGGCCGTCGAAGCCGTGGTACTCGCCCGACTGCGGGTTGTCCCCGCCCTGGAAGTAGACGGCCGCCTCCTCGGACAGCATCGCGAAGACGCCGGGGATGTCGCCCCCGTAGAAGCGGTCGTAGACCTGGGCGACCAGGGCCTCCACGTCGTACGGCGTGGACCGGACCTGGTGATCGTCGTCCGGATCCCTTCGATCGGCCAGCCGGCGCGGGCCGCCCACCGTGAACGCCTCCGCCAGGAGCTGGGTGTCGTAGTACGTCCGGCACGTCACCGGCCTGCCGTCCTCCCCGAACTTCCAGACGTGCACGAACCCGGCGTCGAAGGTCTTCCCCGTCGAGGGCACGCGCCCGGTCAGCCGGAAGTGCCAGCTGACGTGCTCGGCGTCGGCGAGCTTGTACTCGAACCGGTACCGCAGGACGTCGATGGCGCCGAAGTAGTCCCGGAAGTGCTCCCAGATCGCCCGCCGGCCCACGTACGCGCCGGCGAACGGGACGACCTCCGTCCGCCAGCCGGTCACGTTCCAGGTCATGTCCTCGGGCAGCGACACCGCGAGCGCGAACTCCCGCTCGTCCGAGAAGTGGCGGTAGAACCGCTCGAGGTACTCCACCCGCCGATCGCGCCGCCGCGGGCCATGGTCGCGGTGCTCGGCGAGGGAGGCCGCCGCGGCGCCGGCCTCCGGGAGCGCCGCCTCCGCGTCGGACGCCTGCCCGCACCCGAGGACCCCGAGGAGCACCAACGTCACCGCACCGGATCTCGTCGTCATGAACCCTTGCCTCTCTCGGCGGCGGTGCTCCTCCCCACGAGGTCCGAGGAGGAACTCGACCGCGCCGGGGACGAGGTTAGCAAAGCGAGACATTGCCGAGGACGAAATGAACTCGACGCGCGGCTTGAGGCGCCACGCGCACCAGGCTACAATCGCAATCGGCGTGTAGGCGCGGGGGGAGAACCCGGAGAGCAATGTATGGCAGAGCGTGTAGGCTGGATCACGCACAAGGGCCGTCGGATCCTGCGCGTCGACTACAGCGGCCTCGATGGTGAGGAGTTTCTGCCTGTGATCCGGGAGGTGGTCGTCGCCTACAAGGGCCAATTGCCCGCGAGCGTCTACTGCCTCATTGACGTGCGCAAGGCCGTCGGGACGCAGGTGGCGGTGGACGCGCTCAAGGACCTGGTGAAGACCACCCGCGAGTACGACAAGAAGGTCGCGGTCCTCGGCATCTCCGGCCTGAAGAAGGCGTTCCTGGCGCTCATCAACGTGTTCGCCAAGCACTCGATGCAGGCGTTCGACGACGAGCAGCAGGCCCTCGACTGGCTCGCCGCGTGACGTCCGCGGCGGACGGCGCCCGACGCCGCGGGCGGCCCCCCGCTCCGGCGCGGGTCCGTCAGGCGTGCAGCGGCCGGCGCGCGAGCTCGACCCCGTCCTCCGTCCCGACGAACCCCTCCTCCGGCACCTCGGCCCAGGGCGCGGCGCCGATCGGCTCGCTCGCGATCACGAAGGCGTGACGCGGGCCGGCGTTCGTCGAGACGTGGAGGGTGCGGCGGTGGCGGCAGGCGGCGAGGAGCCGGCCGTCCGAGACGAGGAACGTGAGGGAGGTCGGCTTCGGGACCGGGGCGGCGTCGGCGATCCGGATCACGGTCGCCGCCGCCTCCGCGAAGGCGCGGCGCACGTCCTCGAGCCCGGGCGCGGCGAGCCCGGCGCGGGCGCGGAGGCACGTGAGGAACAGGCGGAAGCACCGCTCGCTGTCCGTGTCGCCCCGGAAGCGGCGGAGGTCGGGGTCGATCTCCGCCTCGATCGCGGCGCGCACCTCGGCGTGATCGCGGAAGCGCGCCACGGTGCCGTTGTGCGCGAAGAGCCAGCGGTCCCAGTGGAACGGGTGGCAGTTCTCGGGGAGCACCGGCCCCACGCTCGCCTCGCGGACGTGGGCGACGACGAGCGGCGCGCGGATCTCCCTGCCGGCGGCGGCGAACGCCTCGTCGGAGTGCGCCGGGAGGATGCCGCGCCGGACGCAGGGCGAGCCGTGCTCGTACCAGCCGATCCCCCAGCCGTGCGGGTGGCGGTGCGACTGGAGGCGGAGCGCGTTCTCGGCGCTGCAGAGCGGCTCGGTGGGATCGAGGCCCGGATGGGCGTGCTGGCCGAAGAGACGACACACGACGTCCCGACTCTTAGCAGGGGGCCGCGCCGCTGGCACGTGACTGGCCGCTTACGACCTACGCGCGACGTCCGCTCTCTCCCGCACGGACCGCCCCTCCGATGAGGTGCGCGAGGCGGAGGGGCTCGGGGACGGCGCCGCGATCGGTGACGCGCGCCAGCGCCGCGGCGGCGGTCCCGGGGTCGGCGCCCTGCACCTGGAACACGAACCCGCCGCGCCGGTGGACGGGGCCGGCGCGCCGGAGGATCGCGAGCCGCGCCTCGGCGCGGGGCAGCCGGCGGACGGCCGCCTCGACCGCGGCGAGGTCCGGCGGACGGCGCATGACGGCGAGGCACGGGCGCGCGAGCCCGGCCGCGAGGCGCGGCAGGTCCACGACGTTGAACCCGCCGAGGGCGATGCCGTCGAGGAGCACGAGGTGGAGCTGCGGGAGGAACTTGCTCCGGCCGAGGAGGTCGAGGAGGACGTCGGTCGCGTTCCAGCCGTCCTGGCGGACGCGCCCCCAGAGCAGCCCCTCGAACCGCGTCCCCGCGCAGACGACGCCGGCGACGCCGACGTCGCCGCGGCCCCCGCGCCGGAACGGCGCGTCGTCGAGACCGATGGTGCGGAGCAGCCGATCGGGCGGCGGGAGCGGGCTCACAGCTCCGTCTCGAACGCCGGGCCGTGCGGCGCGAGCCGCTCGCCCGAGAGCTCGAAGAAGGCGACGTGCGCGCGGCGGCCGGCGACGGTCAGGATCGCGGCGGTCCGGGGCAGGGTGAACCGCCGCGGGCCGGCGCTGCCGGGGTTCACGTAGAGGCGACCGGCGTGGACGGCCGCGCCCGGCCGGTGCGAGTGGCCGTGGACCACGATGTGCGGCCGCTCCCGGGCGAGCGCCGCGCCCGCGCGCGCCCTCGGCCGCGCGCGGTCCCCGAGGTCGTGGATCATGAAGAGGCGCAGCTCCTCGATCGGCAGGCAGACCGTCTCGGGCAGGCCGTCGAACGACGGGGCGACGTCGTTGTTCCCGCGGACGGCGGTCACGGGCGCGATCCGCGCGAGCGTGTCGAGCACCGGCGTCGTCACGATGTCGCCCGCGTGGAGCACGCGCGCGCACCCCTGGAACAGCTCCGGGAGCTTGGGGTCGGTGAGGCCGTGGGTGTCGGAGACGAGCGCGATGCGCACCCCGGGATTGTAGCCGTCCGCACCGGGCCGCGGCGGCCTCCCGGACCGGGCGTTTCCCGGCTACACTCCGTGCCCCCGCATGAACGATCGTCTCTTCGTCGGCGCCCTCCGCCTCCTCCCCAAGAACGCGATCTCCCGGGCCGCCGGCGCGCTCACGCGCTGGCGCGCCCCCGCCGGGATCCGGCACGCGGCCATGCGCGCGTTCGCCGCCCGCTACGGGATCGACCTCTCCGAGTGCGCGGAGCTCGGCGCCTACCGCACGTTCGGGGAGTTCTTCGCGCGCCCGCTCCGGCCCGGCCTCCGGCCGATCGCCGCCGGCGAGCGCGTGGCCGTCTCGCCGGTGGACGGCGTCGTCTCCGAGGCGGGCGTCGCCGCCGGCGGGCAGCTCGTGCAGGCGAAGGGGATCGCCTACGGCCTCGCGGCGCTGCTCGGCGACGAGGGGCTGGCGCGGCGGCTCGAGGGTGGCGCGTACGCGACGATCTACCTCTCGCCGCGCGACTACCACCGCATCCACTCTCCGCTCGGCGGCGCCGTCACGGGGTACCGGTACGTGCCCGGGCGGCTCTGGCCGGTGAACCCTGCGTCCGTGCGCGCCGTCCCCGGGCTCTTCACCGTCAACGAGCGGCTCGTCACGGTGCTCGCGACCCCGCTCGGCGCCTGCGCCGTCGTCGCCGTGGGCGCCACCGTGGTGGGCCGCGTGCGCGCGTACTACGACCCCACGGTCCCGCTGACGAACCTCCGCCGCGCGCGCGTGGCCGCGCGCGACTACGAGCCGCCGATCCCCGTGGAGAAGGGGCAGGAGCTGGGCGCCTTCGAGATGGGCTCGACCGTGATCCTCGTGTTCGAGCCGGGGCGCGTGGCGCTCGACGCGCGGCTCGCCGCCGGCGCGCGGGTGCGGGTGGGGGAGGCGATCGGGGCGGGCTAGACCTTGGCGTCCGTTCGACGGTCGCTCGCCACGCGGTGCGTAGGGGGAGGATGGTACATGGACGGAGTCCCCGCCAGGGTAGTCTCGCTCCGTGCGGGGGCGAGCTCCCTGGCGAGTGGGTGCGGTGCTCCTGGTGCTCGCCGGGTGCGCGGGGCGTCAGCCTCCCCGGTGGCTCCGCGGCGACCGCGCCGGCGTCGGCGGCTGCGGCCGAGCCCGCCGCGGCCGGGCCGGGCGTCCTGCCGTCGCTCGGCGCGCGCCAGGCGGATGGCAGCCTCGTCGAGGTGATCCAGGGTTCACTGGACGGCAACGTCTACTTCCTCGATCTCCGCCCGCGCCCCGCGGCAAGGACGACCTCGCGGACCGCGTCGTCTTCACCCGCTGCCTCTGCCCGGATCCGGGCGCGGTCGTCGCGCTCGCGAAGGACGACGGGCGCGAGCTCTGGCGGCTGGAGGTCGGCGCGGACCTCTGGTCCACCCCGACCGCCGTGCGCGACGCGGCCGCGGGCAAGACGTGGATCGTCCAGGCCGACCGCGCCGGGCGGCTCCTGCTCGTGGACGGCGCGGACGGGAGGGTCGCGGCGCGGCTCCGGCTGGACGCCAACGTGGAGGCGTCGCCGGCCGTGTTCGACGACACGATCGTCCTCGCGACGCGCGGCGGGACGATCTACGGGATCCGGATCCGATGAGGCGGGCGCGGGCCCCGACGTGCGGCCGCTCCTCGCCCCAGGCCCGAGGTCCGGAGCCCGAGGCCCGCTCGATCGATCCGTGCGCGCCCGCCCCGTCTCTGGTATCCATCCCGCCGTGAAGATCAACGGCGTGAAGGGGATGAACGACGTCCTGCCGGCCGAGGTGGGGCGCTGGCAGGAGATGGAGGCGGTCGCCCGCGAGGTGTTCGCGCTGTACGGGTACCGGGAGATCCGGACCCCCGCGGTCGAGGCCGCGCAGCTCTTCGCCCGCGGCGTGGGCGAGGCGACGGACATCGTCAACAAGGAGATGTACGCCTTCGAGGACAAGGGCGAGGCGCTGCTCGCGCTCCGGCCCGAGGGGACCGCGGGCGTCGTCCGCGCCTTCATCGAGCACGGGGCGTACGTCGAGGGGCCGCAGAAGTGGTTCTACATGGGCCCCATGTTCCGGCGCGAGCGGCCGCAGAAGGGCCGGTACCGCCAGTTCCACCAGATCGGCTGCGAGGCCTTCGGCATCGCCGAGCCCGACCTCGACGCCGAGCAGATCGCGATGCTGGCCGACTACTTCCACCGGCTGGGCGTGACCGCGCGACTCCGGGTCAACTCGGTCGGCGACGCCAGCTGCCGGCCCGCGTACGTCGCCGAGCTGAAGGGCTACCTCACCGCGCACGAGGGCGCGCTCTGCGCCGACTGCAACGATCGCATCGAGCGGAACCCGCTCCGGGTCCTCGACTGCAAGGTCGAGAGCTGCCAGCCCGTGCTCGAGAAGGCGCCGCGCCTCCTCGAGCGGCTCTGCGACGGCTGCCGCGCGCACTTCGATCGGGTGAAGGAGGGGCTCACCGCGCTCGGCGTGGAGTTCACGGTGGACACGCGCCTCGTGCGCGGGCTCGACTACTACGTCCGGACCGCCTTCGAGCTCTCGAGCGATGCGCTCGGCTCCCAGTCGGCGCTCGCCGGGGGCGGGCGGTACGACAAGCTCGTGGAGACGCTCGGCGGCCCGCCGACGCCCGGCGTCGGGTTCGCCCTCGGGCAGGAGCGGCTCGCGATGGTGCTCGAGAAGCTCGGCCGCGCCGCGCCCGCGCGCCGCCCCGCCGTCTTCTTCATCAGCGCCGACGCCGCGGGTGCGATGGAGGGTCTCCGCCGCGCCGCGGCGCTGCGCACGGCGGGCGTCGCCTGCGACCTCGATCCGCGCGGCGGCAAGCTGAAGGCCCAGTTCAAGCAGGCCGAGCGCGTGGGCGCGCGGTACGCGGTCGTCCTCGGCGGGAACGAGGTCGCGACCGGGCAGGCCAAGCTCAAGGACCTGGCGACGCGCGAGGAGACGCCGGTCGCGCTCGACGAGCTCGCGGCGCGGGTGACGCGGTAGCGGCCGCACCCCTCAGCCGGCGCGCCGCGGCGGCGGCCGGAGCCGCGCCGCCACGATCGCCGCGAGCCCGACGAGCGCGGCCCCGAGCGCGTAGCCCGCGCCGGAGAACAGCCGCTCGTGCGCCTCCCCCGCGGCGGCGGGGCCGATCGCGCTCATGAGGCTCTGGAGCGCGGTGGTCACGCCCATGAGCTGGCCCAGCTCGTCCTCGCGCGCGAGCCGCGAGACGAGCCCGCCCAGGGCCGGGAAGACGAAGGCGCTCGCCGCGTTCCGCGCGAGGATGATCGGGACGGCGACGAGGAGGCTCGGCGCGAGCAGGGTGCCCGCCGCGACCGCGCACTGGACCGAGAGCGCGACGAGCGCCGTGCGCCTCTCGCCGTGGCGCGGGATGAGCTGGCGCACCCAGATCCCCTGCACGAGCGCGATCACCACCCCCGCGCCCGCCATGAGCGCCCCGAGCTCCCAGGGCGCCGCGCCGAACCGCTGGATGAGGTAGACGACCTCGGTGGCGTTGGCGCCGTGAAACCCGAGGTTGAAGAGGCAGAGCGCGAGCAGCGGGAGCACGAGGATCGGCCGCCGGAACGTCCGGAGCACCGAGCCGAGCGGGTTGAGCGCGCGGGGCCGGAACGGCGAGCGATCCCGGCGCTGCGGGGGCAGCGACTCGGGCAGGAAGAACCAGCACAGGCAGGCGCTCGCGAGCGCGAGCGCCGCGGCCACGTACGCGGGGAGCTCGAGGCGCACCTGCCCCGCGGCGGCGCCGACGGCGGGCCCGATCACGAGCCCGACGCCCCACGCCATGCCGACCAGGGTGAAGTTGCGCGGCCGCTCCTCCGGCGTCGAGAGGTCGGCGATGTACGCCGTCGCCGTGGAGATGCTCCCGCCGGTGACGCCGGCGATCGCCCGCGCCAGGAAGAGGATCCAGAGCGCGCCGCCGACGCCGAAGATCACGTACCCCGCCGCCTGGCCGAAGACGCAGGCGAGGATCACGGGGCGGCGCCCGAGCCGGTCCGAGACGTATCCCAGCGCCGGCGCCGCGCAGAACTGGGCCGCGGCGTAGACGGCCGAGAGCAGCGCGACGTGGCGGGCGTCCTGGCTGTAGCGCTGGACGAGGAACGCGCCCACCGGGAAGAGGAGGGTGAGCCCCATCACGTCGAGCAGGATGATGGAGAACGCGAGCGAGAGGGCGGTGCGGTGCGGGCGCAAGGGGACTCCGGGCCGCGGCATCATAGCCCCGCAGGCCGGGCGCGGGAGCGAGGGCGGTTGACCCACCTCGGCGCGCCCGCGTAGATGGGGCCGATGGCAGCCCTCTCCGCCGGCGCGCCCACGGCGCCGGGCACCGCGCTCCTCGTCGTCGCCGGCCCGACCGCCTCCGGGAAGACGGCGCTCGCCGTCGCGCTCGCGCGCCGGGTCGGCGGAGAGATCGTGAACGCGGACTCGCAGCAGGTCTACCGCGGCCTGGACGCCGGGACCGCGAAGCCTGCGCCCGAGGAGCTCGCGGCGGTCCGGCACCACCTCGTGGACGTCGTCGAGCCCGGCGAGGGGATGGACGCCGCCCGCTGGGCGGCGCTCGCGGACGAGGCGATCGCCGGGATCGCGGCGCGGGGGCGGTTCCCGATCGTGGTCGGCGGGACCGGGCTCTACGTGCGCGCGCTCCTCCACGGCGTCGTGGCCGCGCCGGGGCGTGACCCGGCCCTCCGCGCCGCGCTCGAGGAGGAGGCGGGGCGGCGCGGGCGGCCGGCCCTGCACGCGCGGCTCGCGGCCGTCGATCCCGAGATGGCGGCGCGGATCCGGCCCAACGACCTCGTGCGGATCGTGCGCGCGCTCGAGATCGCCGCGGGCGGCACGCGCCCCTCGGCGCTGTACGCGGCGCACGCGTTCCAGGAGGACCGGTACCGCGCGACGATCCTCGCGCTCGACCTGCCGCGGCCGGAGCTGCACGCCCGGATCGACGCGCGCGTGCCCGCGATGTTCGCGCGCGGGCTCCTCGCCGAGACCGAGCGCCTGCTCGCGCGCTGCGGCGGGCGCCTCCCGGACCGCGTGCCGATCGGGTACGCCGAGGCGGCCGCGGTCCTGCGCGGGGACCTGCCGGAGGCGGAGGCGGTCCGGCGGATCCAGGTCGCGCACCGTCAGTACGCGCGCAGGCAGGTGATCTGGCTGCGCAAGGAGCCCGGGGTGCGATGGATCCGGCCGCCGTGGGACCTGGAGTCCCTGGCGCGCTGCGTCGAGGGCGCGGCGCCTCCCTGACCCGGGATGGCGGCGTCCGGGAGGCCGCGTGTTATAAGCCGCCCCGTGACGAAGCTCGCTTACGCGCTCGAGTTCGAGCGCCCGCTGCTCGCGCTCGAGGCGAAGATCGCCGAGCTGAAGGAGCTCTCCGGCCCGGCGAAGGGGGACTTCGGCGAGGAGATCCAGAAGCTCGAGCGGAAGGCGCAGCGCCTCCAGGACCAGATCTTCAGCGACCTCGACCGGTGGCAGACGGTCCAGCTCGCCCGGCACCCGCACCGCCCGTACACGCTCGACTACCTGAAGCACCTCTTCACCGACTTCTTCGAGATCGAGGGCGATCGGCGGTTCTCCGCGGATCGCTCGATCGTCGGCGGGTTCGCGCGGTTCGACGGCGAGCCGGTGGTGGTGATGGGCCACCAGAAGGGCCGGAGCACGAAGGAGAACATGCTCCGGAACTTCGGCATGCCGCGGCCGGAGGGGTACCGCAAGGCGCGCCGGCTGTTCGATCTCGCCGCGCGGTTCGGCAAGCCGGTCATCACGTTCATCGACACCCCCGGCGCGTACCCGGGGATCGGCGCCGAGGAGCGCGGCCAGGCCGAGGCGATCGCCGTGAACCTCGAGGTGATGGCTTCGCTGCCCGTACCGGTCGTCGCGGTGGTGATCGGCGAGGGCGGCTCGGGCGGCGCGCTCGCGCTCGGCGTGGCGAACCGCGTGCTCATGCTCGAGTACTCGATCTACTCCGTCATCTCGCCCGAGAGCTGCAGCGCGATCCTGTACCGCGACCCGACCAAGGCGGAGAAGTCGGCCGACGCGCTCCGCCTCACGGCGCGCGACCTCGCCGGCTTCGGCATCACCGACGAGCTCGTCCGCGAGGCGCCGGGCGGCGCGCACCGCGACGCGGCGCTCACCGCCCGGAACGTGGGCGAGGCGATCCGCAAGCACCTCGGCCAGCTCCGGCGCCTCTCCGGCCCCGCGCTCGTCGAGGATCGCTACCGCCGCTTCCGCTCGATGGGCGTGTTCGTCGAGGAGCGCTGAAGGGCGGAGAAGGCGCTTCCCTGCCGAACGCGCGCACGAGCGCAGGGGCGGGCGGGTGAGCCTGCCCCGGAGCGAGCCGGCGGAGGAGGCGGGCTCCGCCCGCCGACGGGGCGAGGGCGTCACCCGAGCCCTCGATGTCTGGGGGGACCGGCACCATCGGTCCCCCCAGCTACATTGCCCCAGTCGCCAAGCCTCGGGCGCGCGGGGTATAAACGTTCGCCCATGGCACTGGTCCCGCCCAACGTCGCGTCGCTCCAGCCCTACGTCCCCGGCAAGCCCATCGAGGAGGTCGAGCGCGAGTACGGCGTCTCGAACGTGGCGAAGCTCGCCTCGAACGAGAACCCGCTCGGCCCGTCGCCGCGCGCCCTCGCCGCCGCGCGCGACGCCGCCGCGCAGGTGAACCTCTACCCGGACGGCTCCGCGTTCGCGCTCCACCAGGCCCTCGCCGCGCACCACGGCGTCACGCCCGAGGAGGTCTTCGTCGGGAACGGCTCGAACGAGCTCATCGAGCTCCTCGTCCGCACCTTCGTGCTCGACGGCGAGGAGGTCCTCGCCTCGGCGCAGAGCTTCATCGCGTACAAGCTCGCCGCCAACGCGCACGGGCGGACGTTCATGGAGGCGCCCATGAAGGCGCGCTTCCACTACGACCTCGACGCGATCAAGAAGCTCCTCGGCCGCAAGACCAAGGTCGTCTTCCTCGCGAACCCCGACAACCCGACGGGCACCTGGTTCCTCGAGAAGGACCTCCTGCCGCTCCTCGACGCCGCGCCGAAGGACACGCTGGTGGTCCTCGACGAGGCGTACGCGGAGTACGTGGACGCGCCGGGGTACCAGGACGCGCTCGCGCTCCGGAAGAAGTACCCGAACCTCATCGTCCTGCGGACGTTCTCCAAGATCTACGGCCTCGCCGGCCTGCGGGTCGGCTACGGCCTGGCGCGGCCGGACCTCGTCGAGTACATCGACCGCGTGCGGGCGCCCTTCAACGTGAACCACGTCGGCCAGGCCGCCGCGGCGGCCGCGCTGTCCGACGCGGAGCACGTGCAGCGCAGCCGCGCCCTCGTCCTCGAGCAGCGGCCCATCCTCGCCGCCGGGCTCGAGAAGCTCGGCGCGACCGTGGTCCCCTCGCAGGGCAACTTCCTCCTCGCCGACTTCCCCGGGAAGCCGGCGAAGGCGCTGTTCGAGGACATGCTGCGCGAGGGCGTCGTCCTGCGGCCGATGGCCGGGTACGGCTTCCCGAACGCGCAGCGGATCTCGGTCGGCCTCCCCGCCGAGAACGAGAAGTGCCTGGCGGCGCTCCAGCGGGTGCTCGCGAAGTGACGGCCCTTCGACAGGCCCAGGGTGAGCGGGACAGGCGTCCCTTCATCGTGGCCGTCGACGGGCCCGCCGGGGCGGGCAAGTCCACCGCGGCGCGGCTGCTGGCCGCCCGCCTCGGGTTCGCGATGGTGGACACCGGGGCCATCTACCGGACCGTCGCGCTCGCCGCGCACCGGGCCGGCGTCGACTACGCCGACGACGCCGCGCTCGAGGCGCTCCTGCCCGGCCTCCGCATCCGCTTCGCGCCGCCCGCGCGCCCCGGCGAACCGCAGCGGGTGCTGCTCGGCGACGAGGACGTCTCGGCCGAGATCCGGACCCCGCCCATGTCGCTCGGCGCGAGCGCCGTCTCGGCGCGGCCGGTGGTGCGCGCCGGCCTCCTCGAGCTGCAGCGGCGCCTCGCGCTCGCCCCCGAGAACCGCGGCGCGGTGCTCGAGGGGCGCGACATCGGCACCGTCGTCTTCCCCGACGCCGACGCCAAGTTCTTCCTCACGGCCTCGCCCGAGGAGCGGGCGCGCCGCCGGCACGCGGAGCTCCAGGCGAAGGGATCGGCGGTCACGCTGGCCGAGGTCCTCGCCGAGCAGGAGCGGCGCGACCGCGACGACTCCGCGCGCGCGATCGCTCCGCTCCGCCCCGCCGCCGACGCGGCCCAGATGGACACCACCGGCCTCGGGCTCGACGCCGTGGTCGAGCACCTCGCCGCCGTCGTCGTCGCCCGGATGGCGGCGGCGGAGGCCGCGAGGTGAACGGGGAGGGCCGGAGCTACGGGCCCCGGGAGTGCGGGAGCTGCCGCCTCTGGCGGCCGATCCTCGAGGACGAGCGCGGCCCGGTCGGCCCCTGCCGCCTCGGCGTGCGCACCGGCGACTTCCCCGGCACCGCGCCGCGGTGCGAGCGCTACCTGTCCCGCGACGAGGCCGTCCCCGCCGCGCCGCCGCCCGAGCCCACCC
>JAEYZK010000460.1 GCA_023428085.1 Pseudomonadota bacterium
CGCCGCTTCGCGGCTGCGCGCGGCTGCCCCGCGGCGGAGGGGCTCTGCCCCTCCCCCCAGCTTCGCTGGGGCCCCCCACTCCGCATCCCGATCGACGTGTTCACGAATCACGATCGGTCGTTTAGCCCCCGCGACGGCCCCTCCACGGGCGGAGGGGCAGGCCCGGCGGATCACACCCGAGGGGCCGTCTCCGGGCGCGCGCCGCTGGCGTACGCTCCCGGCGCGACCACCCTGGGAACGTCCATGGGCCCCTGGAAGAAGCTCTGCTGCGCGGTGGATCTCTCGGAGTCCGCGGCCCACGTCGTCCGTCACGCGGCCGCGCTCGCGGCCTGGCTGCAGGCAGACCTGGTGCTCCTGCACGTGATCCCGCCCGCCCCGGTGAGCGCGCTCGACCTCCTGCCCGCGGGCGACGGCCGCGAGCTCGCCTGCGCGGTCGAGCACGAGCTCGCCGCCTGGGCCGACGAGGCGCGCGCGGTGGTGGGCCGGCCGGTCTCGACCGTGGTGGCGCATGGGAACGCCGCCCGCGAGATCGAGCGGTTCGCCGAGGCCAACGGGGTGGAGGCGATCGTGGTGGGCACGCACGGGCGCAGGGGGTTCGAGCGGCTCGTGCTGGGCTCCGTCGCGGAGCGGGTCGTCCGGAGCTCCTCCGTCCCGGTGGTCGTCGTCCACGCGCCCGCCGACCAGGCCCGTCCCCAGGCCGCGGCGGAGCTGCGGTAGGCGCGCCGCGCGGGCCGGGGAGGCGCCGCGCCTCACCGCGCGATGCGCGCCCCGTGCCCCGCCATCGCGCGCTCCACCTCGGCGAGGGTCGCCATGCTCGTGTCGCCGGGCGTGGTCATCGCGAGGGCGCCGTGCGCGGCGCCGCACTCGACCGCCCACTGTGGGCCGCGACCGGTGAGGAGCCCGTAGACGAGGCCGGACGCGAAGGAGTCGCCGCCGCCCACCCGATCGAGGATCTCGAGCTCGAGCCGCTCGGGCGCGCGGTGGAACGCGCCGTCCGCCCAGCAGAGCGCGCCCCAGTCGTTGCGGGTCGCCGTGCGCGCGGCGCGGAGCGTGGTCGCGATCGCCGAGAGCTGCGGGAACGCGGCGGCGACCGCCGCGAGCGTCTCCTCGGAGCGCGCGACGTCGAGGCGGGCGAGGTCCGGGGCCGCCTGCGCCCCCTCGAACCCCAGCGCGGCGCCGAAGTCCTCCTCGTTCCCGAGGAGCACGTCCACGTGGCGGACCAGCGCGCGGTTCACCTCCCGCGCCCGCGCCGGTCCGCCGATGGCCCGCCACAGCGAGTCGCGGTAGTTGAGGTCGTAGGACACGACGACGCCGTGCCGGCGCGCGGCCACCATCGCCTCCTCGGCGACGGCGGCGGTCGTCTCCGAGAGCGCGGCGAAGATGCCGCCGGTGTGGAGCCAGCGCGCCCCGTCGGCCCCGAAGATCCGCGCCCAGTCCACCTCTCCGGGCCGCAGCGCGGCGACGGCGGTGTGGCCGCGATCGGAGCAGCCGACCGCGCCCCGGAGCCCGAACCCGCGCTCGGTGAAGTTGAGCCCGTTCCGCACCTCGCGCCCGACGCCGTCGTACGGCACCCAGCGCAGGTACGCCTGGTCCACGCCGCCCTGGAAGACGAGGTCCTGCACGAGCCGGCCGATGGGGTTGTCGGCGAGCGCGGTGACGATCGCGGTGTCGAGGCCGAAGCACCGCGTGAGTCCGCGGGCGACGTTGTACTCGCCGCCGCCCTCCCACGCGTGGAACGTCCGCGCCGTCGAGATGCGGCCCTCGCCGGGATCGAGCCGGAGCATCACCTCGCCCAGCGCGACGAGGTCGAAGCGGCAGCCGGCCTTCGGCCGGATCGCGAGCGGCATGGCGTCTCCTCAGCGGCCAGCGGGCAGCTCGGCCTGCGCCTCGGCCGCGGTCACGAGGCGCGCGAGCTTCCGCCCGAAGACGTCGAGCATGGCGCGCTGGATCTCCGGCCAGAGGGTGGTGACGCCGTCGCGCACCACCGTGACCCGGTACTCGCGGGTCGAGGCCGCGTACACGGTCGCCGCCACGCAGAGATCGGTGAGCATCCCGGTCACCAGGAGGTACCGGACGTCGCGCGCGCGCAGCGCGAGGTCGAGCGGCGTCCCGTAGAACTTGTCGAGGCCGGGGGCCCGGATCACCACCTCGCCCGGGAGCGGCTTCAGCGCGTCGATCGTGTCCGGGCACTCGGGCCCGCCGACCCCGACGACCGAGTTGCCCGAGGGCATGCCCCAGCCGGTCGGCTGGCCGGGCGCGGGCAGGAGGTGCTCGGGGCCGAAGGGATCCTTGCGCAGGTTCGGGAGCTCGGGGAACGAGGTGAACTCGGTGAAGATCACCGGCACCTTCGCGCGGCGGCAGTGCCCCACGAGCGCCTGCACCGGCGGGAGGATGTCCCAGGAGGTCGGCACGTAGAGCGACGAGGCCGCGTCCATGAAGCTGCGCTGGAAGTCGATCACCAGCAGCGCGGTGCGCGCCGGGTCCAGGCGGTGGACCTCCTCGATGCGCGCCGCCTTCCGCGAGACCAGCTCGTCGTGGGTCGGCATGGCCGGACGATACCACGCGCCTTTCCTCTCCCGGATCCGCCCGGTAGACTCCACGGTGATGCGAACGCTCGCGGCGCCGCCGACCCCTCGCCTGCTCGAGCAGCTCGCGCGGATGTGGGCGCTCTCCGGGCGCAAGCTCCGCGCCCTCGAGGAGTCCTACGACCCGGCCCGCGGCGCGCCGGTGTTCACGGTCGAGGGCGCGTGGACCTCGCGCGGGTGGACGGAGTGGACCCAGGGGTTCCAGTACGGATCCGCGCTCCTCCAGTTCGACGCCACCGGCGAGCGCGCGTTCCTGGAGCTCGGGTGGGAGCGGACCCGGGCGCGGATGGCCCCGCACGTCACGCACATGGGCGTGCACGACCACGGGTTCAACAACGTCAGCACCTACGGCGCGGTCCTCCGGATGATGGACGAGGGGCGCATCCCGGAGGAGCGCGGCGCGCGCGATCTCTGCGCGCTCGCCCTGCGGGCGAGCGGCGCGGTGCAGGCCCGGCGCTGGACCCGGACCGCCGACGGCGGCGGGTTCGTCTACTCCTTCAACGGCCCGCACTCGCTCTTCGTGGACACGCTCCGCTCGCTGCGCGCCCTCGCGCTCGCCCACGAGCTCGGGCACGTGCTCCTCGAGGAGAACGACCGGCGCGTCTCGCTCCTCGAGCGGCTCGTCCAGCACGCGACGGCCACGGCCCGCTGGGCGGTCTACTACGGCGAAGGGCGCGACCTGTACGACGTCCCGGGGCGGGTCGCCCACGAGTCGATCTTCAACCCCAACGACGGGACCTACCGGTGCCCCGCCACGCAGCAGGGGTACTCGCCGTTCAGCACGTGGACCCGCGGGCTGGCGTGGGCGATGCTCGGGTTCGCGGAGCAGCTCGAGTTCCTGGACGCCCAGGACGAGGGCGCGCTCGCGCCGCTCGGCGGCAAGCGGGAGCTCCTGGCGCGCCTCCGCCGCGCGCTCGAGGTGACGTCGGAGTTCTACCTCGCGAACACCGCGTCGGACGGGATCCCGTACTGGGACACGGGCGCCCCCGGCCTCGTGGAGCTCGGGGACTGGCGGGCGCGCCCGGCGGATCCCTTCAACGCGCACGAGCCCGTGGACAGCTCGGCTGCCGCGGTCGCCTGCCAGGGGCTCGTCCGCTTCGGCTCCTGGCTGCAGGCGGCGGGCGACGCGCGGGGCGCGCGGTACCTCGACGCGGGGCTCGCGGTGCTCTCCCGGCTGCTCGAGGAGCCCTACCTCTCCGTCGCGGACCGCCACCAGGGGCTCCTGCTTCACTCCGTGTACCACCGGCCGAACGGCTGGGATCACGTGCCCGCGGGCCGGCGCGTCCCGTGCGGCGAGGCGAGCATGTGGGGAGACCATCACCTGCGGGAGGCGGGGCTCCTCGTCCAGCGGCTGCTGGGCGGGGGCGCGCCGCTGCGCTTCTTCTCGCAGCGGAGGGGCGGGACATGATCGTCGCGGATCTCTCGACCATCGCCGGGCGGACCTACCCGGCGGGGCGGCGCACCCAGAACCTCGTCGGCGGCGCCTCGCCGATCCAGGCGCGCGGCTTCTGCATGGGGTACGTGACCCTCGAGCCGGACGGCGGGCAGGTGCCCTGGCACGACCACGATCAGGAGGAGGTCTACTTCATCGTCGCGGGCACGGCCGAGGCGTGCGTGGGCGACGAGCGACGGACGGTGAATGCCGGACAGGCGCTGTACGTGCCGCCGCGCACGTTCCACCAGCTCACCAACGTGGGCGCGGCCCCGCTGGTGATGCTGTACTGCTACGCGCCCGCGGGCGAGGTGGCGCACTGGCGGCAGGAGCTCGACGGCACGCTCCCGCGCGCCGGCCAGGAGGCGCCGCCCCTGCCGGAGGGCGCACGGCCCCAGCGCACCGGCCGCGGGGGCGGGGAGGGCGCCGCGCGATGAGCGTCCGCCGGATCGGCGTCATCCTGAACGGCGTCACCGGGCGCATGGGGACGAACCAGCACCTGCTGCGCTCGATCGCGCCCATCGTGCGGGACGGGGGCGTGCGGGTCGGCGACGAGGTCCTCCTCCCCGCGCCGATCCTGGTCGGCCGGAGCGAGGAGAAGCTCGCGGCGCTCGCGCGCGCCGCGGGCCTCGAGCGGTGGACGACCGATCTCGACGCGGCGCTCTCCGATCCCGCGATGTCCGTCTACTTCGACGCGCAGACGACGCTGCGCCGGGCGGACGGCGTGCGGCGGGCCGTCGCCGCGGGCAAGCACGTCTACTGCGAGAAGCCGACCGCGACGGACACGGCCACGGCGCTCGAGCTGTACCGCCTCGCGCGCGCTCGCGGCGTGAAGCACGGGGTGGTCCAGGACAAGCTGTGGCTGCCGGGCCTCGCGAAGCTCGCCGACCTCCGGGCGCGCGGCTTCTTCGGGCGCATCCTCTCGGTGCGCGGCGAGTTCGGGTACTGGGTGTTCGAGGGCGACGTGATCCCCGCGCAGCGCCCCTCCTGGAACTACCGCAGCGCGGAGGGCGGCGGCATCGCGGTGGACATGCTCTGTCACTGGCGGTACGTGCTCGACCACCTGTTCGCCCCGGTCCGGGCCGTCTCGTGCCTGGCGGTGACGCACCTGCCGCAGCGCTGGGACGAGCAGGGGCGGCCGTACGCGTGCACGGCCGACGACGCCGCCTACGCGACCTTCGCGCTCGAGGGCGGGATCGTCGCCCACTTCAACTCGTCCTGGGACGTGCGCGTGCGCCGCGACGATCTGCTCACGCTCCAGGTGGACGGGACCCTCGGCTCGGCGGTCGCCGGCCTGCGGGACTGCTGGATCCAGCCGTACGGCGCCACCCCGCGCCCGGTCTGGAACCCCGACGTCCCGCAGCCGATCGACTTCTTCGCCTCGTGGCAGAAGGTCCCGGAGCAGCGGCCCTTCGAGAACGCGTTCCGGGCGCAGTGGGAGCGGTTCCTCCGGCACGTCGCCCTGGACGAGCCCTTCCCGTGGTCGCTGCTCGAGGGCGCGAAGGGCGTGCAGCTCGCAGAGCTCGGGCTGGAGTCGTCCCGCCGCCGGGCGTGGGTGGACGTCCCGCCGCTGGAGGGGTGAATGGAACGGCGCGTGGGGCTCGTGACCGGGGGGACGCGCGGCATCGGGCTGGGCTGCGCCGAGGCGCTGGCGCGCGAGGGCTTCGCGCTCGCGGTGTGCGGCGTGCGGACCGCGGCCGAGGCGGCGCCGGCGCTCGCGCGGCTGCGCGCGCTCGGGGCCGAGCCGCTCTACGTGCAGGCGGACGTGGGCGAGGACGGTGCGCCCGCGCGCCTCCTCGACGCCGTCGGGGCGCGGTTCGGCCGCCTGGACGTGCTCGTCAACAACGCGGGCGTCGCGCCGAAGGAGCGGCGCGATCTGCTGGACGCGACGCCGGAGAGCTTCGACGAGGTGCTCCGGGTGAACCTGCGCGGCCCCTACTTCCTGACCCAGGCGGCGGCCCGCTTCATGCTCCGGGGCCCGGCGCCGGCGGGCCCGGCGCGGTGCATCGTGTTCGTGGGATCCATCTCC
Source organism: Pseudomonadota bacterium (assembly GCA_023428085.1). Lineage (GTDB taxonomy): Bacteria > Myxococcota > Myxococcia > Myxococcales > Anaeromyxobacteraceae > Anaeromyxobacter. The sequence goes on from JAEYZK010000460.1 coordinate 6,047, forward strand.
GCGACCGTCGCCTCGACGAACCGGGGCGAGTACTGCGTCTCGAAGGCGGGCGTCGCGATGGCGAGCCTGCTCTGGGCGACGCGCCTCGCCGAGGAGGGCATCTCCGTCTTCGAGGTCCGCCCGGGGATCGTCCGCACCGACATGTCGGCCGGAGCCGCCGAGAAGTACGATCGCCTGATCGAGGGCGGCCTCGCCGTGCAGCGGCGCTGGGGGACGCCCGACGACGTCGGCCGCGCCGTCGCGATGCTCGCCCGCGGCGACCTCCCGTACTCGACCGGGCAGGTGGTCCTGGTCGACGGCGGGCTGACGGTGCAGCGGCTCTGACGGCGCTGCTCGAGGGACGCCGCGCGACGAGGGGCTGCGCGCCTCGCGCGCGCAGCGGGCCCGCAGGTGCCCGAGACCGCGGTAAAAGGTCGCTTGCGGCGCGCGGCGTGCCGCTCCCACGCCGTGACCTGCCAGGGGCCGCGCGGCACGAAGGCCTCGCTTTTGTAAGAGGATCTTCCTAGACTCCCCGACCCATTCCAGTTCGGCCGGTCCCCGGGCCCACCCCCGGGCCACCGCCCGGAGAGACCCGGATGTCCGCGATCCAGCTCTACGACACCACCCTCCGTGACGGCACGCAGCGCGAGGGGATCTCGCTCTCCGTCGAGGACAAGCTCCGCATCGCCCGGCGCCTCGACGAGCTCGGGATGACCTTCATCGAGGGTGGCTGGCCGGGGTCGAACCCGAAGGACGCGGAGTTCTTCGAGCGCGCCCGCGACCTGCCCTGGAAGCACGCCCAGGTGGCGGCGTTCGGCGCCACCTGCCGCGCCGGCGGCGCCCCCGAGGACGACGCCAACATCCAGGCGCTCCTCGCCTCGCGCGCGCCGGTCTGCACCGTCGTCGGCAAGACGTGGACCCTCCACGTCAGCGACGTGCTCCGCACCACGCTCGACGAGAACCTCCGGATCATCGAGAAGAGCCTCGCCTTCCTGCGCGCGCAGGGCCGGCGGGTCATCTACGACGCCGAGCACTTCTTCGACGGGTACCGGGCGGATCCGGCGTACGCGCTCGCGACCCTCCGGGCGGCGGCGCGCGGCGGCGCGGAGACGCTCGTCCTGTGCGACACCAACGGCGGGTCCTTGCCCTGGCAGGTGGGCGAGGTGGTCGCGACCGTCCGCAAGGAGCTCGGGCACCCGCTCGGCGTCCACGCGCACGACGACGCGGGCTGCGCCGTCGCCAACTCCCTGGCCGCGGTGCGCGAGGGCGCGACCCAGGTCCAGGGGACGGTGAACGGCTACGGCGAGCGGTGCGGGAACGCGAACCTGTGCACCATCGCGGCGGGGCTCGAGCTCAAGCTCGGCAAGCGGTGCCTGCCGGACGGGAAGCTCCGGACGCTGACCGAGCTCTCCCACTTCGTGGCCGAGGTGGCGAACCTCGCGCCGGACGAGCACCTGCCGTACGTCGGCAAGTCGGCCTTCGCGCACAAGGGCGGCATCCACGTCGCGGCGATGCGGCGCAACGAGACCTCGTACCAGCACGTCGATCCGGCGCTGGTCGGCAACAAGATGCGCGTGGTGGTGAGCGAGCTCTCGGGCCGCGGGAACCTCCTGAGCAAGGCGGAGGAGTTCGGGCTGGATCCGAAGAGCGCCGACGCCGTGCAGGTGCTCGAGGAGATCAAGGAGCTCGAGGCGAAGGGGTTCTCCTTCGAGGCGGCGGACGCCTCGGTGGCGATGCTCATGAAGCGCCGCGATCCACGCTACGCGGCGCCGTTCGATCTCATCGACTTCCTCGTCAACGTGGAGCACCGGACCGGCCGCGGGATCTTCGCCGAGGCCATGGTCAAGGTGCGGGTGGACGGGGAGGTGCTGCACACGGCCGCCGAGGGCGACGGCCCGGTGAACGCCCTCGACGCCGCGCTCCGCAAGGCGCTGGTGCCGCGGTACCCGGAGGTCGCCGCGCTGCAGCTCGTGGACTACAAGGTCCGCATCCTCGACGGCCCGGAGGGGACGGCCGCGGTGACGCGCGTCCTCGTGGACACGCAGCGCGGCGGGGAGCGGTGGAGCACCGTGGGCGCGAGCACGAACATCATCGAGGCCAGCTGGCGCGCGCTGGTCGATTCCATCGAGTACGGGCTGACGGTGAAGGCCGGGAGGAGCGAGTCTTGAAGGCGAGCATCGTGGTGCTGGGGGGCGACGGGATCGGGCCGGAGGTGACGGCCGAGGCGGTGCGGGTGCTGGAGGCGGTCGCGAGGAAGGGCGGCCACGAGCTCCGGTTCACCGAGCACCTCATGGGCGGCTGCTCCATCGACCGGCACGGCGTCGCGCTCACCGACGAGGTGCTCGCCGCCTGCAAGGCCGCGGACGCCGTGCTCCTCGGGGCGGTGGGCGGGCCGAAGTGGGACGACCCGACGGCCAGGGAGCGCCCGGAGAAGGGGCTCCTCGGGCTGCGCAAGGGCCTGGGCGTGTTCGCGAACCTGCGGCCGGTCAAGGTCCACCCGCGGCTCGTCGAGGCCTCGCCGGTGAAGCCGGAGCGGCTCGCGGGCGTGGACATCCTCGTCATCCGCGAGCTCACCGGCGGCCTCTACTTCGGCGCCAAGGGCCGCGACCAGAAGGACGGCCACGAGCGCGCCTACGACATGCTCGAGTACCTCGACTACGAGGTGGAGCGGGTGGTGAAGCTCGCCTTCGCGCTCGCGGCCGGGCGCAAGAAGAAGGTCACGAGCGTGGACAAGGCCAACGTGCTCGAGTCCTCGCGCCTCTGGCGGCAGAAGGCGACGGCGATCGGGAAGGCCAACCCGGCGATCGCCCTCGACCACATGCTCGTGGACACCGCCGCCATGCGGCTCGTCACCAGCCCGGCGACGCTCGACGTGGTCGTGACCGAGAACATGTTCGGGGACATCCTGACCGACGAGGCGTCCGTGCTCGCCGGGTCGATGGGCATGCTGCCGTCGGCGTCGATCGGCGCGTCGGGCCCGGGGCTCTACGAGCCCATCCACGGCTCGGCGCCGGACATCGCGGGGAAGGGGATCGCCAACCCGGTGGGCACGATCCTCTCGGCCGCGATGCTGCTCCGGCACTCGCTCCGGCTGGAGCAGGAGGCGCGGTGGATCGAGCAGGCCGTCGATCAGACGATCGAGGCCGGCGCCCGGACCGCGGATCTCGGCGGGAAGCTCTCGACGCGGCAGATGGCGGACGAGGTGCTGCGGCGGATCGCGTGAGCGCGCCCGCCCCGAGCGCGGCGCCGGCGCGTGCGCGCGTGGCGGCCGGGCGGGCCCTCCCGGGTTCGCGACGCGCCCCGACGGGCGACGACCTCCAGACCTGATCCGGCGCCCGTCCGAGCCTCCGCCGCGGCGGGGGCGGGGCGTCGCCCCCGCGCCCGCCGTAGATTCTCGAGGCCATGCGGATCCTGCACGTATCGACCGGGTTGAACGTCGGCGGCGCCGAGACGATGCTGCACCGCCTGCTCGAGGCGCGCCACCCCGGCGATCGCCACCACGTCGTCTCGCTCCTGGACGTCGGCCCGGTGGGCCGGAGGATCGCCGCGCTCGGGATCGAGACGCGCGCGCTCGGGATGCGCCGCGTCCCCGATCCGGGCAAGCTCCTCGCCCTGCGCAGGATCGTGGGCGAGCTCCGGCCGGACGTGATCCAGACCTGGATGTATCACGCCGACCTGCTGGGCGGGCTGGCGGCGCGGCTCGCGGGGGGGACGCCCGTGGTCTGGGGGCTCCACAACGGCAACCTCGATCCGTCGTGCACGCGCCGGACGACGCGGCTGGTGGTCTCCGCGCTGGCGCGCCTCTCGTGGACGATCCCGGACGCGATCGTGACCGTCTCGCAGGCGGCGCAGGCCGTCCACGTGGCGTGGGGGTACGACGCCCGCAAGTTCGTCTTCATCCCGAACGGCTTCGACCTGGCGCGCTTCCGGCCGGACGCGGCCGCGCGGCGCGAGGTGCGCCGCTCGCTCGGCGTCGAGGACCACCACGTGGTCATCGGGATGGTCGCGCGCGTCTCACCGCTCAAGGATCACCCGAACTTCCTCCGCGCGGCGTTCGCGCTCGCGCGCCGGCGCCCCGAGGTGCGCTTCCTGCTCTGTGGCGGCGGAGACGCCGTGAACGGCCTGGGGGCGACGCCGGACAACCCGTACCTCGCCGACCCGATCCGCGCCGCGGGGCTTTTCGACCGGTTCCTCCTCGTGGGGCCGCGCGCCGACGTCCCGCGCGTCTGGAGCGCGGTCGACGTGGCGACGCTCTCCTCGCTCGGGGAGGCCTTCCCGCTCGCCCTGGGCGAGGCGATGGCGTGCGGCGTGCCGTGCGTCGCGACCGACGTGGGCGACAGCGCGTTCCTCGTGGCCGACACGGGGCAGGTCGTCCCGCCGCGGGACCCCGAGGCGCTCGCCGCCGGGTGGGAGGCGCTCGTGGCGATGGGACCGGAGGGGCGGCAGCAGCTCGGGCGCGCCGCCCGTGCCCGCATCGAGGCGCGGTTCGGGATCGGGCGTGTCGTGGAGGCGTACGCGGAGCTGTGGCGCCGCGTGTCGGAGGGGAGGGTCGGGCGCGCGGTGCCGGCGGCGGGCTGAGCGGCGCGCCGCCGTCCACGGCGTGCTAGCGGCGGAGGAGCCCCGGCCACCAGCGGAAGGCGCAGTGAATCCCCTCCGCGAGCAGCGGCCCGTCGAGATGGGCGCTCTCGATCAGCGTCCCGTCCTCCCCCAGCCAGTACGTGACCGGCGCGCGGGCCCCCTCGGACGGCGCCGCGCCCGGCGGCGGCTGGAGGAACCCGCAGCTCTCGCCGTCGCGGGTCAGGAGCTCGGCGGCGGGGGATGCATCGAACCAGTCGGACCCGCCGAGGGCGAGGTAGCCGCGGCCGCCCGGGAGGGCGGCGATCCGCATGCCTGCCCGCGCCGCGAGCCACGCCGGCGGGGCGTCCACCGCCGTCGTGCCGGCGCGGTAGGCCGCCACCCACTGGATCCCGTCGAAGATCGCCGGCCGGCCGTCGAGGAGGAGGGTGAGCAGGACCTGCCCCTGGAACTGGAACCGGGCGTCGAACCAGTCCGTGAGGGGCGCGCCGTCCGCGCCGAACCAGCGCGCCACGACGTTGTCCGGGTAGCTGGACGCGAACACCAGCACGTCCCGCGTGGCCGGGTGGACGATCGCCAGCGTGCCATCCCGGTCCAGGGTGACGGTCCGGACCACCTCCCCGGCGGCGCTCACCCAGACGAGCGCGCTCGCCTGGCCGGTGGACTCGAGATCGGCGGTGATCGCCACGCTCCCGCCGTGCCCGTCGGGCGTCACGTCCACGGTGGAGGCGAACCCCGTGAGCCGGGTCATGCGGCCGCCCAGGCCGTCCCAGGCCGCGAGCGCGTACAGGGGTGAGCCATCGTGCACGATGCCGTGCCAGCCCAGGGCGCTCGCGTGGAACCACGGCATGTCGAGGGTCGTGAAGGCGCCGAGCCGCGCGATCCGCGACGAGGCGGCGGTCTGCTCGACCCCGGCCGGCGTGTAGAGGCGGAGCTCGATCTGGTCCTCGACCTGGCTGCCGGACACGAAGAACGCGAGGGCGACCTGCCCGCCGGGGGACGTGGTCGCGTTCCAGCACGTCCGGCTCGGCGCACCCGTCCCGTCCTCCGGGAAGCTGAACGAGACCTCCACCGCGGGCGGGTAGGTCGGGCGCAGCGGGTCGCAAGCGGTCGACGGGTCCGTGGGTCGGGACGGATCCGCGCCGGCCGCGGGCGCGCCGCCCGGAGCGGGCCCGTCACAGCCGAGCTCGGCGAGGAGCAGGAGCGAGGTCAGCACAGCTCTCGTGGCGCGCGCCGTCATCGTCGGCCCCTTGGACGTCACGGCCCATCGTACGAGGCCACGCCGCCGGCGCCGCTCGCCGTCGGCTGGAACGCGAAGTACACGATCCGCCGGTCCGCCCAGCGGTCGATCTGGATCGACGGGACCGGGTGCCCCGCGAAGCCCGGCATCCCGGGGTCGCCGACGGGCTCGAAGACGCCGCCGCGCAGGCGCAGCACGCCGCCGGCCGCGAGGCCGATCCAGAGCGACGCGTCGAGCGGGTCGCACGCCACGGCCGAGACGCCCGGCCCCGTCGCCCCGCCGGGCAGCGGGACGTGTGCGATGCTCCCCGCGGGGTCGATCCGCGCGAGCCCGTGGGCGAGCGATCCGATCCAGAGCGTGCCGTCGGCGCAGTGGGACATCGAGCTCACGTCGTCGTAGGCGGCGGTGAACGGCTCGTCCATCGACGGGTCGGGCCAGAGGTCGAGGAAGGTGTCCTCGGTGGGCGGGTACATCCACCACTGGTCGTTGCGGAGATCGGGGCCGTACCCGTCCACCGCCACCGTGCGGAACCGGTTCGAACCCCACGGCGTCCCGCTGCGCGGGTCGATCGAGAGAGCGGTGCACTCTCCGTTGATGAACGCGTCGGGGTAGCCGGGCGGGGCGTACGCGGGGTGGAGGTGCTCCCACACGTCCTTCGAGTCCCGGTACTTCGGGTGGACCCCCGCCGTGTGATCGGGGAACCCGCGCGCGGCCGCGTCGTTGAGCAGGACGGAGAACGTCCCGTGCTGGCCGCACATCCACGCGTCGCCGTACATGGCCGTGCTCGGATCGTGGTTCACCACGATGCGGTTGATCTTGTGCATCAGGTGGCGTCCCGTGACCCACCAGTAGTCGTTCGGGTCGGAGCAGGTGGTGCTCCGCCGCTCGTGGCCGCCGGCGACGCAGATGGTATGGGGCGGCGAGCCGATCTCGACGTGGCGGACGCGGGAGAGCGAGCCGGCCTCGGGGTCGAACGCGACCACGTCCGCGCCGCCGTTGCCGAGGAGGACCCAGTCCCAGGTCCCGGTGCCGGCCAGGTCGGTGCGGAAGCCCTCGAAGCCGATGATCGCCCTGCCCGGGGCAGCGCCGGCCACCGAGATGATGCGGCACTGCCGGAAGGGTTGGGTGGGGACCTCGAGGTGCTGCTCTGCCTCGTCGTTGCAGTTCACGGTCAGCCCCGCGTTCTCCGCGTCGAAGCGGAGGAACCGCTCGTCCGCGCGGCGCTTCACGTACACGGCGTCGCCTCCGGCGACGTACACGTTGCCGCCCTCGTCCGCCGAGACGTCCTGGACGTCGGCGGAGAGCCCCTGAGCGCCGCCGAAGTACGTCCAGCTGCCGATCCGCAGCGGCGGCGTGTCGCCGGGGGGCGGCGGCGGGGGCGGGGGCGGGGGTTCTCCCCCCGGGGCGCCACGCCCGCCGCTGGAGTCGCAGGCGATCAGGGCCAGGCCCACCAGCGTCAGCATCGCCGCTCTGTGCATTCGGAGCATGCTCCTCGTCCTCAGCGCGCGGTCGGGACCGCCTCCGGAACGGAGGGGCGCCGCGGATGCGTGCGCGCCCGGCCCTCGGCGGGGCGGGCGTCGTTCAGGATCGTCCCGTGGACCGCGAGCCCGCCGCGCGCGAACCGGGCGACCGCCTCGGCGAGCCGCTCACGCGCGCGCCCGTGCGCGCGGAGCACGAGCACGTTCACGCGCGCCGCGCGCGCGACCAGGAGCGCGTCGGCGCCCGAGAGGACGGGCGGGGTGTCCACGATGACGAGGTCGTAGCGGCGTTCCGCGGAGGCCAGGAGCTCCGCCAGCCGCGGGTGCGCGAGGAGCTCCGCGGGCGACGGCGCCGGCCCGCCGCAGGGGAGGATCTCGAGCCGGGCGGTCCCCGTCCCCTGGATCGCGTCGTCCAGCGACGCGGCGCCCTCGAGGACGTCCGCGAGCCCGGGCGAGGGCGCGGCGGTGAAGTACCGGTGCAGCACGCCCTCGCGCAGGTCGGCGTCCACGAGCAGGACCCGCTGGCCGGCCGTCGCGGCGACATGGGCGAGGCTGGCGCACACGAAGCTCTTGCCGGCGCCGGGCGCGGGCGAGCTCACGGCCACGATCCTGCCGCGCCCCGCCAGGTGGGCCCCGAGCGTCGTCCGGACCGCGCGCAGCGCGTCGGTGGCGGCGTCCTCGGGCGCGGCCAGCGCGAGGGGGACCCGCGCGCGGCGGCCGGCGCTCCGCTGGAGTTGGACCTCGCGACGGCTGTGCGGGACGGCGGCGAAGACCGGCAGACCGGCCGCCTCCACGAGCGCGCGCGCGCTGTCGCCTCC